>AYTS01000181.1 GCA_002009475.1 Candidatus Brocadia carolinensis | reverse complement strand
GTATATCTCCTCAATTTAGACATGAGTCTCTACACAATTTTACAAATTTTGAGTATTACCCTATTTGAGAAAGTCCCTATTTTACAAGTACTTACAAATTCTGATTACAAAAGCGAACCATACTTTCCTTATAAGCAATTGTCCTTGTTCAACTTATAACCGGACACTAGTGAGGGATACTATAAAAATTTTTTTTGGACACTGATGAAAACAGATTATCATGATGTTCAAAGCTAAATCTTAAGGCTATTTTCCATGCATATCTGCAGAAATCGGCGCTCTAATCAATTTATTTTTCCACGACCAAATGTTCCAGGATCATCTTGCGGGGATGATTTTCCATGCCGGTAGTCCAGTCCTTGGGCGGCACAATTGTTTCCATTGTGGCCAAAAGTTGCTGAGTATCAAGCTGATCGTAGATCTGATGCCACACGCACGGGATTTCCTGGGAAACTTCGCATTTCCCATTTTGTGAACCGCCACACGGACCATTCAATAAACTCTTCGCACACCGGCTTACCGGGCACAGCCCACCCGTACTCCCCAGAATACAATTGCCACAGCCCCCACATCGTTCTAAAAAAAACGCCCTGTTCAACAGGCCCGCCCATAAAAGTGGTATTTAAGCCGGGAAATATCCTAATCTTGCGGAACCTTTCGGCCATGTACTGAACGCCTACGCCACAGGCAATGGAAAGAACGGCGTCGCAATCTTTGACGACCTCATGAATATCACGAATAAATTCCCACTCACACTGACGGAGCGTGGAATCCTCAACAACTTCAAGGTGCCTGCCTTCCAGTTTTGCAGCAAGCCTCAGTTGCGCGGCAAGCTCGGCAACTTGTTTTTCGCCACCGGTATGGCATATGGTCACACACGAACCACATCCCAACACGCAGACCTTTTTAAATCCGGAAAGCATCTGTTTGATTTCCGGAAACGGTTTTGATGCAGCTACAATCATTTTCTTGATCCACGAAAGAATTTCACAAAATTTCTGAAACAGAACAAGGATGGGGGTTGCTCCACCTGACCCATCCAACACATCTGAATTAATGTAAAAAGAAAGTTGTTGGTGCGAGAGAAGCGAAGCAATCCAAATCACAGAGATTGCTTCGGGCTATCGCCCTCGCAATGACACGTGCATACATTTTTTTTTATTGCGTTTACTATGTGATAAATATCCAAAGTCACCACAATTGTTTTCTTTGGTCCGTAGCAACTTAAGCGCTACGATTTAATTATATAGTTCTCAATTCTTCAACCATGTTAAAAGCAATCTCAAGGATTTCTTTGCCATTCTGAGAAGAAACAAAATGGGTCTGAAACCTTCTGGAATCCATTCCCAATCCACTTAAGAGTCTACGGGTAAAATTTGCCCGTCTTTCAATCCATTCCTGTTCTTCGCAAAAATGACAGGTTTCCCCTCTGCAGGCCGTTACCAATACCCCATGAGCGCCCAACTCAAATGCCCTGAGATATAATGACGGATCTACTTTACCCAACCCCAGAACGCCTACACGCCTGAAATGAAAAACCAGTAAATCATCAGTTGCGCCTTCTTTTTCCTCTTTATACGCACCATATTGGCAATAAAAATTAACAATAAAAGGTTTTATACCATGGACAAATTTTTCCTGGAAAACCGCCTCTAGGACATCTTTTCCGCAATCTTCCAAAGGGGTTTTAAAACTAATTGCCTTAGCAGGACATTCCACAATACACAAACCACAGGACTGGCAATCTCCGTCAATATAAGCTGTCGTACTGCCTTTTGCAATCTTCGGCACTTCAAAAGGACATACCCGCACACAGGTGAGGCAACCAACACAAAGATTGTCATCCACCCGGGCGCCCGCACCGCAGTTCATACACCGTTGTGCCTCTCTTACAGCCACATTCAGGGAGAACCCCAACTCTACCTCATCAAAGTTAGTCAGTCGTTTATCCACAGGCATGGTGGGCATGTCTTGTTTTTGCTCTTTTTTAATAAGGGCAATTTTGGATGCAGCCACATCGGGCACGGCAGGTTTATCCGCCCATTTCTCGTCTTTGAGCGTCGTATTTCTCAGGGTATTATGAATAGCAATCGCCGCTTTTTTCCCCTGGGCCATGCTTTCGGTCATGGTTCCCCGGCCAAGCACAATATCGCCGCCTGCATAGATACCAGGAACAGAGGTGCTCAAGGTGGTTGGATTTGCAACAATGGTGCCTCCGCGCGCGATCTGGATACCTTCCTGTCCGCTCAGGAAAGTGAGATTTGATGCTTGTCCTATGGCGAGGATAATCGTATCTGCCTCAATTATTGACTCCGACCCTTCGTAGAAGGCAGGGTTAAAACGTTTTTGTTCATCGAAGACATGTTTCACTTTAAGAACTTCTAATCCCGTTACTTTCCCATCCTTTCCGAGGATACGTTTTGGACCAACCGAGTTATGGAGAACCGTCCCTTCATGGATGGCCTCTTCGATTTCAAAATCAGTGGTCGGCATCTCCTTTCGGGATTCGAGGCAGGCAACGGACACCTTGTTGGGCTTCAATCGTAATGCCGTCCGCGCACAGTCCATGGCTACAGCGCCTCCGCCTATTACGAGTACATGCCTTCCGATCCTGGCATTTCCGGTAGTATTTACTTCATTCAAAAAGGATGTCCCTTTGAGAACGCCATCAAGTTGCATCCCTTCGATATTCAAGGTGCGGCTTTCTAAGAGTCCCACACCGAGAAACACCACAGAAAACCCGTCTTTTTTCAAACTGTCGAAGGTAATATCTGCGCCAAACGTTGCGTTATATCGAATTTCTACCCCTAATTTTTTAATAACATTGACGTCATTATCAATGGATGCCCTTGGGAGACGATAGGTTGGGACACCCATTCGAAGCATGCCACCAGGGGTTGGATTTGATTCAAATATGGTGCAAGAATACCCCAAAAGGGCTAAATCATTCGCTGCAGCGAGTCCGGCAGGGCCTGCACCAATAATGGCGATTTTTTCAGGATAACGCTCAGTAACGGTTATTCCGGGTTCCCTGGAAAAATTATCACCAAGAAAGCGTTTGAGCCATGCGATTGCGATTGGGGCATCCGTGCTATTCCTTCGGCATTTTGTTTCACACGGATGGGTGCAGATGCGGCCACATGCTGCTGGCAAAGGATTTCTCTCTCTCACCAGCCGAAATGCCTCATGGAAACGTCCTCTGGCTATGAGTTGGACATAATCACGGGCATCTTGCCGTATAGGGCAGGCCAGGATACACGGTGCCTCTTCATCCGTTTTTTTTGTCAGACACTGTACAGGTACTCGTTACTGTCATAGCAACCGCTTTAATGGATCCCAGGATTCAAAATTTACTTTTTCTATCCACTCTTTATAGGGCAAGGGAAATGGATAATTGCCCTGAAAGGCAAGAGATAGTTTTTGACTTTTCCTTTTAAACATCTTGACTCTTTGCGGAAAAATTCTCTTATTCTCCCATGACTTTTATAATCACCCGCTTACTGCGCTGTCCATCGAATTCGGCATAAAACACCCTCTGCCACTGGCCCAGGTCTAATTTCCCTTCTGTTACCGGTAGTACCACCTGATGTCCCAGCAAGAGGTTTCTGAGGTGCGCATCGCCATTCACCTCGCCGGTTCTATGATGGTAATAATCATGGCCTTCCGGAATCAATTTGAGCATCCACTCTTCTATATCCCGATGGAGTCCGGGTTCTGCATCATTAACGAAGATACCCGACGTTATATGCATGGCGGATACCAAAATCATACCTTCTTTAATGCCGCTCTTCTGCAAGACCCGTTCTATTTCCCGCGTAATATTGATAAACTCACGGCGCTTTTTGGTATTAAATGTCAAGTATTCAGTCAGGAATTTCACAAAAACACCCTCTTTAATCTTAGAAAACATTCAGACCACTGGCATACCAGGATGCCCATACCTTCCTATCAGTTTCTATTAGCAGAAGCCTAATTTTATCAGTAATTCTACGCTATTCAAGGAAATTTCATTATTTTGATGTTACCGTCTTGAAAAGCCAAAATACAAAGGTCTGTCAGACGGATCCTGCAATAAATCCGCATCATGACTTCGTCCGTTTAATAGTAACATGCTTCTTCCAGCGAATATTGTCCGTCTTTGGATAATCAGAGCGGTGGTGAACACCACGCGACTCTTTACGGTTACGGGCAGAGACCACAATGAGACGGGAAACCAGCAGCATATTTTGTAATTCCCATCCCACCGGGTTGGCAAATTCTTTGTCCAGCACATAACTACACCACATTTCAATCATCTCTTCCGCCTCCAGCAGGTGTTTTTCATCTCGTTCTATTCCGGCATCCCTCCACATAAGGCTCTTCAGTGAATTTCCAATATCATTCAGATCCAACCAGCTAATCTTTGATCCGCCGGTAAGCTCTTGAGTGGGGGAAGGAAAAAGCTGCCGTTTTGCTCTTTCTATTGACTTACTGGCATCTGCCCCGGCAATAGTACCCGCAACCAGCCCTTCAAGCAAAGAATTGCTGCCAAGCCGGTTGGCTCCATGCATCCCGGTACAAGCCACTTCACCGCAAGCGTAAAGTTGTCTGATGGTAGTTCTGGAAAAACGATTAACCTTAACTCCGCCAATCATATAGTGCGCGCTGGGGCGCACAGGAATGAGGTCCTTGGCAATATCAATTCCAAAAGATGCGCAGATCTCCCTGATCTTGGGAAAACGGGCATACAATCGTTCCTTCGGAATATGACGGATATCGATGTACACGTAGGTGTGATCGGTTTTCTGCATTTCTTTCAAAATGCTTTGGCTGACAACGTCTCGCGGCGCCAACTCAGCCTGGGGATGATATTTCGGCATAAAACGGTCTCCCCTTTTATTTCTTAGAATGCCCCCTTCACCGCGCACCGTCTCCGTGATGAGAAACCGCACTGCCCCGGCAATATAAAGTGTTGTAGGATGAAATTGCACAAACTCCATATCCTGAAGGGTAGCGCCTGCGCGATATGCCATTGCCAGGCCATCGCCCGTAGCTACGTCGGGATTCGTTGTCTCGCGGTAGACTTGTCCGCATCCTCCTGTCGCAAGAATTGTTTGTTTTGCCCATATCAACATCTTTCCCTTCTTCGCGTGCCAGGCAATTGCGCCGTGGCAAACGCCATCTTCTGTGATCAAGTCTATCACGAAGGTGTGCTCAAAGATCTTGATATTTTTATTTTCTTTTGCTACCTTAACGAGGGTATGTTCTATTTCTTTTCCGGTGGAATCGCCCTGGGCATGAATAATACGGGGAAAGTGGTGGCCACCCTCCTGAGTAAAAATTAACTGATCGTCTTCTTTATCAAATGACGCACCCCATCTGATCAATTCATTCACCCGCTTGGGACCTTCATGAACAAAGGCTTTTACTATCGCGGCGTCACACAAACCCTGACCTGCATCCAGGGTGTCTTTGATATGTTTCGACGCCGTGTCTCCGGCGGAAAGAACAACCGCCACCCCCCCTTGAGCATAGGCGGTATTATTTTCATCAACCCTTTCCTTGGTAGTAACCAGCACGGCATGGTGCTTTGCTGCCTGTATGGCCGCGCTGAGCCCTGCCACTCCGCTTCCAATCACCAGGACGTCAGTAAAAACGTGGGCAGTAGTACGACTGTCAAAGGAACTCAGGTATCTTTTGGGTTCTGTTTGTTTTTTCACGAAACGAATTCTATCTTTAATAAATTTGTTTGTCAAAGAAAACTACTCCCATGTCATGATTTCACACTTGAATATTAATGGAAATGTTGTAGAATTCACCTTAATCCTCTGCGATATTGGATCTTACTGTATTCGAAAGCGATATTCCTCTATGCGAACAATAATTACGGGTGGTGCGGGTTTTATTGGTTCACACCTGTGCGATTATTTGATAAAAAAGGGACACGAAGTTATCTGTATCGATAACCTGTTAACCGGGAAAATGGATAATGTTGTCCACTTAATGGGAAATCGCCAATTCCGCTTTATAAGGCACAATGTAAGTGATTACATTTATGTGGATGGGCAAGTGGATAACGTATTGCATTTTGCGTCACCGGCCAGCCCTCTTGATTATCTGGAATTTCCTATACAAACATTAAAAGTTGGTTCCCTGGGCACATTGAATAGTCTGGGACTTGCCAAGGCAAAGAAGGCCAGGTTTCTTTTAGCCTCTACCTCTGAAGTATATGGAGATCCGCAGATCCATCCTCAACCGGAGAATTATTGGGGACATGTCAATCCTGTGGGACCCCGGGGGGTTTATGATGAAGCAAAACGATTTGCAGAAGCAATGACTATGGCTTATCACCGGTACCATGACATAGACACCAGAATCGTGAGGATCTTCAATACGTATGGGCCAAGAATGCGCGTGAAGGACGGTCGTGCACTGCCTACCTTTATGTGCCAGGCATTGAAAGATGAGAATATTACCGTATTTGGGAATGGCTTGCAGACAAGAAGTTTTTGCTATATCTCTGATCTTGTAGAAGGGATCTACCAACTGCTTCTTTCAAATGAATATGAACCGGTAAATATCGGAAATCCTGAAGAGATACCCATTCATCAGTTAGCAGAAGAGATACTCACCCTTACTAACAGCAAAAGCAAGATGATCTTTAAGCCACTCCCTGTTGATGATCCCAAAATCCGGCAACCCGACATTTCGAAAGCAAGAACGATATTAAACTGGGAACCAAAGATTCCGAGGGCGGAAGGGCTGCAAAAGACATTGGCATATTTCAGGGACGAGTTAACTTGCTGTGGAAAAGACGCATGAAAAAAGTAGTTGCCATCTTTGGCAGTCCGCGTGCTGATGGAAACTCTGACATATTGCTTAATCACTCCATACAAGGAGCAGAGGCAGGCGGCGCTGAAGTCCAAAAGATTATCGTCCGCGATTTACAAATTGCTCCGTGCAATTCTTGCGGTGGTTGTTTTGACAAAGGGGAGTGTGTTATCCACGACGATATGCAAAAAGTGTATGCCCACCTTGTTGATACGGATGGCATTATGGTAGCTTCCCCTATCTATTTTATGAGTGTAAGCGCTCAGTTGAAAGCTCTCATTGACCGATGCCAGGCATTCTGGGCTAGAAAATATATTTTACATCTCCCGGTCAGGAAAGGGGCGCGGATTGCGAATGGATTCTTGATTGCAACTGCAGCGCGAAGTTCCGAAGAGGAATTTTTTACCGGTGCAATAAAAACAATAAAAGCCTTTTTTCATGTATTGGACACAAAATATGTGGGAGATCTATTGTGCTGCGGGTTGGAAGAAAAAGGGACGGTAAACACAAGACGCGACCTCTTACAAAAGGCATTTAATGCCGGCAAACAGTTGCTTACATGGTAACGATTCTTTAGGAAGTAATCTGGTATGAAAAAAGGATACATAAGCGAAAAAGGTGAAGAGAGACTGCGCCGTTGCCCCGGAGAGTCTTACACAATTAACGATTCAGTGTGCAGGGGAAGGCAGCGGGTGAATTACCCTAAATGCAATGTGTGTCTGGAGAGGGTTGAGCCAGGGAGTTTTAGCCGGGCGCATACAGAATCCAAACTATCGAGAGATATATTTAAGAGTTATGATATTCGCGGGAAATATCCCTCAGAATTAAATGATGCTACAGCTCAGAAGATTGGAACATCCATAGCCCAATTTTTGAAGGAAGAAGATCCGGATGTGAAAAACATTGCGGTGGGAAGGGATATGAGAATCTCTTCTAAATCGCTCGCCAATGCCTTGATAGACGGCTTATGTACAGCCGGTCTCAACGTCATCAATCTGGGTGTTATTTCAACGGAAATGATGTATTTTGCCGTTGGACATTACCAGTACGATGGAGGGGTTATGGTTACGGCCTCTCACAATCCCGCAGAATATAACGGATTCAAAATATGCAGAAAACAGGCCATCCCCGTCAGCCTTGAGACAGGGATCAGCCGTATTTCAAAACTGACAAGCCAGTATCATCCTCCGCGCGGAGAGCAACTTGGCAAGGTTGTCCTGAACGATATTTTTGGAGATTATAAAAAGCATGTCTTGAAATTTGCTGGTAACCTCAGACATCTTCGCATCGTTGTTGATGCTGGAAATGGAATGGCAGGGAAGACAATTCCAATCGTTTGCGAAGGACTTCCCATCGAAATTATCCCCCTCTACTTTGAACTGGACGGGACCTTTCCCAATCATGAGGCCAATCCACTGAAGCCCGAAAACATGGTTGATTTACAAAAAAAAGGTGCGCGAGACGAGAGCACACCTTGGAGTAGCCTTTGATGGAGATGCTGACCGATGTTTTTTTTGTGGACGAAACAGGGCGAATCATTGGATGCGATATTATTACGGCACTGCTCGCAAGGCAGATTCTCGAACGAGAAAAAGGAGCTACCATTCTCTATGATCTCCGCTCAAGCTGGAGTGTCCCGGAGGAAATAAAGGCAGGTGGCGGCATTCCATACCGGGAACGTGTCGGCCACGTTTATATGAAGGCAACCCTACGAGAAAAAAAGGCAATTTTTGGAGGAGAACTCTCCGGACACTACTACTTTAAAAATAATTACTATTCCGATTCCGGAATGATTGCCTTCCTGATGGTTTTGGAGATTTTGAGCACAAAACGCGTCCCCTTCTCAAATATTGTATCGCCGCTCAAACGGTATTATTCTACCGGTGAAATAAATTTCGAGGTGGAAGATAAGGATAAAAAAATTGAAGAAATTGCCGTGAAATTTTCAACGGGAAAAATTGATTATCTGGATGGAGTAACCGTGGAGTATCATGACTGGTGGTTCAACGTCAGAAAATCGAATACGGAACCTCTGCTCCGGCTGAATGTAGAAGGAAAAACACCTGAAATCATGGAAAAAGGGAAAAGATTGTTAACCAATATCATTCAAAACAAGCAATCATGATATGAACATGCTGTCCAATATGTCATTTACCGGGTCATCAATCCCTGTAAACATCGTGTCTGTTGGCAAGTCATCCTCAGGTCGCAGCCATGCGCCGGACGACTTTTCAACCCTGAATTTTTTCTTGGGAACTGAATCAGGAGGTAAAGGATGATTTCTTTTTACCGTATCATTGCGTTGTATTCAAAAATTTGCCTGTTTACGGCTATTACATGGCTACTGGCTTTTACCACCAGCAAATATCAAATGCTTTGGGCGGATCCGCCAGCAGGCGAGGAATCCCCTGGTGTTAAGTACAGCAATGGTCAATTATCGGCAAAACTGAAAAACTCTCCGTTGGAAACGGTATTGAAAGAAATTATGACACAGAGCGGAGCCAGGATATGGCTAAATGACACAATTGATGGGACCGTTACCATAGAATTCCAAAATTTACCTGTCGGAGAGGGGGTTCGAAAAATTTTGAAGGATAAAAATTATGCCTTTGTTTTCAACCACAGTGATGTGAAAGAAGGAAAACTTTCCATCGTAAGCGCCAGTAAATCTAAAGAAATATTTACCACGGTAAAAGAGGAGCCTCCCAGAAAACTCTCCCCAAAGCCCAAACTGCCCATCACCCAAAAAGACAATCAGAAAAAGAACCAACCGTCCCTTGAAATTCTTGCAAAAGACGCTTTGGAAAATGAAGATCCTGGAAAAAGGGAAGATGCAATTATAGCCTTAGGTGAAAGCAAAGACACTAAGGCGATAGAAATCATCTCGAAGGCGCTTGCAAATGACCCGGTTGAGGATGTGCGATTAAGCGCTATTGACGCCTTACTGGATATCGGCGACAAAAGCATTGTCGACTCGCTTTCCATAGCGCTCAACGATCGGGATCCCTGGGTGCGTGAAAGTGCCGTTGAAGCACTAGGTGAGGTCGGTAATGAGGCAGCCATGGAGTTTATAAAAAATGTGCTCAACGACGAAGATGGTTCTGTCAGAGAACTCGCACAGGAAATACTGGAAGAAATCAATACCAAGAAGTAACCATTCTAAAATTTTCTGACTTGAATTTTCATTTCTATAAGGCCGTCAGAAAAGACTGAGAAAACAAGATCTACAGCATCCCTTTTCATGGCAAAAATTCTATTGCCTTTTACGGTGTAACAGCCTTCGTGGAAATGGCCTACCTTGTCATCCGGGACAAAGAATTGGAAATTGTTGCAATTGTTGACTACGACACAAAGATTTTGGTCATTATAGTATTACTGTGTAAAAACAATTTTTTTTGTAAGTTTTTTACAACCCTATTTATTCCTTATCAGGCGGTATAGAATGTTTATGGGAGAAAGATTGCTTCGCTTGCAATGACAACACACCATATGTCATCAAAGCATAGCCTGTGTCATTGCGAGGGTCTTTTCCGAAGCAATCTCCCGCTTTCTCAACGGAGAGTTGGTTGCGGCTATGACAAAGCAAATAGCTGACACCAGAAAAATTGTCGCTATCAGACTTTAGAAAGATATGGAAACCTTTTTTAATCCCTCATCAGTAGCAATCGTTGGCGCTACGGAAAAGCCTGGCAGCTTGCCGGGTGTTATCCTGAAAAACCTCATCGACATGGGTTTTCAGGGCAAGGTATATCCGGTAAATCCAAAATACAAGACGGTCTTTGGTTTACAATGCTTTTCCTCAATACTGGATATTCCGGATGAAGTGGCGCTAAACGTCATAGCCATTCCTGCACCGCTGGTTTTGAATGTAGTGCAACAACAGGCACGGAAACGAATTCGTCATGCCATCATTATCAGCGCCGGTTTTCGGGAAATGGGTGCAGAAGGTATTGCAATGGAGGAACAGATCAGGCATGTAGCATGTGAAAATGATATCAGAATCCTTGGGCCTAACTGTTTGGGTGTTCTGGATAATTATTCGAATTTTACCACCTCGTTCCTGTCGTGGGAACGGGTAAGCTGCCCCAAAAAAGGGTCACTGTCGATCCTGTCACAAAGTGGCGCCTTCGCTGTTGCCTTGCTGGATCTGGCATCACAGGAGGGATTGGGTATAGCAAAGATGGTAAACTATGGAAACAGACTCGATGTCGGGGAGTCTACCCTTTTGTCACACTTAAGAGACGATATCCATACCAGGGTAATTGCTATTTATATGGAATCGGTTGATCATGGAAGAAAGTTTATTGCAGAAGCCAGGTCCTGTTCCAGAAAAAAACCGATTGTCGCGCTCAAGGTCGGAAAAGGTGCCGCTGGTATTGCAGCCGCCAAATCCCACACGGGTGCGATTGCAGGAAACTACGCAATATACAAGGCTGCATTCCTGAAATCCGGAATTCTTGAGGCAAACGGCCTGGAGGAATTTATTGATGGCGTTAAGGCCCTTTCCATGCAAAACCCTCCCAAAGGGAACCGCATCCTCATTGTCACCAATGGCGGTGGCTTTGGTGTCATTGTGGCCGATCACTGCTCAGAGTACGGACTAGAGGTTCCACTCCCGTCTCAACAGCTAAAGGAGAAACTCCGAACCAAATTATCGTCATTCTATGTAGTAAGTAATCCTGTTGATTTAACCGGAAGCGCGTGCGATAGGGATTATCACACGGCATTAACTGTCGCCATGTTAGAAAGCGATGAATACGATGCAGCCATTATCATTCCGCTTATGGCCCCACAAGGCATGACAGAAAAGGTGGTTGAACTCATTACCGACACAATGAAACAATCGGAAAAACCCGCCGTTATATGCACGGTGGGCGGAGCGTTCACCATGAAGATCAAGCAATTATTTGAAGACCGTGAGTTTCCGGTTTATCCCTCTCCAGAACGGAGCGCAAAGGCCATGTCCATGCTCCTGAGAAGGAGGATGTTACAGGAAGCCGCCGGGCATTCTCCGTTATAATATTGGTATAATGAGGCCTCTCACCCACACACTCTCCCGCATGGGTTGATGGAATTCCCTGCCATTGATGAAAGGGGTAAAGATCGGGCGAATCCTTCATTCTGTATTGCCTTAAAATCACGGTACCCGAGTTGTGCTCTTGCAGGAGGTAAAAAAGATGGTTACCTTTTGGAATATCCTCCCTTATCTTTTGCTTTACCTTCTTCCTTGAAGAGGCTCTCATGACAAGAATTTTCCGTTACGTAAGGGTTTTTGGGTGTCTTAACGTCACTATTTTATTATATAAACATCTCGCCGCATCCTCCGGGTTGTCGGCGTGCATAATGCTTGAAATGACGGCAATACCATCTGCTCCACTTTGCAAAACACTTTCTACATGGTTTCTTTTAATTCCACCCAGTGCAACAACTGGGATATGAATTTCTTTTTTTAGCTTCTGAATCTCTTCAACCCCGGTTGGTTTGAGGAATCCTGCCTTTGAAGGCGTATCAAAGACAGGTCCAAACGTGATGTAATCAGCCCCCAAGCTCTGTGCCTGCAATGCCTCCTCGCGGTTGTGGGTAGATACGCCAATGAGCCTTTCATCACTGACCAGTCTTCTTACAACCGGAAACGGCAAAGATTGCCAGCCTAAATGCACACCATCCGCTTCCACCGCAAGGGCAATGTCAACCCTGTCGTTGATGATTAAAATTGCTTTAAAATCAGAAGTTATCTTTCTCAACTCACGCGCTAAGGAGTAAAATTCGTGCGTGGTAAGTCCCTTTTCCCTTATTTGCACCGTCGTAACACCGCCTTTTAGCGCCAGTTGTACGGTATTGAGAAATGGTTGTTTGCAGAGGTTTCTATCGGTGATTAGTACCAGGGAAAGATTGACTGGTGGCTGCTTACATCTCATAAAACACGGAGTTCAAATCTATCAACAGGGCTGGAAGGAGGGGCGAGGATAATGGGGTGTTTACATCATATGTGCCGGTTTTTTTTATAACCGGCCACGTCATTACTTAACACCTCTATGGCCTGCTTTATAGGGTCCACAATCCAGTACTCTTTTACACCATGCTTACCATAAAGTTTACGCTTAATCTCACGGTCCCGGTAACTTATCTTTGGGGAAAGAATTTCTACCACTAAATCCGGTGCGCCTTGTATATTATTATGGGTAATTATATTTCCTCGTTCTTTTGATACATAGATAATATCAGGCTGTACAACATCCTCATCGGAGAGAACCACATCAAATGGGGCATAATAAACAAAGCCTGATTTTCTCTTTTTAACAAAGGTCATTAAGGCATATTCCAATTCTCTTGAAATACGTTGATGATATTCATTTGGTGAAGGTATCATAAAGAATTCCCCTTCGACAAGCTCGTACCGCCTATCTTCGGGCATGTGAAGATAATCCTGATAAGTAAATTTAACGGTTACATCAGTTTTTGTCATAATTTCACCGCTTAACTCTGGTATCATACGAGGAATGTAAGTTAAGGAAAGGGCAAGAAATGGGTTGTCCTGCCTCTTGCACGCCCTGCCTGCTGATCGTAATACAGGATGTAGACAAATTCAAGATTTATTTTTCGCAGAAGATATTCAATTATCAACCAACGAAACAGTTATACGTGCAATGCCGGCAGTAATTTCTTATCAATAAGCTGATTATGCTGTTTTAGAAGAGGAGTCACCACTTCACTGATGAATTCTTCCACCTGCTGTGGCGCCCTGCCAACGAGCCTGACCGGATCGGAAATCTCTTTTAACTTCGATTTGATTTTGGAAAATGAAGGGTCTTGTGCAACTTGTTCCAAAAGGTCGTTTGTGCTCCCCCCTTCTTTTATCCTGCGGGCGGCCTCCATCGCGTGCCTGCGAATTTTCTCGTGCAGCGCCTGGCGGTCTCCCCCGGCGCTCACAGCCTCCATAAGGATATTTTCCGTCACCATAAAAGGCAACTCGTCCGCAAGATGTCGACCGATAACGGAGGGATATACGCTGAAACCGGACGAAACGTTCAATATGATATTCAATATGCCATCAATGGCAAGAAACGCTTCCGGGACAGAAATTCTCTTGTTGGCAGAATCGTCCAGCGTCCTTTCAAACCACTGCGATGCGCTGGTAAATGCGGGGTTTAGACAATTGCAAAGCACATAACGCGCAAGGGCTGCAACCCGCTCGCAGCGCATAGGGTTCCTCTTGTAAGCCATGGCTGACGAACCAATCTGCTCTTCTTCAAAGGGTTCTTCCACCTCTTTCAGATGTTGCAGGAGCCTCATATCATTCGAAAATTTTTGGGAAGATTGAGCAATCCCGGCCAGGCTAAACACGATCTGACTATCGATTTTCCGGCTGTAGGTTTGACCCGTTACCGGATAATAACCATCAAACCCCATTTTCTTCGTAACGAGTTCGTCCAATCTTTTGACCTTTTCCGTATCATTGTGGAAAAGAGCCATAAAACTTGCCTGGGTACCCGTGGTGCCCTTTACACCATGGAATCGCAGTCCCGTGATTCGCAGGTCTATTTCTTCAATATCCAGAAGATAATCCTGTATCCACAGGCAGATCCGTTTCCCTAAGGTGGTTGGTTGCGCAGGCTGAAAATGTGTAAAACTTAAGGTTGCAAGGTCTTTATATTTAACTGCCTGACTCGAAAGTGCGCTTACAACATTGACCAGCTTTGCAAAGACGATGCGCAGCCCTTCTCTCATCTGGATAAGATCGGTATTGTCCTGTACATAGGCGCTGGTTGCGCCGAGATGGATAATTGGCCTTGCCCTGGGACATTGTTCACCATAGGCGTGAATATGCGACATAACGTCGTGCCGGAGTTTTCGCTCATACTTTTGTGCAACATCAAAGTTGATGGTGTCCTGGAAGCGTCGCATTTCATCGATTTGCTCGGTGGTAATCGCTGATAACCCAAGTTCTTTCTGTGCCTCTGCCAGTGCAATCCAGAGTCGCCTCCAGGTGCTGAATTTATATTGATCGGAAAAGACAGTACACATTTCTTTGCTGGCATACCGTTCAGAAAGGGGAGATTGATAGGTATTGTATTGATTGGTCGATGGCATAAAGATATCACAACTATGTGCGTAACAAAATATTTTGAGACTTTTAACATTAACCCTGTCAGGGTTTTAAACCCTGACAGGGTTGGTTTACGAATTTCGTGTTTCGGATTTTTTTCCGGCGCTATCGCGTCAGAGTATTTTAATCATAAAAATATGAAAAGCAACTGGAAACAAAAAAGGCGTTGACTGTTCAGGTACAACGCCTTTCATCTGGCAATTTTTACTTCGTAACTTCCTCGTTGGTTCAGGTTAAAAAACTTAAACCGTGCTACTCATCAATGCCT
>AYTS01000180.1 GCA_002009475.1 Candidatus Brocadia carolinensis | reverse complement strand
GCTTATATGCACGAAATTTAGAACCTCACCCCAAAATGATGTCAACGGGTCATTTTTCAGGGAGGTTCTTAATGGATGGGGTAGATTTGTGCCGGTGAGCAGATTCACAGGCGCTGTAGCCGGGTAAGTCACGGTGGAAAGATTCCTCTTATATAATAAATGCATGGCCGTCATCAATATCTGCCTTTTTCTGTTGACCAATTACGGTATCCTTCGATGAGTATTCTAACCGATACACCTTGATAAATCCAGTCTTTATTTGCAGTTTTTCCAACCGGTCGATCAGCTCGTTCCTTCCCCTCTTGTTCAGGCGGCATTCAAAGATGCTCTTCTGGATACGGAACCCAAATCCCTTGAGGACTTTATCCACCTTCCCCCGTTCCGCATCGGAGGTGATGTCATACACCACGGCATAATCAGATACCCCTCTCATTCATGTATCCTTTATTCGTGAGCCAACCCTGTCAGGGTTCAAAACCCTGACAGGGTTAATCGTTTCCAAAATGTATCCTTGTATTTTTGAACCGTCGTTTCTGTTGTGTTTCATTTCAATCAACCCAACCTGCCCTATAGTATTCCCGTGTAAAAACTTCTTTCCTCATTTTCATGAGGATATGTTTTTGTAAGTTTTTTTGCAACCCTATTTATTCCTTCCCAGGAGGTCCTGATTGTTTATGGGAGAAAGATTGCTTCGTTTCCCTCGCAATGACAATGCACCATAGGTCATCAAAGCATAGCCTGTGTCATTGCGAGAGGCAGAGCGGCTACGATTGCACGTACGGAAATCCATATGGCATCAAAGCTTAGTCTGTGTCATTGCGAGGGGCCTTTTTCCGAAGCAATCTCCCGCTTTCCACAACGGGGAATTTGGTTGCAGCTTTGCTGCGTTAGGAATTGTACTGCTTGATAGCAGTAAAAGGTCTTGATATATTCAGGTTATTGAATTTCCCCTCTTTGATTTAAAACGACTTACGAAAGGAGTGCACCGATGGACTCCCAATTTATAACCGATGAATCAGAAAATAAGACCGCTGTTATTCTATCGCTTAAGGATTATGAGGAATTATTAGAAGATATTCATGATTTAACCGTCATAGCAGAACGTAAAAATGAACCGGCCATCAATCTTGGCGTTAAAGAAATTTCGATCACCCCCCATAATCCCACCGTTTACGGGGAGAAACAGGGGGGGCGATGAATGCCTAATTCAATGTTAAGGAATTTCAATCACCCCCCATAGTCCCCCCGTAAACTGGGGGGAAAC
>AYTS01000179.1 GCA_002009475.1 Candidatus Brocadia carolinensis | reverse complement strand
TAATCTTCCCGCGAAATCCCATCTCTTCACATTTCGCTTTCAAGAATTTACTCGGTGAGATATAAACATCTATCAGATCGTAAATATGCAGAATGCTATGATGCAAATACATTTCCACAGTGTTGAGGAAACTTTTCAGATAAGAATTTTTTGTACATTTATTTATGAGGCACTGGTAATAACGCCCGTTCTTACATCGATCACAGGGCTTATCATGTAATGTCATGATATATGTCGGACAAACGAGTTTATAATCACGCATCGTCATTACTATAGGAATATGGTGTTTCCTGAACATGTGCAAAATAGACGGTGAGATTTGATGTGCAAAATTATTCAGGTGTACGATGTCAGGTTTTTCAATCTTTATGAGTTTTTCAATATTACGTTTTGCCTCATACGAATAGAGCATATTTACGGCCATTTTGAACCGTTCCCTGATACCTCTTGGATTATTATAGTCTATGTATGAAACAAAATAATTGTTATAAGGATATTTGGGGTTTAATAAATGCTCCATACCCCAAAATGTAACCTTGTGCCCCTTGGAAAACAATAAATTCCCAGTTGTAACCGTGCTTACGGCATCACCGCCTTTAGGATAGAGAGACTTATTAACTAATAAAATTTTCATAAAATTTTTTTTGTCCCCTACAGCTTGATTGTACTAATAAGCGATTTGTAGCAGAACTGTGTAGAAATTTCTTTGTGGTTAAACTTGATTTGGTTTGTGGTTTTGCTGCTCTATGCTATCAGCTTTTCAAAACAATTATTCACTATTTACTTAAGAGTATGTTTTGATAAATTTCCATCAAACCTTTATAATATTTTTCTTGATTGAATTCTTTTTCCACAAGCATCCTAGCTTTTTCTCCCATTTTTACTATATCATTTCGGTTATTTAGTAAATAGAAAATTTTTGTGCGTAATTCTTCAACACTTCCCCGCTCGAAAGTTAATCCCGTCTCGTTATCCCTGACTAATTCAGGTATTCCGCCTGTCCTGGAGCCTATAACACATTTGCCTAAAGCAAAGCTTTCTATAATAGATCTCGGATTATTCTCATAGCATTCCGATGGACACAAAACAAACATTGCTTTTCTTACTTCTTCATTCAGTTCTCTTCCTGTTTTATATCCGAGGAAACAAACATTAGTTATCTTCTCATTTCGCACCTTCAACTCCAGGTCTTCCTTTATCGGTCCTTCTCCGATTATCTTTAAGGTGATGTTGGCAATATTCTTTACGGCGTCTATCAGGGTAAACA
>AYTS01000178.1 GCA_002009475.1 Candidatus Brocadia carolinensis | reverse complement strand
GTTTTGCTGAAATAAGAGAGGAACGAGGTATACTAAGGCAAATAGCAATGGACTTGTTATATCGGGTTGGTGGACTCAGCGGAACCGAGATAGGAGAAATGATGGGGGTAGACTATAGTACGGTGAGCCAGGGGAGAAAGCGATTACGAGAAAAATTGAAAAGCGACCAACATCTTGCTCAGACTATGAAAAGAGTGGAAACTGAATTGTCAATAGTAAAGATTTGACCCCTTTGCTCCCTGCGACGTGCTTTGTTAGATGAGTAATCTCCTGTCGGTAACTCTGATCCGGTGGTGGAAAGGCCTCCATGAAGTTCTGGGCTCCTGGATGGCCAATCGGCAAGCCTGTTGTCGAATTGAGCATCCACTGGAGGACCACGGCCTTATCCTTACCGGCCAGCCAGCCCCGCTGATAATAGAATCCTAACGCTCCGGTTCAGCGGCGGCGCGCAGCGCCGTCCGCTGCAACCGGTTGTTAGACATGATACGGACCATTTGCGTCGATCGCCTACTGCTTCTTGCCATAGCCGATGGTGAAGCCACGCCCCTACGGCCAGTTCTTGACCAGCTCGTCGATCACTTGATAGATCGGTTCGGCGCCGAGCGGATCGGGGACGTTCTGCCAAACGGCGGCGAACGGCGCGGAGTCGCTATTGCGCTTGATGTACAGCGCTTCGGACATCACCATGCCGACATGCGCCGACGCGCTGTCCGAATGACCCACCTTGGCGCCCTCCGCGGTGAACGAGAAGGCGTTGGGATTCGCCAGCGTGGATAGCCACGCGCCGGCAGTGGAGTAGATGTCGCGCATCGTCTGGCTGGTCGCCGCGTCGATCAGCTTGCGTCGGTGAATATGACTCAAGAGGCTCGCCATCATGAGCGTCGTCATCGCCGCAGAAGACGTGCCGTTCGTCACCACGGGAACCTCGAAGGACGGCCAGTTGCCCGGATCCGGTGGAGCGTCCTTGACGTAGTCGGTCGCCATCCAGATGCCGGTCGGCGAGGCAAGCCCAAGGAAGCCCGCCGCCGCCAGCGCCCCATTGACGTAGCTGAAGCCCAGGCGGTGCATGCACTCGCGCGCGCCGTCGTTCTGAAGTTGATTGAGGAAGATGCTCCGCAGGTCCTGGTCGTGGCGCTGGTTCATCTTGACGCTGAACTTCCCGGAAGCGGCGGCTGTCGCCGTCAGCGCCTTGTCGAACTTCACCTTGCGCCAGGGCCCCGCGGTGATTCTCGGAACGGCGGCGGCGATCTTGACGTCGAAGTCCTGCGCCACCTTGGCGAAGAAGTCGCTGACGCTGCTTGCAGTGATTCCCGGGGCCAGCGCGTTCACCCGCGCCACCAGTTCGAAGCTCGTATAGAGGAGCGACACCTTGAGGAGGCTGCCCGAGTAGTACATGTCCGTCTCCCGCACACCCGCATAGTCCATGGTGCCGCTGGGAGTGAGCTTGACCACGATGATGGAGACGTTGTCGAGCCGGGCCTTGTTGGCGTCGGTGAGCGTGGCTCGCACCGTCTGCATTGCGGTCGCCAGACGGGCGTTCTGAGTTGCGCTCGGGCTCATCTCGGCGGTATACGAGACCGCCGAGAATGGGCTGACCGAGCTGGCATCCGCTCCGCCGCCGTCGGCCGCGTCCGCATCGAGACCGAATGCCAATCGTGCCGCCAGCTGCCCCGTCGAATCCGAGATCCTGTTCGCGTTCTTCTTGATCACATCGGCGTCGGCATACCCGACCAGATCGTTGTTTGCCCCTGCCAGTTGCTGGACTCCTCTCGTCGCGTCGTTCGAAGCCGTCGCCGCGCCAGGTCGAGAACCCACGCCTCCGGCGCCACTGGTGTTCGCGCCGCCGCCGGCCTGGCCGAGTCCCTGCAGATTGCTCCCGTACTTCCCTTGAATCTCCCGGGCGCGCGTCGCGGCGTCGGCGATGGCGATCGTATTGTCGGAGAGCTTTTTCAGAAGGTCCGCGACCTCCTGCCTGCCGGACATGTCGCGGAAGATGTTGGGGGTCCCCAGCAGCTCGAGGGCCGCGACGAGGCCCGTCGGATCGGGTGCCGGTGACGGATTGACGATGTTGACCAGCGACTGCGGGAAAGCAGTCGGTGTGGCACTGATCTGCTGCGGCTGTGGCTGAATCGGCGTGACGGGATTGATGCCGGGGGCTTCGATCGGAATGGGGTGCTCCGCCCATTTCCAGAAGCGCGTATTGTCGATCTCTTCCGAGACGTTGCAATGCCCCAGCTTACCCTCGGCGAACACGCCACGTGTCGGAATAGTGTTCAGTCGCTCCGACTTGTGCGCGGCCAGCGACAGGCGATCCAGCACTGTCTGGCGATCCACGTCGGTCATCGCGGCAAGCTTGTCCAGCGCCCACTGGCGTCGCGCCGGGTCGGTTCCATTCAGCGCCGCGGCAATGTCGACAACCACAGTGTCGTCAGTGTCGGCGACCGCTGCTGGCGTGGATAGGGCATAAGCCACATAGCTCCCGAAGACCTCGAGGGGTGCCGGTTCGACATGCTCGGCCATGAACTTACCTGGCCCTCCCCAGGGAACGGACTCCATCGCGATGGCGATTTCGTCGGGATGGGTAGCGAGCACAAGCGCGCGGTTGTAGTAGGCGCGATTCGCCTCGAAGTGGGCTACTAGCCCTTGTACCGCCAACTCGTCCTCGGCGGACACAAAGTCGACGCGCTTGGGTGTCGGTCCCACCGTGGTGGTCGTGGCTGGCGGAGGCGGTATGGTGGGCAGGACCCCCGTCGTGTGATCCGGACCGCCCGCGCTGTCGAGGGTGCGAGGCGCCCCGTAGGCTAGGATGTTCACACGTTCGCCTGTCGCTGTTGCCATGGTGATTAGGATGCTAGTAACCGTCCAGTTGGAACTGCCACTGATCTCATTGTTTAGGAGCACTTCCACGCCACGAATCTGGTTCCAGTAAACGGGCGTCGGGAGTGGCTGCTCCAACTCGGGCGATGTGCCTTCTCCGGCGGCTACCCCGCCCTCGTCCATCTTCCTCTCAATGACCCGTCCGTCGTGCAGGTGAAGCAACACGAAAACTGGCTCCGAGGTATCATCGCCTTCGCCCGTGGTGAATTGAGCGATCAACTTGACGAACGCCTTGGCACCCGGATCGATGGTCTGTTTGTTGTCGGCCCACTTGTCCGTCTCGCGCTTGAGTTTTGCCTCACCGAGCGCGACACGGGCGACCGCCTCAAAGGTGGGGGCGAGCCTGGGATCGAGCAGCAGCGGCTCGAGTAGGTAGCGCTGAGTGGTCAGCAAGGTTGCGGTGAAGCGCCCCGTCGCCTTGAGCGACGGCCAGTGGAACAGCACGGCACGGCGGCGACGCACCCACTCGACCGTCACGCGGTAGTGCCGTAACACCTCGTAGTAGAGGATTGTGAGCGTGTGGCTGTGGTTGTAATTGGAGAACGTGCGCGTTTGGATGCTCTGCTTCTCCTCCTGCCGCGCCTGGATGACAACGGTGGAATTGATCTCGCGTTGTGCCGAGCTGGCTTGGGAGAAGCTGTCGTTCAGTCGTTGCACATTCTCTGCGCCAAGATCTCGACTGCCCTCGGTGGTGGCTGTTGCACCGCCGAGGCTTCCGGCGATACCTGCGCTCACCACGCCAAGGCTGGCGCCACCAGCACCCGCTATGCCGCCCATGAAGGAGCTGCCCTTCTGCAGCTCTTTCAGCCCGGCCTTGACCGTTTCGGTGATGGTTCTGTCGCGATGGGTCTGATGCAGGATGTTTTCGGTGAGCTTTGTGGTTTCGTCACGCTTGGTTAGGCTGTCCCATGACCAGTCGATCACGGCCAGCTTCACCGTCTCGCCCGGCGCGAGCGGCAGGCTGTAAAGAATCTCGCCCAGTGAATGACCGAGCGAAAACCAGGAAACTTTGTACTCATCGACATAGGCGACTTTGAGGCCCTCTGGCACGCCAAAGTTTCGAGGCACATCTGACAGGCGGACCACTTGGCGTAACACAAACTCCTGCAAGGCGAGATTGGACGGAACCAATTCTTCGCAGCCGTCCTCGCCAACGAGTGTCTTAGGGCTGGCCGCGAATGACGCTGGCGACAATCGCCAATCAGTGAGCGAGGGATTCTGCAGGGCGCGCGGTCCCATGTTGATCAGCGCAGGCGGCAGCGTGTTCCATGTCATCGAGAGCCGCGCGACCACGGCGTCAAACGCAAAGCGCGCCTGACTCAGGGCATCGAACCTGCCGGGATGACCCGCGGGATAAACCCAGATCGCCAGCTTCGCGACCGCGTCGGGATCGTTGCGCCGTGCTTCGATGGCCTCCGCTAACATCACCTGCACGTCCGGGCGGAGCCGCTTCAGATCGAACGAGACATACCCGACGTGATCGGTCGTCAGCACCCCGAGCGGATCGGCCCAGATGATGCCCAGATCTTCGACCTCTGGCACCAGATCTAGATCCAGCTCCGGCGCCACGCGCCGCACCGCGGCGACCATCAGCAGTTTCAGGTCCGCCGGTGGGAGCTCCGCCATCCGCCGGCGACGGGCGGCGTCGAGGACGGCCTTGAAGACCAGATGGAACAACTCCTTCACCTGATCAGGCTGGGTCACCAGTCGGTTTCGGCTCGCCTCATCGACCGTTTCGGCAAGAGCCTGGAGGGCCGCCGTCTCGACCCGGTTACGCACCGCGGCTTCGTTTGCACTGGGATCCACTTCGAGCAGCGCCGCGCGCATCGGCTCGCGGTAGCGTTCGTTGATGGGTGGCACCGGCACGATCCGCGGCACCGCGACTTCCGCATATAGCGGCAATCGTGCGACGGGCTGACCGGTATCCGGATCGGTGACGAAGATGCTCAGATGGGTGGGCGCTGATGACTTAATAGATGCCATTGGATGTCCTCCGATGCCTAACTATGTTATTAACAAGTTTTCCCTAAATATACAAATAGTATAGCGTAAGTCAAGGCATAATTGACATACAAAAATCTCACTACCATAAGTTCTAGCTTGTTAACACTACAAATTGAGTGATATCAGGAAAATAGGCTAAGTATTCATAACTAAATATCCCTGGAAATTTGAGGCTGTACCCCCCTTTTCCGCTGATGCAACAGTTTTCTACAGCGCTCCAATACTGGCAGGTTTTTCCACCTTTCGTCCGTGGTTTTGCCTGAAGAAACTTGCAAGTATTTTCGCAGTTCCCCCTGCATGCGCCAGGAGGGTAGATCGGCACTACAAGCCGTTTTGAAAATTCACCCCTTAAAAATCAACGGCCTCACGGCGATATCTGCTCAATAATAACCGTTTTTTGGTTACGAATTGCGAAAGTCGGGCTAATTCTTTACTCTATTCCAAAATCACCCTTGATTTCAGCTATCTCTTGACGCAGCCCTGCCAGCTTGTTCTGGACGATGTCCCACACAATTTCATCAGAAATAATATCATATCCGTGTGCCAGAACATTCCGAAGCCCAATAATCCGCTGATAATCACTTATCCGAACGACTACGTCTGGCTCAATTTTTTTGAGCCGATTGAGCGCTTCTCCTACAATCTCAAATTGCCGTTCTACGGCTGGACGTAAAAAAAGCGTCAGCCTTATAATCCCGCAATTGTTTGCCTTGCGTAAAGGTGGCGATCAGTTCAGCCGCCTGATCCAGATCATAAATCAGCTTCTTGGCTTCAAGTTCCATACACTAACATTTTATCCCGTTCAACTGCCTGGCGAAAGTATGGATTTTTAATCGCCTTTTTTTCGACTAAATCAACCGGACGCTGAAAGAGTCGTTCTAAATCTTCCTTCAACCCAAAATAGCGGTCGAAAGCGCCGGTTGAATGGCTCTCGGCAAACTCGATGAGAAAATCCAAGTCACTCTTGTCCCAATCAAAATCACTGCGCGCGGCAGAGCCGAACAACTCCAAGCGTTTTACGCCATAAATAACGCACAAGTTCGATAATCTATCTGAATACTCAGCAAGGTTTTGGCTCATTCTGACCTTTGGGTTAGTTTAAAATTTCTACTTATCATGGTACAACAAGTTGTCACATTCGCTATCCGGAGGGCCCAACAATGTTACCAACAAGTTCTCCCTAAATATACAACTAATATAGCGTAAATCAAGATATAATTGACATACAAAAATCTCACTACCAGAAGTTCTAGCTTGTTAACATTACAAATTGCGTGATATAGAAAATAGGCTCGGCATTACAAGCCGTTTTGACAATCTATCCCTTTAATACCAATGGCCCCCTGTCATACCTGCCAAAAAACAACCGTTTTGAGAGCTGCATTACAAAAGTTGAGTTAAACACGGGCAAACAAGTTTGTCCGTGCCACCCCAAAACCCGCTTAAATAAAATGAATATTCCTATACGATCGGGTGAGGGGAGGATGATATTTCCCTCTCACCCCACCTTAACCTTTCCCCATCGAGGGGGAGGAATTCTTCCTTGAAATTCCTACAGTACGTTAAAATCATCGCGTTATCTTCGAACCGCTTCGTAATTCGTTCCGTCCATATCAGTAATCTTCATATGGTTACGATCTACAAATTCGTACCACATGGTGGTAATTTCACCCAACTCATCGCACATCATGATTTGACCGCTGGAAGTATTCGATCCTCCCTGTGCCCTATTCCTTTCCTGCTGAACAGCTACTTTTCCCCGGAGCGTTGAACCTTCGCTTTGGGATACGATCGTGAAATTGGCGTTTGACTCTATGGTCAGGGTCTTTTTCAAAGGCAGGAATTTATTGTCAGGAGACATCTCCCAGACGCCAACCACCTCCGGAACTACTTTTGCTTGAGATGCAAAATGTTGTAATACCGCCTGCTGGCGTTTACGGTGCTGCTGATTTTGAAGATCTGCTGAATGGCGTTGTTCCGGACTCATTCCGGCGTACGGTTGCTGTTCCTGCACCTGCTGCTGACTCTGTGAATGAGCCCGTGCAATGGCCATATTGAGCTGATTGAGATCGTTTCGGAGGTGTTCGGGAATCGTTCTTCCTATTTCGTAAAGGGCGCGACTGGCGCCCTCTGTGTCACCTTTAGCTAAAAGGGACTGCGCCAGGTAAAATGATGCTTCTGATGCCGGAGCCCCGGCCAGTCCGCCAAAGTTCGTGTCGCCCTGCGCATTCCCTACCATAGGAATACCGGCCATACGCTGCGGACCCAACCGGGCTGCGTCCGAGAATTGCTGTATCGCTTCGTCGTTTCTGCCCATGGATGCAAGGAGCTTGCCGGCATTCAGGTGCGCTTCAGCTATTAACGTGGCTGCATTTACGGGAGCAATCGTCACGGCGCCTTTCTCGGGTTGCTGATCCGGCAGCATGGCGGTGAACATCTGCCAGGACTCCCAACCCAGGAGCATCCTCGGTTCATACCTAAGAGATGCAAGGTACAGATCAAGTCCCTCCCGCTGTTTTCCAGCCTGTTCCAGAAAATGCGCAAGATGGAAATAAGACTGGATGGCAAGCCCGAAATCAAGGGGAGAGCGGGTCTGAATTGTTCCCTGGTTTGTTGAAGGTTCATCGAGGCGCATACGTGCTTCCTCCAGTGCCAGTGCAACCCAAAAAGCGGCGGCCGCCTCTTTGGTCTTGCCTTCCTCCTCCAAAGCCACTCCAAGGTAAGCGGGGATCCTCGCGTCAACCGGATCAAGCTGGCGGGCAGCCTCAAGCCTGCCCTTTGCACCCTGCCAGGCAGTTTTTGTAATCTGGTCCCAGGCCAGACGAAGCATGGGTGCTGCGGTGGTGTGGATCAATTTACGGGCAATAGCCTGCTGTTCCTCTGCCTTCACCTTTTGGCCAGTCTTTGCATACAGGTCAACTAAGGCATCCTGGGCCTCAAGAGATTCAGGATACACCTTAACAGCATCTATGAGCGTTTGCTGGGCAGCGTCAAAGTTGCCCGACCATATATCGAGATCCGACTGAATGAGGTATCTGTCCACCGTACCTCTGGCAGCCTTGATAGCAGCCTCCATGGCGGAACGCGCCTTCTCGCGTAACCCGGCAGCCGCAGCGTCGAGTTGATTAGCCCGCTCCAGGTCGGCCTGGGAAGGTGGATAACACGTAGTCGTCGTAACTTCATAGATACCGTCGTATCGCGTTTCCGTTGAGGTAGAACTTGTACACTCTGTCTGTCTGAGACCCGACGCCTCAGCCGAATACTGGTTTGCCCGCATGGAACGAAATTTTGCATAGAGACGCAGTGCGTCAGGATCATTACCTGATAACGCCAATGCCTGATCTGCAAGTTGTTCAGCCTCGTCGTAACGCTTGAGCATACTCGATGCAATGGCTTTCTGTATCAGAGCTCTTGCCTGTTTAGGGTTGAGGGTTAAGGCACGGTCGAGGATTTCTATTGCCCTGAGCCATTCTTTTTCCTTCGATTCCTGCCAGCGGTAGTAGAGAAGCTCCCGTCTGGGTTCTACGGATTCACCCCGGTTGTCAGATTCGGCAAGAATATATTCTGCCAGGTTGACATGATTGTCGGGATCTTTGGGACGGGTGCGCACGGCATCTTCAAGGATGCGGAGTTTGTCCTGATACGTCTCATCGTAGCGCAGTCGTCGCTCTCCCATGGACTTTTGAACTTTAACGGCAAGGTTCATGAGCTGATCCAGAGAGGAACCCGCTTGTGCCGCCTGTTCCAGGGCAGTCAAAAGGTTATCTGGAGTGCCGTCGACTTTCTGTTTTTTCAGTTCATCTTCAACACGGGAACGGGCTTTTTTCGTGGCTGCAGCATCCAGTTTGGCTGCAATGTCCAGATCGGCACGGGATCTCTTTGCATCTCCCCATCGGGCTGCCGCCATGGCCCGACCGAGGTATGCCGCAGCAAAATCAGTGCGGCCCGTGAGGGCAATGGTAAATTCACGACGTGCAGTAGCCGGACGGCCGAGAGACAGCCAGCTATCCGCAGAAATATACAGCATGTCCGGATCAGAAGGATAAGCTGCACGGATGAACTCAATCTCCCGCAAGGCAGCATCGAATTGACCTGCCTGGTGCAACTGTTTTGCACGGGCGAAATGAGCAGGCGCCAGATCCGTCCGCTTCAAAAAGCGTTTTGCAAACCAGCGCCCCGCTTTTACCATATCCTCGCGAACGGGGCCTGTTTTTGTACCGCCTCCGCTCTGCCGTGCTTTCCCGTAAGAAACAGCCATCTCATAATAGACAAATGAAGCGTAGGCCGTTGGGTAGTCATCCCGCCCCTGAATCATATGGCCGGGTATGGAAACAGCGCTGAATTCCAGCCCCTGTGGCGAATCCGCAGATACTCCTTCTCTGCCCTGAAGGCTCCGGGGACCAGAAATACCATGTCCCGGAGTTGCGATGCCGCTCATTGCTTCAGCAACGTACGTCCAGAGTTCCGCCTCGCGTCCCTTTCCGCCAAGCCGCTGGAAACGTTCAAAATCTTTCTTTGCCTGTTGAAATTGTTCGGCAAGGGTCTCTGCAACTCCCCGCGCAAGTACATACTGTGGATCATCGCCACTGGTTTCAAGCGCCCGTGAGAACGCGGTCACGGCCTCAGGAAATTGTCCCTGGGTTAATGCATCCAGCCCTTCAAGGTAGGCCATAAGCCCGGGGGTAGTACCGATTGAAGGTGGGGCAGCATGGATCTTTAACGGTAATACGCCAAGGCAAAAAGATACAAGCAAGACTTTTACAAAGGTGTGTGGCATGGGTGACCTCCTTTAAAAATATGAAATTTCTGTTGCAAAGGCACCTTATAATAGGCTAATTTGTCAATAATTGAAATGATGTTTTTCATAGTATATCGTTGTCAACCGGCAACTCGCAACGAGAATTTTACCGATTGCCGGATGCTTACTCCTTACTGCACAATGTCACTAAACATCCCGAATCTGGAAAGAAATAAACCTTTAGCTCCGTTCACAACATACAAAATCGGTGGATTGTCAGATTTCTTTGTCGAAGTCCACACCATCGATGCACTGATACAGGCATTACTAGAGGTACGTCATAAAGCCATGCCCTTTTTTTTGCTCGGTTGCGGGGCTAATATTTTGATTACGGATAAAGGGTTTCGGGGTTTGGTTATTCATAATGTGGCAAATAAAGTCACTTTCTCTGAAGGCGAGCGGGTGGTGGCCGAAAGTGGTGCAATTGTTGCGGATCTTCTCGATCAATGTTGTAGCCGCGGGTTATCCGGTTTCGAACACTTTGTCGGGATTCCAAGTACGGTGGGTGGCGCCATGTGGCAAAACTTGCATTTTTTATCTCCCGACAGAAAGCGGACAATATTTATTGAGTCAATAGTTCAAACAAGCCGTATTTTGACAGAAGAAGGACAATGTTGTACCGTTGGGGTTGACTACTTTCAGTTTGACTACGACAAGAGTATCTTGCAGAAACGAAAGGATATTGTCCTCGATGTGACCTTTCGTTTGAGCGCGAAACAGAAAGCCGAAATACAGGCTATTATGAATGCAAATATGGCATGGCGTAATGCAAAGCAGCTCCATTAGAGGGCTATCCCAGTTGTGGTTCGGTATTTAAAAAAATTAAGGATATTGGAGCCGGAAGATTGATAGAACAGGCAGGTCTTAAGGGTGCCCGTGTTGGAGAAGCGGAGGTTTCAACAAAGCACGCAAATTTCATTGTTAATAGAGGCAATGCAACTGCCCATGATGTTATGCAATTAATTCAGCACGTGCAAAATGAGGTAAAACGGAAATTGGGATACGATTTGGAAACGGAGATTACGGTAGTTGGTGAACTGTAGACGGAGCATTACCACGTTATAAAATTGAAAAGGTAGCGAAGAGAGAGGATGAGAAGCTGGAATTTCTCCAACCTCCCACCCTCATTTCTTCCCAAATATACGATTCATGCGATCTCAGCAGATGTCCAGATAATCAGATTTGGAGATCTGTGATTACACCATTAGCCAACTTTTACTGAAATCTGCTTCGGTTTTACCTCTTCCTTCTTTTGCATGGTAATCTCTAATACCCCGTTTTTACACTCTGCCGTTACTTTATTGGTATCGACAGAGGCAGGAAGGTCAACGACACGCGAAAAACTTCCGTACCGTCTTTCCATACGGTAATAGTTCTTACCCTTTTCCTCTTTTTCTTCCTTCTTTTCACCCTTAATGATAAGGGTATCGCCCTGGATCGAAATATCTATCTCTTTCGGGTCCATGCCGGGAATTTCTGCCTTTACGGTGACTTTATCAGCCGTCTCCGACAGATCTAACGGGGGCGCCCAGCTGGCGGCCGTCATGCCAAAATCAGACGACTCCCCACCTTTGAAAAACCGGTCAAACATCCGGTTCATCTCCTCCTGCATAGAAGAAATGGTTGGCAATTGCGCCCATTTAATCAAATCCTTAGCCATAAATAACTCCTTTCAAAATTAAAGTAAACGATATACAATACATTTTTATTTATCTAGACATTTAGCAATCGTAATACCAAATATATTGTTAGTCTATAATTATTAACATAAATTATTGCTGTATAATTATTTATACAATATTAATTAATTTCTTTTTGAAGAAACAAAGGCTGTCATTGTGGCAGTGTGACGTTATAATATGGCATTAGTACTAGCTTGCAAAGACTAATTTTAAATTTTCTTGAATTCTTTATGTAAAGTTTGCTAGTATACGATTTTATTATCGTTCAAGTACAAACATCTGCCATCGAGAGAAGTGCAGCGTAAAGCAATCTCTTATTTGTAACAGACATAAGACTGCTTCGCTGTCACTCGCAATGACGATACCGTAGGTACGTCTTTTCATAAAACCCCTTACGAGTATGTTCGATTATGGAAATAAATAGAAATACTATTATCAAAGATCTGATAGAATCGCATCCGGAAACCCTGGCAGTATTCAAGAAATATAACCTTGTCATAGCGGGTGGAGTTCGTGGCCCAAATGAACCCATTGCTTTCTTTGCCAAGGCACACGAAGTTAATTATGATATCCTGGTTCAAGAGCTCAATGAGGCTATTGCAAAAGGCGGGGGGGAAGCTGTTGAAATCCCGACCCTGGAAGAAGACAAAATCTATGAAAAGTTTGTTAAAACCGCAATCATTTTGACGCTCACCGTAGGGGTAACGTTTGGCGCTATTATCCTGAGTTACATTGCTGTCAAGCTGAACTTCAATTCCATTTATTATTCATTTATTCAGGCGCATGGTCATGCACAAATCTTTGGTTGGGTTGGACTTTGCATCATGGGATTCGCCTTATATATCATACCGCGGGTAAAAAATACCGAACTCAGGCACAGAAATCTAACGAATATCTGCTATGGATTCATCATCTCCGGCTTAGTGCTCAGAACCATTTTGCAGCCAGCTCCTCACCACGCCTTCAGATTCCTGGTTCTTATCTCTGCAATATGTGAGATCGTTGCGATTTGCCTCTTTGCATTTATTATCCTGCAAACGATTTTTGCCAGCAAAGAAAAACCTGGCATCTTTGATAAATTTTTCAAGGCTGGCATTATATGGTTACTGATCTCCACGTTAATAAATTTTGGAATGACGCTACACCTTTATAAACATGACGTTCTTGAAATCCCCAAGTTCATTTTTAGCCCTTTTGTGCATCTCTATCTCTTTGGTTTTGTATTCATGTTTATCTTTGCCATCAATATCAGGACCGTATTTGCCTTTCTCGATATTAAACCAGTCAGGGAGAAGGCTGTTAATCTGACCTTTTGGGTGTTGAATATATCGATACCGATATATTTTATTGCCCATGTCTTAGCGCATCGTTCTATCATAGCGCTCAGGTTTTCACAAGGCATTGTATTTCCTATAGCCTTTGCCCTGTTCTCGTTCATTTACGGATTGCGTATCTTTGAGAGATCGACGAAGGAGCTTCAGGACGTCGTTATGGACCGTAGTTATGCCAAGACCATTCGCACCGCGTATCTCTGGCTCATTGTTACTGCGGTTATCCTGCTTATTATGCCATTTCTCGGGTACGATTCTGATATACAGCATAGATTTCACGGTTCGCTCAATCATGCTGTTACGGTTGGATTTATTACGATGATGATTATCGGCTATGCATCGAAGATGATTCCTACCTTTAAAGGGATTGATATGTATAGCCTGAGGTTGTCAAATATGACCTTTATCCTGCTCAACACCGGTTGTTTCCTCAGGGTATTTTCGCAAATTCTGGTTGGGATCAACGGAAAGCCCTTATTTTATGCGGTTATGGGGGCATCCGGCTGGATTGAATTGGCAGCATTAAGCATCTTTGGTTATAATTTATGGAAAACCATGAATATCACACAGGAGGTAAAATCACCGGCGGTTGGGAAATTAACTGAGATCACAAAAGACACGAAGGTCTTTGACATCGTGGAACAATACCCGGAAACCCTTCAAGTATTTCTTGATTTTGGTTTTAGCCAGATGGCAAACCCCGTTATGCGCAAGACTATGGGCAAGGTTGCAAGTGTCGAAATGGCTACTAAGATGCATAATGTGGACATAGAAAAGTTCCTTCATGTCCTCAACGATAAAATTAATTCAAAAAAATAAAAGCTTTCAGTTCCATTCGGTTCTGAACTATTGCTCTGCCCAAAATACGGTTCACGTAAATAGTACCCATAGAACGAATACATTTCGATACAGGCAAACCTTGAGTGATCAGGGGACGCAAAAGAAAGGATCTTGTAATCATTGAATGGATGAAACTGCCTCAACGGTTTACAACAAGATAGCCTTACTGCAGAAGATGTTGAATAAGAAGAGAAGAATGGGTAATCCGTTTGTTCCCTTTGTTTTCTCCGGCCATTGTAGAGCGACCAGCCTGGTCGCTCTACAATAAGGGGAACTTAAAGTCATTGACGAAGATAGCCTCATCCAAGGCTATTCGTTTTTTGCATCTGAACTTACTTTTTCAGCCACCGTGCGGCGTCCTTTGCCCAATAGGTCAGGATCATATCTGCGCCGGCACGTTTGATGCCTGTGAGAATTTCCAGGGCAACTCGCTTCTCATCAATCCAGCCCTTTTCAGCGGCGGCCTTCACGACAGAAAATTCACCGCTAACGTTGTAGGCTGCTATAGGGTAATCGAATTTGTCTTTTATCATACGGATGATATCGAGATAGGCCAATGCCGGTTTTACCATGACGATGTCTGCGCCCTCGTCTATATCCAGTGAGACTTCGCGTAACGCTTCTACCGCATTGTGGGGATCCATTTGATAAGATGAACGGTCTCCAAATCCCGGTGTGGATTCAGCGGCCTCCCGGAAGGGGCCATAGAACCCAGAGGCATATTTGGCGGAATATGCCATGATGGGGATATGATTCAGTCCTTCATCGTCAAGCGCATCACGGATTGCCCCTACCCGGCCATCCATCATATCGCTGGGCGCTACGATGTCTGCGCCTGCCTTTGCGTGGGAAATTGCCTCTTTTGCCAGGAGTTCTAAGGTCATGTCGTTGTCCACATCAAAATGTCCAGCCTTGTCATCTCTCCTGACAAAACCACAGTGCCCATGGTCGGTATACTCACACATGCAAACGTCTGTGATCACGAGGATATTTTTTGCAGCTTTTTTTTATAGCAATAATGGCCTGTTGAATTATGCCATCGTCTGCATAGGCGCCGGAACCCATATCGTCCTTTTTCTCCGGAATTCCAAAGAGGATGATGCCGGGGATTCCGAGTCCTTCCAATTCCTTCGCCTCTTCCGTGAGCTTGTCAACAGACATCTGATAATTTCCCGGCATGGAAGGTATCGGTTGCTTAATGCCTTTCCCTGGTCGGACAAAGAGTGGCATGATCAGATCATCTGCGGTAAGGTGCGTTTCTCTTACCAACCTTCTGATATTTTCATTCTGACGTAACCGCCGTAGCCGTTGTTTTGGAAAGCCCATGGTTTTTTCCCTTCTAAAATATTTAGAGATTATAATGAACGAAAAAAGTAAGTTGTCATTGCGAGGAGCGGTGCGGCAATACCTGTCGTGAAATTGCTTCGTTTTGCTCTCAATGACAAATTCACGTCACCTTATATAAGGCGTGTACTAGAGATCGTATGTTTATCGATCTTTTAATGTGAAATTATATTGATAAAAGAAAGGTTTCACAATAGGATAATTAAAATCATTACTTTGTTAAAAAATTAAGCGGCGCATTTTTTCTTCAGTCGTTTCGATTTAATTTTGAAATAGCCATTGGCAAGTTTTTCGTTCTTTGATAAGGCATTGGTAGAGGCGAATTCGAGCATGGCATTGATAGCCTGTTTGATTCCGTTGAAGGTAGTAGGTTTTGTTTCAAGGATTTTCGTAAGATAGGCGTTTTGTTTGATCCAGTAGGTGAGAGTCCATGCAACAAGACAGAGGTTCCAGTACCGCTCAATCTTGTTGATATGTCTGACCTGGTAGTGATCAAGGTAAAAGGTATCCTT
>AYTS01000177.1 GCA_002009475.1 Candidatus Brocadia carolinensis | reverse complement strand
GCAGAGAGATACGAACCAGCCCAAAGTCCCGCCCGGCTTCTTTCTTTAACGCTCCAATATGCATCAGCAGATCATATCGAGTGATGTGCTTTCGATTGAGAAGTTCGTGCAGGCTTCTCCACAAACGCTTGAGTCTGCGGCGACGCATGGAGCGTTCCTTGGCTACCCGGTCATGGCTCTCCACATAAACATAAAACTCCGACTCTTGCTTGAAAATTTTCACGCGGACGCTCTCACGCGCCTGCATCCAAGTCTGTTCGAGCAATGGTTTTTCAACACGGCTCAAATGTCCCTTGGGAGTGCCAACCAAATAATCAATCCCTCGGAAACGCATCTTGTCCAACATCTCCTCCGTTGGAATACCCCGATCCATGAGCCAGGTACGCCGAAATTTCCCATACTGCTTTTCAATCCGATCCAGAAACTCCTCCAGTGTCGCAGTGTCTCTGGTATTGCCGGGGTATACTTCGTAGGCCACGGGAAATCCTTCCGGCGTCAACACCAATGCCACCACCACTTGAACACAATCCGAACGTTTGTCCCGGCTCTATCCAAAACGTTTTTTACTATTCGAGCCCGCCGGCGGTGGGTCGCTTTCAAAATACGCGTTCGTCAAATCATACAGCAGCACATCGTACTTCGCTCCAAACAGCTTGCCCCATTGCCTTTTTAAAAACCCAAACAGCTCGTCTCGATGCTCAAGCAGCAAATCCAAACAACGATACGGTTTATCCTTCTGTGCCAGCGAATAATCTTCCCTCAGCAAATCTCCCATTGCGCTCCGCAAATACCACTCCCGGTGAAAACGAAATTCGTTTCCCGGATCGATCAGCCGATAACAAACGAGCGCCTTTAGCATATTCAGCCAGCTTGTCCCTTTGCGTCTTGACGGCAAACGCTCCCTCCAAAATATGTCCAGTTCCAGAAGATTCCACACATACAACCCTAACCAGCATGCTCCCCACTGCCGGGGACGGCACAATGCTATCTTGTCCAGCTGCACCCGGATGGACTCACAGGCCAGCATCGGCAATTCTTTCCGGTCGTCAGGAAACAATGCCAGCTGTTTTCCCTTGGGCTTTTCACCCCACAACGCCCCTATCGTTCGAACCCATCCTGCCCGCTGGTTATCATTGAGCTCCCCCAAATAGAGAACTTGTCGCTGCATCACCCGTTGTCCGCTGACCCGGCGATTCTCTACCACACTCCAATACCGGTGGATTTTCTCGTCTTTCGTCCGTGATTTTGCCCTGAGAAACATGCAAGCATTTTCGCAGTTTCCCCTGCATGCGTCAATGGGCTAG
>AYTS01000176.1 GCA_002009475.1 Candidatus Brocadia carolinensis | reverse complement strand
AATTACCAACTACCTGCTCCGGTGGGGCATTGAACACTGCTTCAAGGAATTAAAGGATACCTTTTACCTTGATCACTACCAGGTCAGACATATCAACAAGATTGAGCGGTACTGGAACCTCTGTCTTGTTGCATGGACTCTCACCTACTGGATCAAACAAAACGCCTATCTTACGAAAATCCTTGAAACAAAACCTACTACCTTCAACGGAATCAAACAGGCTATCAATGCCATGCTCGAATTCGCCTCTACCAATGCCTTATCAAAGAACGAAAAACTTGCCAATGGCTATTTCAAAATTAAATCGAAACGACTAAAGAAAAAATGTGCTGCTTAATTTTTTAACAAAGTAATGTCCTGAATCTTGCACAAGTGCAAGATAAAAGGTAGTGAAACCATAATGATCACCACAATATAATAAGGTAAGTGAGATTACTCTAATAATAAGAGGAGGTAACCCAAATGGTTAAAGAGCAAGATAAGGATACCGCTAAGAGACGTGAAGATCAAGGAAAAGCAGGGTGTTCTTTACCAGTAAGTAAAATAAGGCATACGACAGCGTACCGTTATCGCAGCGAGCGGTTAACCCGACCTTCACAATTCGAGGGGTAGACAAACCGCTAAGCCAGTAAATTCAAGGGGTCATGTAAAAAGGTCGGCACTACAGTCCGATCTGACCTGATGCATAAATCTTGGGTGGTGGTTGTTCAGGAGGCGATAACCCCAATTGTGCCAAAAGGAGCGAAACGTCCTTTTCTGGCTGGGTATAGCGGCTCATGACAATGTGACGGCCATCCGTTGTCGGTAAATGAACATCAATCATTTGCATGCTCGATAGTTTTTCCAAAATTGCTTCAGATGTCAGCCCTGCGGCTCGCCCCCGGGCAAGATTTCGCAATGTCGTGTGAAGACAAAAAGCCAAAAAGGAAACAAAAATATGGGCTTCAATTCTCTTTTCCAACTGGTGCCAGATGGGACGAATGGAAAGCGATCCCTTCAAATCCTTAAATGCCTGTTCTCTACGGGTCAAAAGGAGATACGATTCCCAGACGGTTTCAGGTGAAGCGGCCTGCATGTTGGAACGAAGCAGATCGCGTCCCTCACGCAGCAACGTTCGCCGCAGGCGTTCACGATCCAGGCTGAAATGGAACGTGTTCTCGTTCACCGGTTCTTGCGGATTTGGCAGAGAGATACGAACCAGCCCAAAGTCCCGCCCGGCTTCTTTCTTTAACGCTCCAATATGCATCAGCAGATCATATCGAGTGATGTGCTTTCGATTGAGAAGTTCGTGCAGGCTTCTCCACAAACG
>AYTS01000175.1 GCA_002009475.1 Candidatus Brocadia carolinensis | reverse complement strand
AAACAAATATTACAGACGCATCAGGTAGTAACCGTAGTCCTGCCCGATGCAGATGGTATCCATGTACACCATGTTCGGGTAGCAACCGAAGTGGAGGCAACACAAGGGGAGATATACAAAAAACTCGGAGTTGATCCACAGGCGATAAAAAGAAAGCGGATAACCTTCAAAAAAACAGCTTTGTAGTGAGGAAAATATTTGAAGACCCTTGTATACCAGCTACTTATGCTCTTAAATGCGTAACTTAGGCTAAAAGGGCAGAGTCACTGGCTCCCCTTAAAGGGGTTACTTTATAACTTTTCATACTACTATCCATCAACTTCGAGCCACGCCCAAATATCCCGATGAGTAAAGAGGTTCATAATTTGTGATTTATACACTTGATACAGAGTCGCCATAATCTAACGGGGGGATTATTGGGGTAGTTGAAATTCCTTAACGCCAGGTTTGATTCTCTTTTTAAAAAATTAAATGTAATTCCCGCTAAAGAAACAACGAGTAAAACTCTCAAGCCGGTTGGGATAGCGCTTCCTAATCTCTAAAACTTACGATTAGTCCTGGCGAAAATGGATAGGTTTCTTACGTGAGATTTTTAAACCGGTTTCTCACCTCACCCATTTTCCCACAGGTCATCTTCCCTTCAGGGCAGGTGTCATTTACACAGCCTGGTCCTGCATCCTTGAAGATGTGAGGAGAGACTTGTTTTACCTGGCGGAGCATTTCCGTCGCCAGTTCCCTTATTTCCCACTGTGCACGGTTACAGCAACGTACCCGAAAGAAATGCAGCAGTTCACGGGCGTTCATGGTGATGATGATTTTTGTTTCAGCAGCATCGGGCAATAAAAAACGGGCGTCCTCAAAGGTGCTTTCTCCCTGATTTTCAAGCTCCTCTACCAGTTCATCGTACCATTGCTGAATCAGATGCATTTTCTCCGTAAACCATTGTTTTTTACCAATCTTTTCTATGCCGGGCGGCACGATAAAATGAAATCCTCCGGTCTTCCCGCTCTGCTGCCCCACGTATCGCTGACTCTGCTGAGAATAAGAGGCTAAACGATGCCGTACGATTTGATGAGAGCAGGAACGAGAGATGCCTTCTATGCCGAAGGTAAAGGTGGCGTGTTCAATCGGGGAGAGGTGACGCATATCCATTAACTTCTCGATGAAATTCGCCTGGTTTTTCCTTTCGATTTGTTTCTTCAAATCGTCAACAGAAGCAGCGCTGTAACAGAGTTTGGCCGCCTGGGCTACTATTTCTTCCGGATCTGGTGTCGATCGCAATAATACTACCTGTAATTTTGACTCTGACATATGGTGTCCTTTTCAGGAATTTTAACGGAGGGGGCGCGGAGCACCGTGCCCCTGCGGTCTAAAATTCAATGCCCTTTTGGGCATTAATTCCTTTTTTGTAGTGATGTTTAATCTCCCGCATTTCTGTGACCATGTCAGCCAATTCAATGACCTTTTCATGGGCATTGCGTCCGGTAAGTACCACGGTAAGTCTTTTGGGGCGTTCTTTTAATACGGAAATTACTTCTTCAACCGATACCAGCCCGTGGTAGATCATATTGTTGATTTCATCAAGGATAATGATGTTGTAGACATCAGAACAGATCTCCTTTTTTGCATAATCCCAGGATGCCCTGGCATTTTCCCTGGTTGCCTCAGTATGTTCTTCTTTCCGTGTCTTGATAAATCCCTGTCCCAAAGGAATGATTTTGAAATCCGGTTCAAGTCGTTTTACTGCAGTGCATTCTCCGGTAGGCCATGGGCCTTTAAAAAACTGGAGCATAAGCACCTTCATGCCCTGCCCTGCAGCCCGGAGGCCGAGTCCCAGAGCGGCAGTGGTCTTGCCTTTTCCGTCACCGGTATTGACGAGAATTAATCCTTCAGTCATACGTTTTTCCTGATAAAATTCATTGGTGTGAAATAATAGTAAGAGATTATATTAATCAGGATTTAAAGTCAAGCATATTGAAAGGCAAATTTTTCACCGGTTTAAAATAGATTGACAATTGCTTGTGGAATACGTAATATTGGTTCGTTTCGTGGTAATGATGACAGACGTTTCCTTGTTGTGAAAAGGTGGAACGTTTTTTAATGAAAGGGATTATTTATGTCGGAAATTAAGGAAAGCGAACTGCCAGGAATCGGGAAAAAATTTACCCTGGAATTAGACTCAGGTGATAAATTAGTGGTTGTCATTCATTTTTCTGGGGAGAGGGAGGTGTTTAAATTTACTCGAGACAACGATGAACCCACCTCTGTTACCACTCTTGCTGATGAAGAGGCACGTCAGGTTGGCTCTATTCTCTCGGGAACGTACTTCCAGCCGGTTGTGGAGGAAGAGCATAAATTGGCGATGAAGAATGCGGCGATGGAATGGATAAAGATTGCGTCTGATTCAATATTAGCAAGTAAAAAGATCGAAGAGTTAGATGTCAGAAAAAGGACTGGGGTGTCCATTACCACGATTATCAGGGGTGAAGCCGTGATACCGAATCCGCCTCCCAGCGAAATTATTAAGCCTCAGGATACTCTTATTATCATAGGAAATAAGGAACAGGTGAAAAATTTTATCTCCACCTTTGAAATTAAACATCGCTTAGAAAATGATCGTCAATGAAAGCGTATTATCCTTAGGCATTTCCCTCATTGCCCTGTTTTTTGCTGGTTTTTTGGCTACCAAAGTTAACCAGTCCCTTACTGCAGTATTTATTGTGGTAGGCATGATCCTTCAGAATTTTTTCCCTGTCACGATTATTACCGAATTTATTGCTACCCTTGGTATCATTTTCATGCTCTTTATGTTCGGGCTTGAATTTTCGATTGGCAGTTTAGTAGATAACCAACGGAAGATATTTGTTAATGGAATTTATGACCTGCTTTTTAACTTTCCCTTTGGCATGCTTCTTGGATGGATATTAGGGTATGACTTAATACAGACTCTTTTGCTTGCGGGGATTGTGTATGTGACAAGTTCCGTGATTGTAGCCAAATCGATCATTGATTTGAAACGTTCGGCAAATCCAGAGACCGAGTATATCCTCAATGTCCTGATTTTTGAAGATATGTTTATTGCCGCGTTTCTTGCGTGTATTGTTGGTATCGTTAATTACGGACACCTGGACGCAATGGGCATGCTCTTTGTAATCCTGAAGACTGCGGGCTTTTTTTTTATTCTATGTCATGCTTTCCAGGACGGCAAAAAAATTTATCGACAAGGTCATAGATATCGAACATACGGAATTGTTTGTAATCCTGATCCTTTCTATTATCGTTCTTTCTGCAGGCGCTGCATCTCACTTAGGACTCTCTGAGGCAATTGGGGCATTTCTTGCCGGCCTCCTGTTGTCAGAAACAAAGCAAAGGCACAGGATCTCTGAGGCGATCAAACCCTTTCAGCAATTCTCTACCGCAATTTTCTTTGTCGCATTCGGAATGTCTGTTGATTATAAACATATGGGAAGTCTCATACCTATCGGGATCTTTATCTTTGTCACGACTTCCTTTAGTAAGGTGTTTGGCGGATATTGTATTGGGAAAACATATGCTTTGAGCAAAAGGGCAAGTTTGCGGCTCGGTTTCAGCCTTATTCCGCGAGGGGAGTTTTCTATTATCCTGGCAGGTACGATTGCGATGAGCTCTCATGCACCGTATCCTCTAAAATCACTTACCGGTGTGTATGTGTTACTCAGCGCTATTCTCGGCAGTATTTTGATGAAAGAAGCAGACTGGTTTATCAAGTGGTTCTTTGAAGGAAAAGATAAAGGACATCCTCAGATGGGCGGTCACTCTGCTCGAATGAAAGTAGAATAGTCAAAGCGAGAAGGGTGTGCTTAAAGGGGCGCACAAGGAAAGTTTTATTTGCAAGATTGCTGTCCCGAAGCAGTCTCTACGGTGGGATTGCTTCGCTGTTGCTCGTAATAACCAGCACAGGAGAACTTTTGAATATGCTTACTATAGGCGCTGGTAGCAATTTGACTCGGGGTTTAGGAATTTCAATCACCCCCCTTAATCCCCCCGTAAACGGGGGGAAAGTCGCTGAATGCCTAATTTTAATGCATGCTTTTCTTGCTTACCTTATGTTTCAAAGATAGCAAGATTTCTCTTGTCATAAGCCATTTATCTTCAAGTGCCCACAGATGAAAAGGGAGCACACAGCCACACCGAAGGCAGTCTGCCTGTGGCCCCATCATGCATGGTTTCTTTATCTGGCCCTGCGGGTCAAGGCAAAATGACATTTCCTTGAAGATACAGTTTCTCGTGATCTCCTTACACTTGTCAGACTTCATAAGTTTAAGGACGAGGCTCGGTACTCCTATAAAATCGCCATACTTATCATCTTTCAGCCGGAGAAGTTTATCCAGTATTTCATCGCGTAATTTCCATCCCGGCCAGAGGTCGTCGTTCTTTAGTCCCTTTATGGGCGTATGCATTTGAAACAAGCACCCTTTAACACCAGCGTCTTTCCACTCTTCAAGAAAGTATTCGATATCCTGATAATTCATCTTGTTAACGACCATCGAAACATGAATCTTGAGTTCCGGCCGGTTTGCATTCTTTTTAATCTTATCATGACAGCCCTTTCCCCGAATGGCATCATGCACGTCCTTCTTACCGTCCACTGACAGGTAGAAATTGACATCAGGCCAGTTTGGCAATTCGATTGTGCCATTTGTGGCAACCAGATTCGATTTGAAATATTTCATCCCGCGTTCGATGACATCTTTTCTCAGAAGCGGTTCTCCGCCAATCCAGGAGCATTGATAGAACGGAAAATTGGTCTCTTTTAAACTCTCGAGTTTTTCAATCCATTCGTCATCGGTAAGTTCCGGTTTGTCTTCATAGTCATGTGCATAGAAGTAGCAATGTTTACAACGCAAGTTGCAACGGTTGGTAATATCAATTGAGCCGATGGCGCCTTTCGGTTTACCAAAGAGGTCAAACCTTGCGAGATCGTATAATTTAAAAAAAAAGCTTCGTCCTCTTCTTGCCGATTCTCTGGCAGGAATAATCAAATAGCTTGTCTCTGAATGTCCGTTTTGGACCTATTGTTTTATTTTCTAAGGCTTTAATCATTTTATATCAGAAAAATCAATTTTAAATTTTTTCTCATCATTTCTTGTCTTTACCATGATGGATGTGCTTGCTTTTGGATTTATTTTATCGTAGGAAAAAACGCCAATAATACCTTGTCGTCTATCTTTATACCTCATACCAAACTCGGTCTTTTGCGGCAGAATGTTATTCGTCCCTTGTATGAGCACAATCTGGACATCCTCCGGGTTTTGGACATTCTCTTCGGGGATACTTACAATTACATTAAACGTCGTAGACACACCAAGCTCTTGTAAATCCTTTGGCGTGAGGGTTTCATTTTTCAAAGCTCTCATGGCAGAACTCACGGCAATCCTCATATATTTACTCATAATCACCCCGCCGTCTCCACCAGGATATTCACCAAAGCATGCAGATTTTCCGATAGGGCTTTCAAAAATCTCCTTCCCTTTGTATTGCGCACCATATTCATTTGCTTCTTGTATTCGTTCCTGTGTGAGTTGTATCTCGAATGCGCCTGACAATGCCGGTATTCCTAATACAGCCACGCCAAACACGGGCAGCCACCATTTCGCAAATTGCATAAACTACCCTCCCGCTAATAAATTTGATTCGTTTCTATCATTCGGATGTATAATCAAAGAGTGCTTAATCTTCAAACATTTTTAGCGCCTTACCTGTTATTGTGCTGATTTTCTTTCCGAGATTTTTCATTTCCCGGATACCGCCGCGCTGTGAAGATTCCCCAATTTCATCGACCAATATTTTTTCCCCATTTGATAAGTTTAACAGCACGAGGTATCGCACATAATCGTTTGGCACCGATTCTTTAATATCTTTTGCAACTTCTACACTCTTTATCTTTGAAAAAGGAAAACTGTCTTCATCATCAAAAAAAAAGCGTTCTTCTCACCTTTGTCGTTACTTGTTCTGTTTTTCCATCAATGGTAATTGTCTTGAAAAAGGAACTTAATACCAGCTTATTAGTCATATTCTTCTTCGGTGCCATTGATTTCATACATCTCCTTTCTCAATCCCTGGGGACACAGTTGGATTAATTAGGCTGCCTTTGGCAGCGACTTTACCTCATTGTAAAGCGACCAGGCTGGTCGTTCTATATGGGCATTGATGGGTTATGGCAAACTTACACACCCCTATATCTCCTCTTTTTCGTAGGGATACCTTTGTTTGACATTCCCAACCCCTTAAATTACATACAATCATGAAAGGAAATATATCACATACGATTTCGATAGTCAAAATTATTATTTTTACCAACCCATTCCATCTGCTTGCGGTCAAAGACCTTAAAAGCTTGGTGACAAGTAGTAAAATAATATACTGAAAATAAAAACTCAACTAAAATGTCACATACTTTCAGTTACAAAAAAAAGCTTCCCATCCTTTTACAACGAATGGGAAGCTTGTCATGTATTAAAAATTATTACCCTTCAGCCAAACAGAAGTTATGAAAAAGTCTTCTTCAGACTTTTATATCTATCTTGGCCTTCTGCCTGATCTGTGATATCAGTACCTGAGCCTTTTCCTGGAGCATGTCCTGTTTCACATTCTGTTTCACATCGTCGAATTTAACATCCGTTCCCTTCTTTATTTCTGTTACCTTGATGATATGATATCCAAAGTTTGTTTTAACAGGATCGCTGATCTGCCCTACTTTGAGCGCAAACGCTGCATTAGCGAAAGGTTCAACCATTTGTCCCTTTCTTTTAAAGAATCCCAGGTCTCCGCCCTTTTCTTTGGAGGGGCAATCAGAATATTGTTTTGCAAGCTCAGCAAAATCCTTTCCGGTATCAGCCTCCCCCTTTGCTTTCTTGATTTTCTCCATTGCCTGAGACAATTCTGCATCGGTCGTCATCGTCCTGGTATCTACCAGGATATGGCTTGCCTTTACTTCGGTACCATCGTAAACGGCCTTATTCTGATCGAAATACGCCTTTAGTTTTTTATCATCAAGGTCTTTCCCGAGGTATTTTTCAAGCGACAGCGATATAACAATATCCCTTTTCAAGTCATCCATCGAGCTGCCGTGTGTTTCTAATACCTGCTCAAGGGTTTTACCTGCCAGGCCCGGGTTTGATTTAATATCTTCCCTTACCTTATTCAGTTCTGTCTCTATCTCTGCCTTACTGACTTCAATCTTATTGTCCCGAATGAATTGAGTAAGCAGTTTTTGGGTAATTAAACCATCAAGTACTTGTTTGGTAACTCCCGAAACTTGTTCTTCCGGTATCTGGTTTCCAAACCTGCTGATGATTTGGTTAACATCTTTTTGGAGGATATTCTCACCATTAACCGTTGCTAAAATCTTATTTGGGTCTTGCTCTTTTGTGGCGGGTGCTGCCGCTTTTGGTTTTGACTCATTAGCTTCGACCTTTGTATCGCTCTTGGTTTCAACCTTTGATGTTCCGGCCTTTGCCTCAGTCTTCGTTTCGGTCTTTGGTTCAGATTTAGCTTCTTTGGTTGGTGCAGAAGGTTTTTTTGCATCGGTTTCCGCAGCAAAGGCGCTTAACTGCAGGCATAATATTCCACTCAATACAATTCCTAACGACTTACTACATCCTTTCAACATGGACGTCTCCTATACGAAAAATGAAATAAATAAGAAAGTATCATTGTAATTTATTTTAGCTTATAATGTCAAATTACTTCTTTTTTTCCAAAGTGAAGGGTTTTCTTATCTTTCGCCGTATTCCCGGATTCTCACGTGCATGGGAATGACACGGAGGAACAGCGTGTCGGCTTTTTTGGATGCTTACTTATAGTACGTGAGGTTTGTGCGAACATATATGCGGTGCTAGGGGGATTTTTTCGCATAGATCATCATATCAATAAAACCGCGCCGAATCATCATTACTGCGATTGCTGCCAGTAACAAAGATGCCACCTTGGCGAAGGCCTTAGAACCACCTTCCCGCATAAACCGGTAGATAAAATCTGATTTCAGTAACACAAGCCATACAATGAGAAGATTCACCGCAAGCGATGTTATCGTAGGAATATAGCCGTAGGTATCCACGGTCATAATGATCGAGGTTAAAACAGCCGGACCCACAATAAGGGGGATACCTAACGGAACGACTCCCATGGTTGAGGTGATGGTTCTTTTTCCTTTTTCTGCGAAGAGCAGATCATTGATGGCGAATACCAGCAGCAGAAGTCCTCCAGCCATTTTGAAGTCGTATATTTCAATTCCCAATACAGAAAAGACAAATTTCCCGATGGCCAGAAAGCCAATACTGACGCTCAGTGCGGTAATTACCGACTGATGTACGATTTTTAACTTCTGTGGTTTTTCTATTCCTTCAATCAGTGACATGAAAATCGGGAGTACTCCCAGAACGTCTATTGCTATGAAAAGGGGGATAAAGGCGAGGAAGAAGTTGTGCCAATGCTCGATGTGTAGTAATGATAATTCTTTCATAGTTCGGGATTAAAAGACTTCGACAATCTTGTGTTTATTGAGTTTATTGTAAAGACTGGCACGGGAAATTTTGAGGATCTTCATGGCTTTTTCCTTGTCTGCATGGGTCAATTCCAGCGTATTGATAATGATCTGACGTTCGATCTGATTCATAAGTGTCTGGAGCGATTTCCCGGATAAATCCTGAAGGGATCCAATTTTTTCCTGATATAAAGGAACATCCACCGGTTCAATCATATTTCCCTTGCACAGAATGACAGCACGTTCGATGACATTTTCAAGTTCCCTGATATTTCCCGGCCAGGTATAGGACATCAGTTTGTTTAATGCCTCACGGGATATCCCTTCTACCGTTTTCCGGTTTTTTTTGTTATGAAGGGAAAGGAAATGTGAAGCAAGTATCGGGATATCCTCTGTTCGTTCCCGCAAGGGTGGCAAATGGATCCGGATGACATTCAGCCGGTAAAAGAGATCTCTGCGAAACAGGCCTTTTTCAACGCGGTCTTCAAGGTCTGCATTGGTTGCTGCGATAGTGCGCACGTTTATTTTTATCGGTTCGTCGCTTCCAACGGATTCAAATTCACTATCCTGCAGAACGCGAAGCAACTTTGCCTGCACTGCCAGAGAAATATTACCAATTTCGTCAAGAAAGATGGTGCCACGGTCTGCGGTTCTAAATCTGCCTATCCTGTCTTTTGTGGCGCCAGTAAATGCCCCTTTTTCATGACCAAAAAGTTCACTCTCCAATAATGCCTCCACAAGCGATGCGCAGTCTACTTTTACAAAAGGATGGTCTTTGCGGGCGCTGTTATAGTGGACTGCCCTGGCTACCAGTTCCTTACCTGTTCCGGTTTCTCCCTGAATCAGGATCGTAGCCTCAGTGTTCGATACATTGGATATAATTTCATATATCTTTTTCATCTTTGGACTTTCGCCAATAATATTGCCAAAGGTATATTTTTCAGCAAGTTCTGAACGTAACCGGTCTACCTCCCCTTCCAGACGCTGGAGTTGCAAAATTTTCTCGATAACAATGATAAGCTCATCGCGCTTGAATGGTTTCGTAAGGTAGTCAGCGGCGCCCAGTTTCATAGCCTCAACAGCGTTGGTAACCGTGCCATAGCTGGTCATGACAATTACGTCGATGTTGGGATTTTGTTGCTTTATCTTCTTCAAAACTTCTATTCCGTCTATGTCAGGCATAACCAGATCGGTGAGAATGATGGTGTACGTGCCATTTGTGGTTGCCCGTTCAATAGCCTCCCTGCCGCTTGTGACAACGTCCGAGGGGTACCCCTTGCTTTTTAAAAGTTCCTTGCACATCTCCCCCATCGCGGTGTCGTCGTCAACAATCAAGATTTTCTTCAAGTTCCCTATCCTCTGATTATGTTCGTCCCTCTTACAAAAAGAGGTAACAAGGGGTTATGTTTTCCACTGGCTATGTACAACCCTACCAGTTCCCGCTTTTCCAGGGGAGATTTTTATGCCTCATACCACCCTAAAAATCACATAAAAAAAACAACAATTGCTCCACCATTACGGTGTTTCTGAAAGTGGTAACGATATAACAAATTTAGTACCTTTACCGTCGCGGTTTTCAAGGGTTATCGTGCCACCATGGGTAGAAATGATATTCTTACAGATCGATAAACCCAGACCAGTCCCTTTACCAGGGCCTTTGGTTGTAAAGAACGGCGAAAAGATGTGCTTCTGATTTTCCCGGGGTATGCCGATGCCATTGTCTTCAAAGATAAGTTCAACAAATTTTGCTTCACGATTCACCTTGGTTTTAATAAAGATATCCCCTCCCTGTCCCTGTGGCAAGGCATCTACGGCATTATTCACAAGGTTTAAAATTACCTGCTGGATTTGGTTCCCGTCAACACATACGAGCGGTATCTGCTTATCAAAGAGAGTATGTAGTTTTATTTTGTGAATAATGAGACGATGCTCCACAAGAGAAAGGATGCTGTTAATTAAAGGATGGATATTGCACAACTTTCTCTCACCATTCGATTTCCTTGAAAAATCCAATAAACTCCGGATCGTTTTTTGACACTTTATCACTTGCTCCGAAATGGTTTTTACGCGTTCTAACAAATGATCAGTCTGGATCTCCTCTGTCAGTAATTCACAATAACCGGAGATCGTGGCGAGGGGTGTGTCAAGCTCATGGGCAAGGCTCGAGGCGAGGAGTCCGATAGAAGCCATTTTTTCAGCTTGCAGGAGCTGGTTTTGTAAAGATTTCAGTTCTTCATAGGCGTGCCGGAGTTCACGTATCCGCTTGCCTAATTCAAGCCGTTGTTGTTCCCGTTCCTCTTCAAGTAATTTTCTCTCGGTAATGTCTCTAAAAATTTCGACGGTATATTCAACCACGCCTTCTTTTTCTGCGATAGGAAATGCAAAATGTTCCATGAAGTGTTTTTTCCCATCATTGCTGATCTCCCATTTAATGGTTTGCTGGGGTTTGCCAGTCTCGAAAGCCATCCGTGTTACGCAATTTTCACAGGGAGTGTTTTTCCCCCATAGTTGCGCATAACAGGTATTACCCAACAGTGATCGCCAATTTTTCCCGGCCCTCTTACTTGCGGCTTCATTTACAAAGATGATCCGAAAGTTCTTATCTACAATGTTAATACAATCATGAATGCCATCCAGGGCAGTTTGAAGAAATCGTTCTGATACATCCATGGTATTTCCTCGGCAGGTAAGATTTCTCGCTATAATTCTGTTATGGAGTAATAAAAGCGTCAATATAGCATAAGCCTCTGTGTTACCGCAATATATAAATTGTTGCTGCAGCTTTTTTTCTCTTGCCATTGATCCATAGATTAAGTACCCTGTTTATCAAGTACTTTGATTCTCTATCATCTTCAAATCATCTTGTTCCAGCCCTCAGAAAAGAGGAATTTTAGATAGAGCAGAGCTTGTATTATCATTCGTTATGATAAAAAATAGCCTTTGGAAGCGAATATTTTTCAGTTATATTACCATTGTAGTATCCATGATGGTGATGAGTATTTACCTGATCTATCGTCTCAACTATCTCAATAAAGTTACCGACTCCATTATGAGGGCTGATATCCCATTTATTGAAAATGGAGAAAAACTGGTAGATTGTCTTCTGGAACAGGTTCGAAATGAAAAAAAAATACCTTATTACTCATGATACCGCCTTTTTGGATCTTTTTGATCAGAAAAAGAGGGAATTTCTGGAACGGCTAAAATATCTTGAAGAATCTGTAACGGATCGGGAAAAGAACGAGGCAATACAACAAACAAAGGAGTTGCACAAGAAATATCTTTTCATGGTTTCAAAAGAAATCATACTGATGGACAATGAGGTTATTCCACCTGATATGCGGTATGAAGAAGAAAAGAAAAAAACACTCGACCAGCTTACAGGAGCAATTAATAAACTCATCCTTGTTACCCAGACGGAATTAATTAAAAAAATCGGCCTGTTTCAACAAATTGGATATAAATCTACCAGGATCTCGCTTGTCATCATCCTGTTTGCTGTTCTGTTTGGAGCAATCTTTGGCTATTTTTTCACCCGTAGCATCTGCTCCCCAATAAAAGTCCTCAAGGATGCGACGGAGCATATTGCACATGGGGATTTGGACCATCGCATTGAAGTAACATCCACTGACGAAATAGGTACGCTGGGAATGGCATTTAATCAGATGTGCAATAAACTGAAAGAAATGGACCAGATGAAAACAGACTTTGTTTCTAATGTCTCCCACAACTTGAAAACCCCTTTAACGGTCATCCGTGAAGCGAACGATCTTCTCCTGGAAAAAATCGCCGGTCCAATATCTGATGCACAAATAAAGCTCCTGAATATTACCAAAGAAGAGACCATCCGGCTTACGATAATGATTAATGATCTGCTGGATATCTCGCGAATGGAAGCGGGATTAATGCGATACAATTTTCAGTATGCCTCTATTCAGGATATTATTCAAAAAAGCACGGGTAATATCCGGGTTTTAGCAGAGAGTAAAAATATTCATATCCAGTGGAGCAAGGGAAGGAACATTCCTAAAGTCTTGCTTGATCGTGAAAAAATCGCACAGGTTATAGACAACCTCTTAAGCAACGCCATTAAATTTACTCCCTCAGGAGGGAAGATTACCATAGCGATTGGCAAAGTTGACACTACAACCGTTCCACAATTTTTTGCAGAACATAGACATCTGAACAATGTTCATTCTTTCGTTCAAGTCAGTATATCAGACACGGGAATTGGAATACCGGTCGAACATCATAAAAAGATCTTCGACAAATTTCAGCAGGTTAATAACAAGGGGAAAGGCGGCATGAAGGGAACAGGGTTAGGACTTTCCATCGTAAAGCACATTATCCTTGACCACGGAGGTGATATTTGGGTGGAAAGTAATATGGGGCAGGGGAGTATCTTTCGTTTTACACTTCCTTTCAGATATGATTACGTCTTACACGCTTAGGAGAATATCTTTTCTTTATCAGTGATAAAATGATTGGAAATCAAATAATAATGAATATCTTATCGATAAAACGCTACTTTTTCCCGTGCGTTTTTGCATCCATACTCACGTATAACACCGGTTGCATTTGTTCGACACGCAGAGAGTTAAACACAAAGAACGAGGAAATGAAAAACGTCAAACTTGACCTTCACCTGAAGGAAAAAACGATTGCAGATCTTTTAGATCGTCTCTCTGTAAAAGATCAGGAAATTGGTCAACTTACGGATGAACTGCATAGCGCCAGGGTGATCATTGAGGATCTGAAAAGTGATATAGAGAAACTCCGGGAAATCGACGTCCAGGTAGAAGAGAAGAAGAAAGAAGTTGATGCGAGTATGGCAGAATCAATTCCTGGGAATGTCCCGGAGGTAACTCCAGAAACAAAACCAACGGCTGCCGTCGAAGAGGAAAACAATGAATGATTTTGAGGTACGGTAATTCATGTCAGGTGAGAAAATACTCGTTATAGACGACGATACCAATATCCTGGAAGTTATCCGGATGCGTTTACAATCCTGGGGGTATTATGTCTCAATTGCCAGGGATGGCCAGGAAGCAAAAGCGGCATTGTCAACCACGTCCTTCCATCTTGCTATCATTGATTTACGCTTGTCTGAGGAAGATGGTATAGAACTCATGGAGGAGATTATCCGGTGTCATCCCGGCCTTCCTATTATCATTTTAACAGCTCACGGCAGTATTGAGAGTGCTGTTGAGGCGATGAGAAAAGGGGCTTACAGCTATATCACAAAACCCTTTAATAATGAAGACCTTTCATTGCATATAACAAATGCCCTGGAAAAGCAGCAGGTAATTAAAGAAATCCGGCACCTCAGGAGTCAGCTTGATGAGAGAAATGGTTTTCAGCAAATTATTGGTAATGACCACCAAATACAAAAAATCATTGAACAGATCTCCAGAATTGCTAAAACTGACTGCAACGTGTCTATTTACGGCGAAAGCGGTACCGGCAAAGAACTCATTGCACGAGTCATTCATTCCAATAGCAATCGTTCAAAAGGACCTTTTGTAGCCGCAAGCTTCAGTGAAATTCCGCACGAGTTGCAAGAGGAAGCACTCTTTGGCTGCATACGAGCAATCCGTACCAACGCGAAAGGAGGGTCGGAAGGACTCTTTGTGCAGGCAGACACAGGTACCATCTTTTTGGATGAGATTGGGAATACCTCAACTACCTTGCAGACAAAACTATTAAAGGCGCTGCAAGAGGGATTCATAAAGCCGGTCGGGAGTGCCAAAAGTGTTAAGGTCGATGTGCGGGTCATTTTTGCTTCAACGGTCGACCTGGAAAAGGCAGTGAATCATGGAACATTTCGAAGAGATCTGTTTTACAAAATCCACGTTGCACCCATTTGTGTACCCCCTTTGCGTGAACGCAGAGACGATATACCTTTGCTGGCCACCTACTTTTTAAAGGGATTCTGTAAAATACTCAAAAAAGATATCATAGGATTTACCCCTGCAGCCCTTCAACGGATGACCCTCTATCATTGGCCGGGCAATGTCATCGAACTGCAAAATAAAATTGAGCATGCGGTCATCATGACCAATGACAATGTCATCTCAACGGAGGATATCTTCGCCGGAACTCATGTCCTCAAGAACACCTTTAATTCATATAAAGATGCGAAGGAAAGGTTTGAGCGCGAATACCTTGAAAATCTTCTGAAAATAAGCAAGGGAAACGTTTCTAGCGCCGCAAAAATGGCGAATCGCTACCGGGCAGACATCTACAAATTGATTAAAAAATACCACATCGATCCGGAAAGCTATAAAGACAATCTTTTGCCGCCAAAGGATGTTCCTAACTATAGCACGTATCTACGACATGTTTAAACCTTCCCTGGCGCGGCCTCTGGCCGCACCCAAAATATGAATTTTGGTTAATTATTAAGGTATAGTATTATCCTCGTAAATAGCATCTGAACGGAAACACACTTTTTTTGAAAAGTATTGGGATAGTTTTGGGCTTGAGATACGATTTCCTTGCCATTTGGCTCTGGACTTTTGTATGAGGTAAGGTTCTTTTCCTCATTTTCCCGGTTTTTTAAGCGGCCTTTCGCAACTTCTTGTTCGTCGTAAAAGCCAATAAAGATAAGACTTTTCCGGTCTTTTTAGTTTTTAATTCGGGGGGTGGACATCCGCTAAAATATAAACTGGTACAAAGCCGGAAACGGCAGCAACAGACGAAGGGATACCTAACCTAAGTTACGCATTTAAGAGCATAAGTAGCTGGTATACAAGGGTCCTCAAATATTTTCCTCACTACAAAGCTGTTTTTTTGAAGGTTATCCGCTTTCTTTTTATCGCCTGTGGATCAACTCCGAGTTTTTTGTATATCTCCCCTTGTGCTGCCTCCACTTCGGTTGCTACCCGAACATGGTGTACATGGATACCATCTGCATCGGGCAGGACTACGGTTACTACCTGATGCGTCTGTAATATTTGTTTTATCGTATTCCAACTTCGTGTTTCTCC
>AYTS01000174.1 GCA_002009475.1 Candidatus Brocadia carolinensis | reverse complement strand
CAGCATTGTCCGGTTAGGGAATTGCGAAAGAGCGTCCCTGTTGTTCTTTGAGATTATGAATATCTGCCTGATGGCAGGCAGGAGTTGGTAGATCCATGTCGAGATTGCGTGCTTCGTTTTGTATTTTGATGCGCAACTCTCTGACCCTTGTAATACTCACCTTCTCTTTATGATGGTTGTAACAATAAATTGCAAGAAGCAGATAGGTTATAAGACCACCGAGTATTTGTGCCAGTAATCCGTGTTCACTTCTTGCGATAAGGTGGTACACTTTAAGATGGCGTTTCCACCAGCCGAAGAATATTTCAATGTTCCACCGGAGCTTATAGATGGTTGCGATTTCTTCCGCAGAGATGTCAAATCGGTTCGTGGCAACCCAGTATACTTTATTATCAATGCGATAGCCAATAACCCGCAATTCCTTTTCTGTTTGGTTAACTCCGGCGGTGCCAAGCAGTACCATGCATCATAAAAAACGATGCCGCCGGGTTTAACGGTATTGGCTTTTATACAGGTCTTTTTGGTATTTTCTCTGATACGACAGACAAAGGACTTTCCTTCTGTCTGCCAGAGATCAAAATCTTTATGGCACTGGTAGTACCTGTCCATAACTCCGGTTTGACCAGACGAAAGTATCCTGCTGACAAAGGGACGCTCATCGGCCTTGCCATCCGTGAGAAATATTTTTGAGGGTATCGATTGATTCATATCAAAGCCAATATGTACTTTGGCCTTCCTGCAATCTTTGCGATAGTCGGCCCAGTGCATGGAAAGAACCGCATCTATGAGTGAACCGTCAATGGCGACGAGATTTCCCAGCTCTGCATGTTCCTTAGGCAGAATTTTAGCTGCGTTAGCCTGGAGTTGCTGGAATACATAGAGGAACTGTTCAAGACCGCGGGAATTTATCGCCTCGAAGAAGCTGCTCTTTTGTATTCCCTCAGGCGGTGCTATCACGTTACGAGCAAAGTCGTCTTCTTCGAGAACTTGCAGGAGATGTCGCCCTGAGGTATGTTCTTCAAGGTGAAAGAAAACTAATGACTTAAGCTGGTGTTCAAAATTCATTTGCAAAGGTCTATTTCCCCGTGCCTCAAGCGGAGGCATACTGATAAAAACGTTTTCGACCGGTTGCCACAATTCGTGAAATGAAGGTACGTTTTGTTTTTTATCGTGAGGATGAAAAGTGCGCGGCATTTTTCGTAACTCCTATAGTTAAGGGTTTTTACGAAAAATTGTGCATGCGCTTTTTGCTGAATTGTCAAGTAAAATATCTCCTCAAAACACTATTATTATCTCGTTTTTATTGATACCCGTATTACGCAATTTCCTAACCGGACAGTTCTG
>AYTS01000173.1 GCA_002009475.1 Candidatus Brocadia carolinensis | reverse complement strand
TTACCTAAAAGATTATGAGGTTTGTCGTGAAGCGCGCGAGGGATTGGAGAAGTATTTTTCATTTTATAACAATCGGAGGTATCATCAATCCCTGGGGTACAAAACACCGTATGAAGTTCATTTTGGAGTTCCTTACGGGAACAAATAAGGAAAAGGCGGCGAGGAGGGATGGCGAAAAATTGCGGAGTGTGCAGAAGGGTAACTCCAGTCGCCCTACGGGCTCCTTCCGTTACCCTTCTGCACACTGTTATTAATAAAGTAATGCATCTAAATATTAACACAAATTGGTCTTGACAAACCCGTCCACTTTACTCCTCTTGTAACCGGGAATTCCTTGCAAGCCCAAAGAGATAGTCTACCTGGTTTGCTTCACACCAACTCATGATCTCTTCCCGCGCAAACCCAGAATCTCCCCGCACCACCATTTTCACCCCCGGCCACTGGCTCCGAAGGTGATTGAGGATCCGCTCTATCTCCTCTTTTGCCCCTTCGCTCGCATCCACCCCTGATGTCCTTAATTTCGCACACAACAAAGAGTCACCACAGAATATCAGTGGAAAAACCGACCCTTCTGACTCCCGTGTATTGGATCATCTGTCGCATCCAAGTCCAAAACAATTCGCTCCGGCTTCTCTTTGTGCGATCTCAAAAATGCATCAACAAAAAATCGCTCTATCTTTTCTCCTTGATAAACAATCTTCTTATAACGACTCTCTTTTCCCGCATCGGCAGGCGTCAACTCCAGACGGTTCAACGTACTCTTGTCTGCCAACGCCTTCCCCTTTTCATTCTTGCTTCGCCTGTCCTGCCCGGTCGGGTCTTTCTTCTTGCACAATACTGCCAACAATGGATCTATCCTCAATTGATCATGATCATTCAAGTCCTCATAGCCTAATGCTATCCCGTATATCCTCTGTGATAATAATTCTTCTACCGTATGTTCTCTTGCCTCCGCATCCCGATAATCAGTAAAACACTTGGAAAACTCTTTAATGAAACCTCGTGCCTGTTCTCATTCTCTCAGGAAAAGGCCACCGGCGTCTGTTGTTATTTGCCCCCCCCCATGAAATTCCGATATTACCTTCCTTCCGCTTAACTCCTGATACTCTATTGCTTCTTTACACCCTGTTTTCACCTTCTCCCCTCCTCTTGTTGTGTATAATCTGTTCTTTACAAACATCTTATACCACAATTACTGAGGCTTGTCTCATGTATCGGTGAGAAATCCGGGCTAACCGAACTTACGCAAAAAGTGTAGACGAAGCCGCACTTTTGCATAGTGAGCAAGTCGTAAGTGGTTGAATAATACGGGTCGAGAATTTTTGCCGGCGATGTAGTGTATGAATAGTGAGGATTGT
>AYTS01000172.1 GCA_002009475.1 Candidatus Brocadia carolinensis | reverse complement strand
TTCCGTTTCCACTGGCATGTTATCTGTTTTCAGGTTTATTGTACTACTATTGTTCATAGATTTTCTCCTTCCCACCCTACACTAAACTATATGGGGGAAAGTGTCCAACTATTATTGACACAGAGGGGGTTTCCGAAATGTGGTCTTCATGGTAGCGAAGGTTGCCTGCATGGTAGAAACGCACCATGTTTCTGGAGCAAAATGAAGTGTACACCACTCCTTAATTTCACAGAAAGACTGCCTGACAGCCTCGCAAAAAAGAGCGAAGAAGTTAAAGGCGAAAGACTCCTGATGCTTTTGGGAAACGAAGAAACAACGCTTCAATTCGCATCTAATCTGCACAAAGAAAGATTGCGCTAGGAGATGAAAGCCAAAAACAATCCACTTGCAGCGGGGTTGGACATGGTGCATATGCTGCCTTGTGTGTCAGCCAATTTCTATCTCATTGATTGTTCGGGGTCAACATTAACCGATGTAGGGTTAGGCGATGCAGGAAAGGAGCTAGAGTATACTTTTCTCTTTAAAGACCTGGTGAATGATAACATGGGAAGCATACCAGTAGATATCCCAAAACTTTCCGGGACGTATACTATATTCCTGCAAGATGTAAGACTAGATGGCGGGAAGTATACTGATAAATTTTTTAGCGATGCACTTCCGGCTTTAATAACAAATGAACCTTCAGGAGACCTATTAAAAAGAACCAATGGTTTTTTGATTATCTCAAGCATCTGCAAGAAAAATGATATCCCTGCATATATTTCAAAAAGGTTTAAAATCATCGAGCTTGAACCAGAGCAAAGTAAAACTGTAGATAAACTACTTTATAACTGGTCTATTAATGATGGGCAAGAAGTTTTCAGTAACGGAAAATCGATTGCAAAACTGCCCCATCTTCAATTTAAAATATTTAATACCTTAAAAGAAAAGGTGGGTAAATTTGTCAAAAGGAAAACTTTAGAAGCCTGTTGGGATACTAGGCCAAGTTACGAAAGCTTTGTGACAGATGCAATAAATGGACTGGAAACACTCCTTAAGAGAGGACTAAGAAATAAGCGAAACATAATAGAGCGTAAGAAAAACGGAAAGGGCATTACAGCATATAAATTACCACCATAAATAGAAAAGTATCCATATTATAACCCAATCACCTAATAAGGTTTTTCCTACCTTGCAACCCACTATTTAAGCCAAAACCAAAAAAACCTAAATAGACCTAACCTAAGTTACGCATTTAAGAGCATAAGTAGCTGGTATACAAGGGTCTTCAAATATTTTCCTCACTACAAAGCTGTTTTTTTGAAGGTTATCCGCTTTCTTTTTATCGCCTGTGGATCAACTCCGAGTTTTTTGTATATCTCCC
>AYTS01000171.1 GCA_002009475.1 Candidatus Brocadia carolinensis | reverse complement strand
CTGGCCGCAACCAAATTAGAAATACGAATATCGAAATACGAAACAATTTCCAAATGACAAAAAACTCAATGCTCAAAACTTTGCGTAAACCTCATCTGAACAGTCTTTTGAAAAACAGCCCCGTAGGGGTGAGATGTTTATAGAAAATGCGATGTACAAAATCTTAGCTCCATAGGAGCGTCATGTGAAACACAGAAACAACATGCCGCTCCGGTGGGGCTTGATTATGGCATAATGGTTTGTCTATAAATAGATCGCTCCTAACAGAGCTTTTCCCGATACTTTTTCAAAAAATGAAACGGTTACCATTCGGCAAGTTCTGGGTTCGGGGTTAACCGTCGAACGGCAGCAGGGGGGAAACCCGGCATCTTTTTAATCGAGAAAACCACATGATTCAAAATTCCTTGTTCGATATTCGTCATTCAATTATTTATAGTATTACCGTGTAAAAACTTCTTTTTTTGTAAGTTTTTTTGCAACCCTATCTACCCCTTATCAGGAGGTACAGATTGTTTATGAGAGAAAGATTGCCTCGCTTCGCTCGCAATGACAACACATAATATGTTATCAAAGCATAGCCTGTGTCATTGCGAGGGGTCTTTTCCGAAGCAATCTCCTGCTTTCTCAGCGGAGAATTTGGTTGCGGCGTTGCTGCGTTATGTATTTCTTTGTATCTCGGTGTCTTTGTGTGAGAAACAAAAAAATATTCTTTTCCGACTCGTTCGGGCTAGGGTCCTGAGAATCATCCTAATGTGTCATATCGCCTGTATCGTAGTACCCTCCAAAACCTTCTTTTTTAAGAAGTATTTAGGCAGTATTTTTGAAGCAATGGAAAGCCTTTCTTCTTGAGTGTGTGAGACATGCCGGGATAAGTGATTGTGAATAATTTATCGGAAATAATTTATTGACAATTTTTATTAAACTATTTACAATACGTAAAATTTATTTTTCTTAACCTTTTTTCATTCAAGGAGAGTGGAGCGTATGGTAAACACGAAAATTTTTGGGATTGCTGCATCTGTCATTATAGCAGTTGGCATAATAAGCAAAACAGGTAATTTAACGTATGCCCAGGAAGTGCACAAACATAGTGATAGCGCTGTGGCACCTGAGCATACAACTGCGGAAGAGTTCGTATGCCCTTCCTGTAAGCAAGTACGCGTAAGTCCTGTAAAAGGACAGACACTTGCAACCATGCCTATGGTTTGTCCGGATTGTAAACATGAGATAGGGGAACTTTCTGTTCATCATTGTGACTCGTGTGGAAAAGACGTCCTTAACTGTGTGCTGTGCCAAAAAGCCTCAGCCGAGCTTAAAATGGAAGGAAAATGTCCCAAATGTAAAGAGGTGCGTGTAAGACCTATTAAGGGACATACGTTGGCAAAATGGGAAATGAAGTGTACTGATTGCAAACATAAGTCGAAAGAGTGGGAAGTTCAACACTGCGATAAATGTGATGTGGACTTCCTGTCCTGCCCCCTTTGCAAGAAGGAACAAGACAAACAAAAAAGATAACTTACAGGCATTCGTATTGAAATTCAGGCTTACGCAACCATAGACGGCTGCGTAAGCCTCTTGTTTTAACGGTTACCCCCCCCCAGCCCCGTCAACTTCTTCTGTATAAAAAGAAGGGTTTTTCAGGAAAATCATTTCGTATCATTTAATGTGCAGAAGGCGCACCATGCGCCGAAGGCATGCTTTTCTCCGCCTCATATTTTTTGAACTGATTAAATTCCTCTTCAGCCTCGGCGCTCATTCCTTTTAACAAATAAACAACGCCAAGATAATTGTGAGCAGTTCCCAGCTTCGGATCGAGCTCTAAAGCTGTTTTATGGGCAACGATGGCTTCATCTAATTTTTTCTGTTTACAATAGATTAATCCAAGTTCGTTATAGGCGGTGGCAAGTTTAGGATTTAAGGATAAGGCCTTTGTCTGCATCTTCACGGCGTCTTCAAATTGTTCATTCATACGATAGACAACGCCTAAACTATAATAGATCATGGGATCATCCGGCTTCAATTCTAATTGTTTCCGGTATATTTCGCCTGCCTTGTCAAACCTCCCCTGAGTATAGTATGCCTTGCCGAGCTTTTCGTATGCATTCATCATGGTTGGATCGAGTTCTAAAACCTTCTGCCATGCTGCAATTGCCTCATCAAAACCGCCCTTTTTAATACTTTCTACTCCGAACTGGTAATACTCTGCAGCGGTCATTTTTTCTGGTAAAACGACTTCTTTCTTTACTTCCTGGGTATCAGAACCTTCGTCGCTCGCGACCTCCTGATTCGTAACTTCAGCATTTTCAGATGTCTCTTTTTTGCTGCATCCATAGACGGACAAACCCACAACGATGCTGGCAATTGCTACTAAAGGCAAATTCTTTCCTGTTATTCTCATCTTTCTCACTCTCCAGACAAAATCCTTTTAAATTTCTTCTTCGTTAATAACAAACGATCAGGACATCCGCTGCGCCATGAAAGAAGCGATCTCTTTAAATATCATTTTATTTTCCACCGGAATCTCATCAATCGTCTTATACGCTTGTTCTACTAAATTATCAGCAAATTTCTGGGCGTGTTGTATTGCGCCATATTTATTATATACATCCAACACCCATTGTATATCGGCATCAGTTGTCTCGTCCCTGGGTTTTAGCATAATGTTCCGCAACTGTTTTTTATCTTCCGCATTGGCGACCTGCAGGGCATAGGAGTATAAAAAAACTTGCCTTGCCCTCCTTTACGTCAGAACCAATTACCCCTCCGCGTCCCTTACCATGGGTAAGATCAATAAGATCATCGCGGATTTGAAATGCCGGCCCCATGGTTTTTCCCAGCGTCCATATTTTGTCCACAACTTGTTCCGATGCGCCGGATACAATGGCCCCGCCAGCCATACCACATGCAAGATAGTAGCCGGTCTTGAGTTCCACCATTTTCATGTATTTATCGACGGCAAAATCTTCCGCTGCCCGGGCGTTAATGTCCAGCGCCTGGCCTTCCACGGTCCTTTCATAGGTCGATGTAAGCGCCTGTAATAAGGCAATCTTTTTTTCTACTGATATGGGGCTTGCAAGGGTAGTTTTATAGGCGCATGCCAGGAGGTAGTCTCCTGCATTAATCGCGTTAGCAGTGCCATATTGTACCCACACGGTAGGCTGGTCACGGCGCATGGTGTCGCCGTCCTCAATGTCATCGTGGATAAGAAACATATTGTGCATGGCCTCTATCGCCAGGGCGAAATGGATTGCCTCATGGGGATTGCCGCCCAGCGCCTCACAGGTAATCAGGCAAAGTGCTGGCCTCACCCGCTTTCCTCCTGTGCGCATGTGGTGCCATATTGGTGCGCTCAAATAATCGTTTCGATTTGGTGGAATGAGTTCTTTTAGTAACTCATCTATCTTTGCGCCATAAATTTTGATTGATTCCTCAATCCGCATATCAGTTATTATTTCCCTTGCATAAGCCACAAATACGTCATAATCACAATCACAAAGCAAGAGAGGAGGTTTCCATTAAACATAGTCAATTCCCCTGGTCAATTGCCTCTTGTCACTTGCCTGCTGCCTCCTCCTGACGTTCAGGAATTTCAATCTTTTTGACTCATGTAGAGCGACCGGACTGGTAGCCTTACAAGGCGGGGAGCTTAAAGTCGTTGCCATAGGCAGTCTAATTGAAGGTTTAGGAATTTCAATCACCCCCCATAGTCCCCCCGTAAACGGGGGGAAAGTCGCCGAAGGACTAGTTAAAAATAATGATGATTACTCTCTGCCGAGAAATTCACCGGTTCTGGTATCTACCTTAATCATTTCCCCGTTGTTAATGAACAAAGGAACCTTTACCACAAGCCCTGTCTCCATTTTTGCAGGCTTATACACATTCACTACGGTATCCCCTTTCATGCCTGGGTCTGTCTCAACAATTTTTAAAGTAACCGACGTCGGCAATTCAACCGAAATCGCCTTGCCCTCATAGAAAGCGATTTTTGCCTGACTATTTAGGGTCATGTAAGGCATAGCATCTTCAACCGCCTCTTTTGGCAATAATATTTGTTCGTAATTTTCCGTATCCATGAAGCAATAATTATCACCTTCCTTATAGAGATACTCCATTACCCGATGATCGAGAAATATATCCTCCACCTTATCGGTAGACCGGAACCGTTTTTGAACCACGCTTCCCTGTTTCAGACTCTTCAGTTTCGCTTGCACCATACCCCGCCAGTTTCCCGGGGTGACGTGCTGGTAGTCAACCACCAGATAGAGTTCACCGTCCATTTTTATTACTGTACCCCTTTTCAGTTCTGTAGCGCTTACCAATGTAATAACTCCTCAATAAAATGACTAACAACCAATGCTATAAAAATTCCGTCATTACCGTGTCGGCAACAAATAGTCCTTTTTCAGTGAGCATGAGCCTTTCATCCTCATAAGCAACCAGGCCATATCTTCGCAATCTGTTTATCTGATTTCCAAATTGATCTTCTATCGTATAGCCAAAACGTTCATAAAAATCAGTATTTAAGACACCCTGGCGCAACCGCAAAGACATGACAATGGTTTCAGATGCCAACTGGTTTTGTGGCAAACACTCAGCAAATGAATTTATATTTTTGTTTTCCTCTATCCCATGAATGTATTTCGATACATCTTTTTCGTTTGCGGTTCGCACACCATGAAGAAATGAATATGCCCCGGCTCCAATCCCTATGTACCCTTTGTTTTCCCAGTAAACCCGGTTGTGGCGGCACTCATACACATCTTTTGCGAAATTTGAAATCTCGTAGTGGTTAAACTGGTTCCTGGTGAGATAGCGTATGGCCATTTTGTACATTTCCAATTCAATGTCTTCTTCCAATTTATGAAGAACCTTATTCTTCAGATCAAGCGCAAGGGGCGTCCCCTCTTCATACGTAAGGGCGTAAGTCGATACGTGCTCCGGGGACAATTCAACAGCCGCCTTTAAGTCTTTTTCCCATTCATCAAGCGTCTGTTCCGGACAACCAAAGATTAAATCAAGATTAATGTTCTGAAAGCCGTTCATTCTCAGTAAAGCGAATGCCTCTCTTGCATCATCACCAGAATGAATGCGTGCGAGACGTTTTAACTGGTGTTGCTGAAAGGACTGGACGCCTAAACTGACGCGGTTCACGCCATAGTCTTTTAACAGCACAACTTTATCTTTTGTCAAGGTACCTGGATTTATTTCACAGGTATACTCCCGGATTTCAGATGCCGGAATGCACTCTATGACGCTGGAAAGTAATTTCTCCAACTGAAATTCGGTTAAAACACTGGGCGTACCACCCCCTATATAAATCGTTTGAAAAAGATACTGCCCTTGCAGGATGTTTAACTCTTTCTCAAGGGCGCGCAGATAGCGATCAATTGTTTTTGCGTCTGATACCATCGAATTGAAATCGCAGTAATTACACTTTCTCGCGCAAAATGGAATGTGTATATAAAGGGCGTGAGGAATAGTATCCTTTTTTTCTGTCATTCTGGAACTTTGTATCAGAAAAGTATTAATATCTCACCACTTTTTGCATTCTGCTTCCCGGTGCATTATGATAGCAGGTATCCGAGAGTTCCTTGCGAATGATCGTTTTGTAATATTGCAGCCTTGTGTCCGGATTTTCCAAAATACCATGGAAACGTTTTGCCAGGTCTTTGTAAATAAGTTTAACGGGTATTTCCCGTATCTGCAATCCTGCCTTCCATGCCTGCATCCATAGTTGCAACGGCATTCCGTAACCATGCTCAGTCAGATGCAACAGCCGTAATTTTTCTACCTTATACGCCTTAAAACCACAAAAAGAATCTGTTAAACGAAAACCCGTTATCCGATTTACGATACTGGTGATTTTTCTGTTGATGACAAATCTCTCCATGGGTACTTTTTCATCTATGTTTCGTGGGAAATAATATCGTGAGCCCGACAGAATATCAAACGTAAAAAATGGAATTTCCTGCAGAAACCCCTGTATCTCCATAGGTTCGTGCTGCCCGTCTCCATCGAGGGTTAATAAATAGTCATATTCGTTATTGATAGCGTACTGGAACGCATCTATAATCGTCTTGCCGTATCCGAGATTCCTTCGGTGCACAATCATCCGGATATTTTCAAGCCTCGTTAATGCCTTATGAAGGCACCTGGTTGAACCATCGTCTATCACCAACACATCGAGACCAAAATTCTTGATCTGCCGGACAATTTGAAATACGGCGCTTTCGTTGAAGACCGGTATTGCAACAAGGATCTTTCCGCTATACATAATGTTTAAATACTCTATGGGAGGAATTGAACATAAGCAGATCTCCGTCGATATTGAAGAAAAAGCATTTCATGGAAGACAAATTCTCAGATAGATTTTTAAAAGTGTTATTATAGAAAAACAGTTAATTAGATAGCAAGGAAAAACCTCTTTTGCCCCACTATTTCTGAGACATTAAAACATTGACATCCTTTATGATACTTGATAGAATTGCCCAAATTTAACAAGGCCTATCCTTCTTTCTGAAGGATGTTATTGGATATGCACACCGTATTACATGCGAGGTATGTCACAGATAGTTTTTCTCTATGCTATATTATAGTATTACCGTGTAAAAACTTCTTTTTTTGTAAGTTTTTTCATAACCCTATTTATCCCTTATCAGGAGGTACAGATTGTTTATGGGAGAAAGATTGCTTCGCTTCGCTCGCAATGACAACATACAATATGTCATTGCGAGGGTCTTTTCCGAAGCAATCTCCCGCTTTCTCAACGGAGAATTAGGTGCGGCTTTGCTGCGCTATGCTATATTGTCCATGTTCTTATTTTTACGGCAGACTTTTTTTACGGAAAGAGGAACCTTGTTTTCCTTAATTATTTTTATGATAAATTATTCGGGGTATTATTTTGAGAGTAAAAGTTGCTAAAACTGCGGGATTTTGTATGGGTGTACGGAGGGCGATGGATATCCTCCTGGACGCTGCAACCGAGAATAGCGAAGATGGTAAAGTGTATACAGATGGGCCATTAATTCACAACCCCCAGGTGCTTGAATATTTGGAAAAGCGGGGTATTCAGGTTGTTAAGGGACAAACAGATCTTTCGAAGAGTACCGTTGTTATACGGGCACATGGTGTTACCCCGACCCGAAGAAAAGAAATTGAAAGCACGGGTGCAAAGGTCTGTGATGCTACCTGCCCCCACGTGATGCGAGTTCAATCCATCATTAAAAAATATGCAGCACAGGGATACTCCACCGTAATTGTGGGTGACAAAGGACATGCAGAGGTTATCGGCTTACTGGGATATGCCGAAGGCAAAGGATATGTTGTGCAAGAGTTGGATGAGATTGAACAGCTTCCGCCGATGGACAAGGTCTGCATCGTAGCGCAAACAACACAGGATAGACGTATGTTTAAAGAGGCGATAGAGAGGCTCAAGAAGCGCTATTCAAACTGTGAATCATTTGAAACCATCTGCAGTTCCACCTATAAACGGCAGGACGAAATCATCAGCCTGAGTAAAACGGTTGACGCCATGATTGTCGTTGGCGGAAGAGGAAGCGCCAATACCACGAGGCTGGTTAAAATATGTGAGTCTCAGGGGACGCCTACCTTCCTTGTCGAAACTGATGCGGAGTTGGATCTTGAAAAGCTGAAAGATTATGATACCGTGGGGGTAACTGCAGGCGCTTCTACTCCAAACTGGATGATCAAACGGGTTGTTGAAAAAGTGCATGCCTTTAAGCTAAGCAGATATCGCAAGATTTTATTTGGAATAAAAGCTATTGCAAGTTTTTTCATCAGGAGTTGTACGTATGCAGGGCTAGGGGCGGCCAGTTTAAGTTACGCAAGTGCCTTATTGCTTGGGATTCAGCCTCGCGTTAGTTTTTGTTTGATTGCAGCGCTCTTCATTTTTTCTATGCAAGTCCTGAATCGTTTTTCCAATAAGGATTCTGTCGCGATTAACGAACCTGCGAGTGCAACCTTCTACGAAAGGAAACAAACTCTTTTTATTTGTCTTGGTATCACCGGAGTGGTGGTATCTTTCATTCTTGGATTTTTGCTCAGCAAATCCATCTTTTTCTGCATTTTTCTTGCGGGCCTTTTTGGTATTTTTTATCGACTAGAAATCATACCGAAGAGTTTGTCTAAAATTATCCGATACAGAAGCCTTGAGCAAATCCCTGGTTCAAAAGAAATCTTTTACAGTATTGCGTGGGCAGTCAGCACCGCGTTAATACCTTTTCTTGGAGTAAATAAAAGTTTTATGCCGTCGCTTGTCATTGCCTCTGCATTTGCATTCAGCCTTGCATTTATCAGGGCAGTAGTCCTTGATATACGAGACATCCAGGGTGACCGTATTTTAGGCAACGAAACAATTCCTATCGCAATTGGAAAGGAACGCACAAAAACTATTCTCATCATCATCACGGCGCTTGTCGCGGTTTTAATGTCAGTAAGCCCATGGTTTGGCTGGGTGACTACCCTGGGATATTATTTGCTTCCCTGTGTAGCCTATGCCGCCGGATATCAATATCTGTTTCATAAGCGGATTGTAGCTGAAGGACTATTATCCGAGACGGTTGCCGATTTTAACTTTATCCTGGCTGGAATTATGGCCTTTCTATGGAAATCGAATCACTTTTAAAAGATCATTCTATTCATTATGGAAAAAGACACGAGCGGCGTATTTACTCATTTTAAAAAAGATGTCAGAAAAAGGATGTTGACGGGTTTATTGTTAATCCTGCCCGTCTACGTAACTTTTTTTGTCGTTAAATTTCTCTTTGGCTTTGTTGGAGGCACACTTTCGCCCGTTATCAAAAAGATATTGCAGTTTTATGGTGTTGCTCTGCCAAAAACATCACTTGACGAATTTATTATCACCTTTTTGGGTATTATCCTTACCTTTATCGCATTATATTTTATTGGAATCTTTGCCGCAAATTTTGTGGGTAGGGCCATCATCAGTTATTTTGAAAATCTTTTAACCAAGACTCCTATTGTTCGAAATATCTATTCATCGGTGAAACAAATCATCCACTCTGTTGGCATGCCTGGCAAACAGGCATTTAAACGCGTAGTTCTGATAGATTTCCCCAAAGAAGGTGCAAAATCTATCGGATTTGTTACCGGCAGTTCAAGTTACGAAAATGGGAAAAAGGTGTGTGTTTTTATTCCGACAATACCAAATCCAACAACGGGTTTTTTAATATTTATATCTGAAAGCGAAATCACCGATACAAACTTAACGGTAGAAGAGGCGTTCAAGGCGCTCTTTTCAGCAGGGGTACTGATGCCGGATAATATAGCTGCATCATTCAAAACAAAACCCCCTCGAACTGCCGATCAAGGTTAACCGCATGAATTCAATATTCTTATGCTGATGGAGCAAATTCATGTTAAATACAGGGGAGTGCATGTCGGCTGGTGTCGGCGACGGACTTCAAATCCGGTCTGTCCCACTTTGGTGGGATAGGTGGGTTCGATTCCCACACGCTCCCGCCATTATGTTTTCATAATTCAAATACTTATGATTTTTAAACCACCAAAAATAACATCCCCAATGTGTCCCCAAAAGTGTCAAATTATTTTTTTATAATTGTTAAATTTTCATCTTACTTCTCTTCAAAATACTTTATTATATGTGCTCTATTTTAATGGTGAGATTAAAAAGAGAGGAAACATTATAATGGAACCAATCTCTTTGTTAAATGATGCTGAAAAATATAGCGGAGAGTATGTTGCGACGAGGTCTTTTACTGATAGAGAAGTGATATGTCATGGTAATGATCCAGTAAAGGTATTAAAAGAAGCAAGAGAGTTAGGAATAGATGAACCGGTAGTTTTTTACGTTCCGGAAAAGGGTGTAATTCAGATTTACTAATGCCTAACCCGAACAAGCAGGAACTTTACAACTGGATGATCGGGCAGGCCTCGGGCATCTATTTCCAGGCATATCAGTTGGCCTACGACGTGGCAAAACGCGCCGAGTGCGCCTATCAGTTTGAGCTGGGCCTGAACGACTCAAACTTCATCCAGTTTGGGTACTGGGACAACCTGAAAAAGGGTCTCTTGTCGGGGGAGCGCCTCTTTCTCGACCTGAAACGCATGGAGGTTGCCTATCTTGAGAAGAATAAACGGGAACTCGAGATTACCAGGCACATTTCGCTGGTAATGCTGGATCCAGTGGCGCTCATCATGCTGAAGGAAACCGGGCAGTGTTACGTGAACCTGCCGGAGGCCATCTTTGACCTGGACTATCCGGGTCATTACTTCAGGAGAATCAAGTCGGTTAGCCTGACCATTCCCTGCGTCACAGGGCCATATACGGGCGTAAACTGTACCCTGACGTTACTAAAAAGCTCTATCCGCCGTGATAGCACGCTACTTGGGGGTACATACGCCCGGCAAGAAGACGACCCCCGTTTCAATGACAATATGAACTCTATTCAATCTATTGCCACCAGCAGCGCACAGAACGACAGCGGTCTCTTTGAATTAAATTTCCGTGATGAACGCTACCTGCCCTTTGAAGGGGCAGGCGTCATAAGCACGTGGCGTCTTGAATTATCAGGGATATGGCAAAAAGACGATGGTACGTTGGTTGACTTCAGACAGTTCGACTTTAATACTATATCTGATGTAATATTCCACCTTAAGTATACGGCAAGGGATGGAGGTGATATTCTTAAGGACGGGGCAAGAGATTCAACAGAAGCTATCGAAGAGATAATGGAGTTGTCTGAAGAGAAAGGGCTCTTCAGGATGTTTAGCGCCAAGCATGAGTTTCCCGGTGAGTGGCATCAATTTCTGCATCCGAAGGAAACAGACGATAAACACACATTAACACTAGACATAACCCAGAAACGGTTTCCGTTCATGTTCCAAAGTAGGACGATAAAGATTAAACAGTTAGAACTGTTCATGAAACTCAAAGAAGGAGTAGAATATCCCACAGATACTACCGAGCATCTCATGGTATACGTACTTGACCCGAGCGAGGGACCAGGGACAGGGGTTGATAAAACGCTTGAAAGCGATATGGCTATTATGAATGGAATTCCCAATGCATTGTTTGATTATGGTCAGAATGGTAAGGACACAGGTAGTTGGAAGCTTGAAGCGAGGAGTGCTGATATTAGTAAACTACCCGCTGATTTAAAAGTCGTATTTGGCCAAGCCCCAAATCAATATTGGCAATTAAAACCTGATGTTATTGATGATATGATAGTCGTTTGTCGTTATTCTCTGAAATAGTGGACATAGCGCAGCAAAGCCACAACCAAAATGGATCGCCCCTCTTCCCCCCCCTTGCGGATTGAGGGGCGGGTATTATGAAGGTGGATTTCGTCGTGAGCTCAGTTGAACGATTGATTCGGGCTGAAGTTCATCCGGAGTAATAAGGAAAGACCCTCGCAAGACATGCTTTTTCATAGATGACACCTGCATGGATACTTATTTACTACATTTACTCTACGGTAAAATTGATTTCATTAGGCCTTCGGCAGCTACACAGGGTAGCCGCATGGCTTTAGCCTGCGTGGAACTTGTGATAAACTCTTTTATATATGCCCAGAAACGCACCCTAAAGGGATGCGGCTACCTGATTGAACTTCCTTCGCTAAACTAATAACTGAAAGGAATGCTAGTATGGTGATTGTAAATATTTGGATCGGGCATTTTACCTGGGTCGTTGGTGTCGGGTATTGATTAGTGCTTATTTAGATAGGACGTGAGGTAGAGTGGGGCACTGGTGTAATGGTTTATATTTGGCCTCACCCCATTTATATGTGAACATGCTGTTTCTGTCCATTTCGTCTGACAGTATTTCACAAGCTTCACCAAGCTTTATTTCCACTTTCTGAAACTAAAAACCACCTTCCCGATAATGGGATTATCTTCTATTTCTTTAAGATTAATATATTCAAAACCATGCTCTTTCGTGAAATGGATACTGGCACTGATAAGCTGAAGCGCCTTGCTTTTCTCCTCATAGTGCAGATGCTTTATAGTATTACTGTGTAAAAACATCTTTTTTTTGTAAGTTTTTTAAGCAGCATTTTTCATATTCGTAGGGAGATACTTCTTTTTCATTTCAAGAGATGCTCCCAAAATACGATATCCCTTTTCAGTAACTTTATACCTCGTTGAACGGGATATTTTCGATATGAGGCAGTGTGCCCTGAGCTTTCTTATTATCCGCGTTATTTTTGAACTCGCCTTTTTCAGCTCTTCAGGTGACCCGGTATTATCACCAAACAATAGATTTCTCAAATCTTTATTTCTAAAACCATTTATACTGTGAGCGCCGCCCGGAACGGCCTCAAATACTTTGGTTACTTCCGGAGACAAGGGATTAAATCCAGTGTGACGGTTTTGTCCATCCTGGACAGGTTGAGCAAGTTGCTCCAATTCTTTTATGCAATCGTGCAGGGGTACAACTGCCGATAATGCCCCCAAATAACGCTCATTGGCGCTTTTCGATACCTCAGTATAACGGTAAAGATGAAATACACTCTTACCCATAGGTACCCATCTCATCACTTTTTCACCACAACGTTCTACCTCACGGTATATCTTAAACTCACGCGGGTTATTAAAAGGGAAAGGGGGTCGAATCTTTTATTGACAATCGTAGTGAGGGCTAGTTTTCATAATTTCAACTGTTAAGCAATGGGAAATGGATAAAATGTGAAACCACACGATCATTGCAAATAGATTACACCTTGATGTTGAAAAAGATCGACGTATCGAAGAAGTGGGAAGTCTTGAAATAGCTCATAAAAAGCACGGCTAAATCGCTCAATTTCATGCCTCAGAACAAGATGTTGCTCCAGACCTCTCCATTGGCCGAAAGCCCAAGCGTCAGCAAGGCATAATAAGATTACCCTTGACATACGGTCTTAATTTGGTACCATAAAAAGTCTGGAGGTGATACATGAATATGAAAACAGATATAAAACCGATTACCTTTCTTAAGGCAAAAGCAGCCGATTTGCTGAAGCAAATAAACGAAACCCATCGTCCTGTTATTATTACTCAGAACGGGGAACCTAAGGCTGTACTGCAAGACCCAAAAAGTTATGAGAATATGCGGAATGCCATTGGGATATTGAAGCTAATCTCACAAGGCGAAGAGGACATAAGGAGCGGGAAATTAAAATCTCAGGAGGAAGTGTTTGCAGGTATTTCCAACATGCTGAAAGCAAAGCTACATGAGCGACAAATATGAAGTTATATGGTCTTATGTTGCTGAAAATGATCTAAGAAATATTATTGAATATATTGCCAGAGACAGTCCTGGTAACGCATCAAAGGTATTCAAAAAGATAAGACAAAAAGCTTCCAACCTTCATATCTTACCGGAACGTGGCCGCATCGTCCAGGAATTACGAGATCAAGGAATCTTACCATATCGTGAGTTAATTATATCGCCGTGGAGAGTCATTTACAGAATATCGGGGAAAAACGTATACGTTCTATCGATATTAGATTCACGTCAAAATATTGAAGATATACTCCTGGAAAGGCTTCTCAATTCAAAATTATGATGCCATTAACAACCCCATAAAGACATCCGATTATCATTGGGGCTTTGACCGTTGGTTATGTTACTTATTAAGGTCGTTGAATGAAACCGATTCCCGGTTGTTTTGAACGTGCTGAAAAAGGCGGTAGAACAGAGAATTGACGTTGTGGTTTAGGTATGCCCTATTCCCACTTCCTGAAACTAAAAACCACCTTTCCGATAATGGGATTTTCTTCTATCTCTTTAAGATTGATATATTCAAACCCGTGCTCTCTCGTGAAATGAATACTGGCACTGATGAGCTGAAGTGTCTTGCTTTTCTCCTCATAGTGCAGGTGCTTTATGTAATGCAAATCATCCTTCCGAACCGCGTAGATATTGTTCTCATGTATCTTTTTCAGATCACAATCAGCCTGTCGATAACAACAATATCGCCTTCTTCCAGGATAGGCTCCATAGAATAACCATTCACCTTTAAGGCTACATATCGAAAATCATGCCCAGCCGGTAATCGAAGATATTTCTTTAGATACCCAGAGTTTTTCAATAATATGAAACCTAAATCCTGCAAACGGGACGAAGCCTTGTTGCAGGATGAGGTCAGAAATGGTAGAATCTCCAAGGGATTTGAAGGTATTTTGAGAAAAAAAAACACTTAAAAGGAGGTTCACCTTTTCTATGAAGAATATAGCACACAAAGGGGAAAGAAAACAACCGAAAATCAAGACGGAGATGAACGGGAAGGGATTAACGGTACATGCGGGGCTCTTACCGGTACTGACGTTCATGGGAAAGTTGTTATTCAGGCAGAGAATTCAAGAAGCAGTGGGTAAGGAGCGCGGGGCAAATGCACAGTATCAGATGGTTGATGCCATGCAAATGGTAGTAATCGGTTTGATAGCCGGAGCGACCTCGATGGTGCAGATAACGAAGGTATGGGCAGATGATGTGCTGATAAAGATAGCGGGATGGAAAAGAATTCCCGTAGATACGACAATAGGACGTATGATGAAGCTGGTAACGCAGGGGGATATTGTGGAGCTGACGGGGGTAATCCAACGATTCAGGGGACAGGTGTGGAAACGGGCGGTGCGTTCAGGGCATAAATTGAGAAGTGCGCTGAGCGACATGTGGATAGACGTTGATTCAACCGTGAATGGAGTCTATGGGAATCAGCAAGGGGCGGACGTGGGGTATAATCCGTGTAAGAAGGGGCAGAAGTCGTATCATCCCATAATAGCATTTGTAGCAGAGACAAAAGAGATATTGCATAGTTGGTTTCGCTGTGGGAGTGCATACACGAGTAATGGGGTTGTAGAGTTTATGAAGGAGTGTATGGCGTATACGAAGAAGAGGGTACGAGTAATCGTTCGGGGAGACAGTGGTTTTTTCTCGGGAGAGTTGCTGGATTACCTGGAGTCCGTATCAGCGGGATACCTGATTAAGGTGAAGTTGAAGAATCTGATGGGGTTGCTCGAAGGTCAGAAATGGGAGGCCGTGGAAGGGGATGCGGGGTGGGAGCAAGCCGATTTTATGTATCAGTGCGCTGTATGGAATTGTGCAAGACGGTTTGTGGCGGTGAGGAAGTTAATCAAAATAGAGAGGGGATTGTTTCCTATAGCTGTGTATGAGTATTTCTGTTACGTTACGACAGAGCGGTTCAATCCGATAGAAGCACACCGGTCATATGGAAAGCGGGCGACCTGTGAGACGTGGATAGAAGAGTGTAAGAGTCAGATGCATGTGGGGCATGTACGCACGGATGAGTTTTTGGCCAATGCGGCGTTATTTCAGTGCGCGGTGTTAGCATATAATCTCTTGAAGTGGATGGCGCTGCTTACGGGAGGGATAATACAACCGTGGGAAGTAAAGACCATGAGGTTGTGGTTAATTCGTGTTGCAGGGAAATTGACAAAGGGAAGCAGACAGTTGACCTTGAAGTTACCCGAGAAGTTTCTGCATCAGGAAGAATGGCGGGCGTGGGAAGGCATGTCTCTGAGTGTAGCGTTCGGGTAGGGAGTGATTGCTGTCTTTGATTCGGGGTATTTTGAGTGCTGAAAACACCGTGCAGAGAGATGGTATGTTTCCATTCCGGTTTTTGTCGCTCCGGGTGGTTGCATCGGGGCTGTTTTCCGATTCTTTTTCTCCAAAACGGCGCTGGGCAACTCAGAAAACCCAAATAAACTGAAGCATATCATTGATTTTTGTCTAGCAAGGGTATTTTAGAAGGTCGATTTTTGCATAGCGAAAATCATTTGCAGAATTTAGGTGAAATATTATACTACTTGGAATGACATTCCTAATGGTTGAAACCCTGCTGTATCTTGATGTTCGAGTTTATCTCTGATTTCTTCAAATTTTCTGACAGTTTTCTGGGAGTAAAGGCATTCACCACAACGAAGACAGGCTTCTGCATGTACTTTTAAGACGGCAGTATTATCGCCCCCACGCAAAAGCTTTTCTACCTCTTTTTCGATCATCTTACTCCCACAAACGGGACATTTTTCAAATGGCATCATGGATGCTTAGTCCTGTAGGCATTTCATCAACGACATCTTCATCGGCTGGATAAATAATACAATTTTCTGATCAGTCCGTATTTGGTTATATATAGGTTTAAGCTTCTTGCTCCTATCTAACCGAACTTACGCAAAAAGTGTAGCCGAAGCGGTACTTTTGCATAGTGAGCAAGTCGTAAGTGGTTGAATAATACGGGTCGAGAATTTTTGCCGGCGATGTAGTGTATGAATAGTGGGGATTGTGTTGACATTTTCGTCTTCTCTGGTATAATCATGGTATGTATATCAGAGATGCATACAAAAAGAGAGGTGATAAGAAATATTCCTGTCTGGTCCTGGTTGAGACCATAAGGACGAAGAAAG
>AYTS01000170.1 GCA_002009475.1 Candidatus Brocadia carolinensis | reverse complement strand
GTTTTGATCTTACGGTGGAGGGTGGTCTTGAACAATTGGCAACCATTTGTTCCATGGAAGTGACCGTGAAGGGCCACAATGCGCGTTGCCAGAAGATACCACGCCCGCGACAACAATCACGTGAATTGTTAGAGGCATTGCAGATAAAGTTGCCGGAGGCATTGCCGAGCAGGAACCTACGGGTAGTCACGAGAAAAAAACTCCCTGTTCGCCGTAAAAGCCAATAAATATAAGACTTTTACGGCCTTTTTATTTTTCACCTTGGGGTGAAAGTCCGTTCTAAAAGCCAGTGGAACGGATATCTTGCTCAAAGACCTCTTGTTCTGCACTTGCATAATCCCTTGCTGCCTTGTATTATTTGAAGAGTTTTTCCGTTACCTTGCTGCTTTTTTGAAAGTTATCCGCTTTCTTTTTATAGCATGTGGATCAACGGTTGCTACCCTAACATGATGTACATGGATACCATCCGCATCGGGCAGGCCTACTGTTATTACCTGATGCGTCTGTAAGAGTTGCTTTATAGTATTACTCTATTTTTTTCAGGAAGTTTTTTAGGCTACATTTTTCAGGGTCATCGTGGAAATGAGTGGGTAAAATTTAGGGAAAAAAGGTTGCGAAGCTGCATAAAGTTAGATGAAAAAGGGATTGAAGGAGATGGAAAAAGATGTCATGATTACAAGATGAGAAAAAAGAAGCGGCTCCTGGACGAATATCGGTTCCCCGGGTTTCGACCAAAGGCCGAGATAAAGGGGATATTTGGAGATTCAAAGGCGCGTGTTATTCGGCTTGTGCGGACTCAAAAAAACGGTGTGCGGTAGTTGTGGTGCCGTGCATCGGAGTCATTACGACAAGAAAGTGCGTCGAGTGCGAGACTTATCCTGTGGAGAGATGCGGATTTATCTGGAGGTGAGGATTCGGCGTGTTCAGTGTCGGAGATGCGGGAAGGTGAAGCGGGAGGCGTTAGAGTGGCTTTCGAGAAATCCTTTTTACACAAAGAGGTTTGCTTTTTTTGTAGGGAGGAGATGCCGGTCGATGACGATCCAGGATGTAGCCAAAGAGTTGAAATTGGATTGGCATACTGTGAAAGAATTGGACAAGCAATACATGGAGAAGCAGTTAGCCTAAGTTACGCATTTAAGAGCATAAGTAGCTGGTATACAAGGGTCTTCAAATATTTTCCTCACTACAAAGCTGTTTTTTTGAAGGTTATCCGCTTTCTTTTTATCGCCTGTGGATCAACTCCGAGTTTTTTGTATATCTCCCCTTGTGTTGCCTCCACTTCGGTTGCTACCCGAACATGGTGTACATGGATACCATCTGCATCGGGCAGGACTACGGTTACTACCTGATGCGTCTGTAATATTTGTTTTATCGTATTCCAAACTTCG
>AYTS01000169.1 GCA_002009475.1 Candidatus Brocadia carolinensis | reverse complement strand
CGATCTCGAAACAATGCCTTGAACCGGATGGGTGACTGGTGCGGATTTCTATCATCCGTAACTAAAAAACCTGAAAATACGGGTGCGGTCAATGGGATAAATGCTTTTGGACATTATAATTTTTTTTATTTGATAAGGCAAAAAATCTGCGATTTTTTGCTCTGGAGAATTTTTTTCGCTTGACAAAAGCCTTCTAATGGGTGACCCCTATTTCTTCCTATTTCTTCGTTTAGCTCACTGGCGGGGATGGAGCGTAGCGGAATCCACGTCCAGCGCAGCGACTTGTTAGCCCTTTAAATTTTTCTTTCAACTGAACTATAAAGATTTTTCCATGCGTTTTGTTTGATCCTGAATTTTGTCCCATGATTATGTCCAGTTCTTGCATCAAAATCGACAAAGGCTAGTCCTTCTTCAAGGCATTTTATAAAACCACTAATATCAAAACCAGACATAACATACAATTCGTTAAATTTGAAATACTCATGTCGGTTTTCTATTTTCCTTTCGGATACCACATAAAAACAATTTTTGATTTTAGCTCCAATTTCATATTTCAAATCATCAAGCCCCCAGTATGGCTCCGGATTTAATAAGCCTAAACCAACTTTTCTTTCAACCTCATCCATCCATTTTCTGATGGAATTATTCTCTTTATCAGCATGATTAGAATCAAAAATAAACCTTAACTTATTTTCGTTTTTATCAATAACAATGCGAAATCCTCTGTTAGTAAAACCTGTAGCGTAAGTTGTCGAGCGGAAGCTCATTTCTGTGTAGGGATATTTTTTCCCGGCTTGTTCATGAGGCCATCCATACAAAGGCAGAAGTATTTGTGAAACAATTTTTGATGCCCGAGGTGAAGGCTCAATATGCTTTAATGTTACAAGGGAGGTACTACCCGCTCTTTGTCCTTTCAATTCCCATTCTCGAGCATTTGGGATCGGCAAGTTGTTTTCCCGTATTCCAAGTAAAACCTCAAGAGTGTTGCCGACTGCCCCATCATTGCGAACATCAACAGTCTTTTTGACGCTCTTATGCCATCCTGCGGCGGCTATGTCTTTAATGGCTTTTCACTACTGTCCGGACGTTTGAATAAATATTTGTTGTAAGTATTATAATTCAAGAGAAATACAAGCAAAAAAGGTCGTAATCGATTTGAAATTCAAAGTATACTATAGCCATTCTATTCTTCATAACAAACGGAAAGGAATGGCTCATGAATATAGGAAAAACTGTTTTCTCACAAGTAATCGATTTTTTACCCATGCATGAATTTCGCAAATGTGTTCAGCGTTACGAAGGCAATCACAAAGTAAAAAGCTTTTCATGCTTTGATCAATTTCTCTGTATGGCATTTGCTCAATTAACCTACAGAGAAAGCCTCCGGGATATTGAAGCCTGCCTGCGCTCGATGCAGGAGAAACTTTACCATATGGGAATT
>AYTS01000168.1 GCA_002009475.1 Candidatus Brocadia carolinensis | reverse complement strand
ACATGCTGCATGCTGTCATTGCGAGGGTCTTTTCCGAAGCAATCTTTCTCTCATAAACAAACGGTACCTCCTGATAAGGGGTAAATAAGGCTGTCATAAACTTACAAAAAAGGTAACTATTCAGCATGCTTTTGCCTACGCCACTACGAATGAACAAAAGATTGCTTATAGAATCCCGAAGGGATGTCATTATTATAGCATGGCGCTATGCAATTATGGTTAACCCCGTAGGGTGACATGATACCCTTCTTTTCGCACTATTTTACCCCTACTGGGTTGAATATAGGAATTTCAATCACCCCCCATAGTCTCCCCGTAAACGGGGGGAAACAGGCGGGAAGCCGCTTTGTCCGAAACCCTTTGCGCGGAGAAAACAAGTCCCTCTTTAAGGACAAGATTCTCCTTGCAAAAGAACCCTTTGATACATCCCTGAAAACAAAAAAGCCTTACTGCCAAAAATGGTTCATGAAACACCTTCGGCAGTAAGGCTATCTTTTGTAATACGTATTTCCGTATACGCCTGAAAATTTTATTTTATCCGTACTTCTCTGTACGGACAAAGACCCTTTGCTTTGCGTCCCCTGATCACTCAGGGTTTGCCCTTATCGTAATCAATTTTACCGATATTATTCGTGAGCAGCTTGACAAGGAACAATATATTCACTTCTGTGTCAAACAAAAAGTATAAACATTTCTAAATCCTGCAATAAGGCTTCGCCTTCAGTGCAGGACGCAGGGATTATGGTCTACTCAAGTGCTCATAAAGGGTGAATTTTAAATTGAAAACTGGGGTGGCAACTCTATATCAAGTTCATACATCACAAAGGGTGAGCCTCTTGAATATGTCTGCAATTTGAAACTAGTTTTTCCTTTCGTTCTTTACGGTGTTAAACAGGTCATTGGCTTGTTTCACGGTTGCGTTTTCATGGATGATGGCGCGCAATGCCCTTATCATGGCAACCGGGTGTTCGTTTTGCCAGATATTTCTTCCCAGATTCACTCCGATAGCCCCCTTTTGCATTCCATCGTGAACAAACTCAAACACCTCCGAATCTGAATTTGTTTTTGGTCCTCCGGCCATAACTACCGGCACGGGGCAACCGTTTGTGACCTTTTCAAAGTTTTCACACCAGTAGGTCTTTACCACGCGGGCGCCCAGTTCGGCTGCAATGCGACAGCAGAGGGCGAGGTAACGGGCATCCCGTTTTTCCATTTCCCTTCCTACGGCGGTAACAGCCATCACGGGAATGCCATATCGTTCCGCCTCATCAACCAGCTTTGAGAGGTTGAGCAGGGTTTCTCGTTCGTAATCGCTACCGATAAAGACGGAAATACCAACCCCGGACGCATTCAGACGAATGACTTCTTCTATCGAGGTCGTTAGTCCTTCATTGGCAAGATCCTTTCCCACCATGCTGGCGCCGCCCGATACTCTGAGGATGATAGGCTTGCTGTTTCCGGGATTTATGCAGGAACGCAATACGCCGCGGGTGCAGAAAAGCGCATCAGCATAATCAATAATCGGTTTAATCGTTTCGCCAGGCCGTTCCAGTTTTGACGTAGGGCCCTGGAAATATCCATGATCTATCGGCATGTACATGCATCGGCCGTTTGGTTTAATAAGTTGAGACAAGCGATTTTTAATTCCCCAATCCACAGTTTCTCTCCTCCTTTTTAAAAATGATTAAAGATATTCAGATTATGCATCTGCAGAAATTTCTGGCTCTGCCAGTCCACCCCCTTGATCCCCATAAGCGCTAAGTTAAAATTATTGATTCATTTAACCGTGTAATGAATAACGAATATCGAACAAGGAATTTAGAATTATGAAGTTTTCTTATTCTCCCTTTGTTTCGCAGTTTTTACGCTTGTTACAAAAATCGAAATAAGCTCATCATTCTCAAGAATCAGGGGTTCAAGCTTTGACGCTGGCCTTATGAGATTGGCTTTTACCATCATCAATAACCATATCCTTGTTTCACGCAACTCCTTAAGGCAGACTTTCATCTTGTGGATAAAGTCAGAACGAGATTCTGCGCTTTGAGCTTCACCATATTGGGAGCGGGTGACGTACCGCAACGAATAAGTTGCCCGGCAAGGTGATTTCCCGTTCTTGTTTTTGGCAAGGATTCCGTTGTACGAATAATTCTTACGGCAAAATCTACCAAGCGTTCTTCAAGATCAAATATTCTCTTATCCTTCGACATTCATTATTCCTTGTTCGATATTCGATGTTGAACTCCAGGTAAAAAAAAATCAAAAACAACTTAGCGCTTATGCCCTTGATCCCCTGCCAGCGGTGGACAAAGTCTTAGCCATACGCTCCGGCACCTTTAGGGTAGATAGAGCATCAAAATCCGGTCAAATTCCGTCTCCGTCCTTGTAATTTTTCATGAATATGCTCAGCACTTCTGATTCTGTTTCTGAAACTTTACATTGTTCTTCATTCGAAATGTTTAGCGTACTCTCGAGCTTTGTTATGCGCTGTTTCAACTTGCAATTTTCTTTTAATACAACCATGATCGCCTCGGCAATGGGGTCGGGTAATTGTCCATGATCCAGCATGGTTTCTTGTTCATCCTTTTTTCTTTGTTTTATAATTCTGCCCGGCACACCAACGACGGTTGCATGAGGAGGGACGTCTTTCGTTACGACAGAGCCAGAGCCGATCCGTGCATAATCTCCGATGGTTATATTGCCCAGGACACAGGCGTTTGAGCCCACTACGACCTTTTTTCCCAGATTTGGATGTCGCTTGGTTTTTTCACTGGTTGTGCCACCGAGCACTACCCCTTTATAGATAAGACAACCATCCCCAATGATGGCAGTTTCACCGATAACAATGCCCATACCGTGGTCAATGAAAACGCTACGTCCTATTTTTGCTGCAGGATGTATTTCAACTCCTGTTAAAAAGCGATTTATGTGGGAAATGAGACGGGATAATACAATCCACCCTTTTCCCCAGAGATAATAGGATATCCGGTGAAGCCATAACGCGTGAATGCCGGGATAGCATAAAAGGACTTCCAGTTTACTCCGCGCAGCCGGATCACTTTGAAAAGCGACATTTATGTCCTCTTTCATGCGGTCAAACATTAAAATTCCTTAAACAAAACGGTGGATAGATACCTTTCGCCGGTATCGGGAAGCACAACCACGATCAACTTTCCATTGCTCTCGGGTCGTGTTGCTACCTGAAGTGCCGCATAAATTGCAGCCCCGGAAGAGATGCCTGCTAAAATCCCTTCCTGTCTGGCCAGTTGCCGGGATGCAGCAAATGCCTGTTCATTCTTTACAGGAATAATTTCGTCAATTACCTGCATATTGAGGATGTCCGGGACAAATCCCGCGCCGAGTCCCTGTATCTTGTGGGGGCCTGGTTTCCCGCCGGCAAGCACCGGTGAATCGGCTGGCTCAACGGCAATAACTTTCAGTGAAGGTTTCCGTTTCTTAATGATCTCCCCAACGCCGGTGATCGTTCCCCCCCGTGCCTACCCCTCCAACAAAAATATCAATTTTACCATCCGTATCATTCCATATCTCCTCAGCCGTTGTTTTGCGGTGTATCTCCGGGTTTGCAGGATTTTTGAACTGTTGCGGCATAAAAGAATTTGGGGTGTTCTTCAGGAGTTCTTCAGCCTTGCTAATGGCACCTTTCATTCCTTCAGAGCCCGGTGTCAGCACGATCTCTGCACCGAATGCCTTCAGCAGGTCCCTGCGTTCAATACTCATGGTGTCCGGCATCGTTAAAATCAGTTTGTAGCCTCGTGCAGCAGCCACAAATGCCAGTGCGATACCCGTGTTGCCTGAAGTTGGTTCTATGATGGTGGTATTTTTGTTTATCAAACCTGTCTTTTCCGCGGATTCTATCATTGCGATCCCGATGCGGTCCTTCACACTGCCCAGGGGATTAAAAGATTCCATCTTGACTGCGATAGTAGACTTTACTCCTTTTGTGATATTATTTAACTTAACCAAGGGGGTATCGCCAATCGTTTTCGTAATATCTTCATATATTCTTGCCATAATTTCTCCTTAATCAGATTCTGACAGAAAGCAAGTCTTTTTTCGTTACATAATTCAAAGCACATATACTATCATAGTGAGAAGTTATTTCTCAAGGAATTTTTAGAGGCTCAATTTTCCTTGACAAAGAAGGATTTCTCTATAGTATATGTTGTTTCAATTTATACTTGTATAGAGTATGGCCGCGTGAAAACTTCTTTTTTTGTAAGTTTTTTCACGGCCATATTTATTCCTCATCAGGAGGTATAGATTGCTTCGCGGAGTTTACCCTGAACAACGCGAACGTGGCCCGCAATGACAACGCATCCTATGTCATTAAAGCATAGCCTGTGTCATTGCGAGGGTCTTTTCCGAAGCAATCTCCCGCTTTCTCAGCGGAGAGTTGGTTGCGGCTTTGCTGCGCTGTGGGTTTTCTATAGAACGATTTTTATGACTTGATTGCTTCCTTAAAGTCTGGACATCATAACTTTCGGGGATCAATTTTTATTTTTGGGAACATAATTCTTATCGCAGGTGTTATAATGATTTTTAAAAATATCGACGAACTTGCAAAACAGGTTGGTGGTTCATTGCGGCTTACAACGTTGATTATAAGCAGGGCAAGACAAATCATAAGAAAGGCGCCCGTTCTTGTTGTAGCCGATACTGATGACCCGGTGAGAATATCGTTTTTGGAACTCATGCAATCGAAGATTAAATTGCGTGAAGCCGGAGAACGGGATGTGAAAGTTTTGGAATCGAAAAAGACGGAAGGCGCTGGTAAAGCGTAAGTCGTCTGTGGTGCAGCGTGTCAATTACTCTTTTTCTTGTTTGTGGACACAGGGGGATATAGTATATCGGATCAGGGTATTCTTGTAGTTAGCGAAAATCTTTATTTGCCGGCCTCCATACTCAATTGCCTGCCTTGAATATTGCATCAAATCTCAAACCTTAGTTCCCTGTTTCAGAACTTCTGTAAGATTCAGATAGATGTGTGATGGTAAGAGGTGAAGCTTGGAGAGCGGAGTTGTAATCCATTCACCCTGTGGGTATTTTGAATAGATAATTCTATATGTATGAAAAATGGCTAAAAACTCGCTAAAGGAAAAAAAGCAAAGAGATAGTATTCTAAAAGGGGGGAATTTTTATATATGATTAAAGTAGACCATTTAGCAAAGCGTTATGCGGACGTATATGCAGTAGATCACATCTCATTTGAAGTTAAACAAGGAGAAATTTTAGGGCTTCTGGGACCGAACGGTGCAGGCAAGACAACGACCATGCGTATTCTGACCTGCTACATGCCGGCAACTTCCGGAACCGCAACGGTGGCTGGTTACGATGTCTTTCGTGATTCGATCGACGTCCGAAAGAACATTGGGTATTTGCCCGAAAATGTACCCTTGTATCCCGAAATGCGGGTGAGGGAATATCTTTCTTTCCGTGCGAAACTGAAGAAGCTGCCCTACCGTGAACGCAAGGTAAAGATTGGCGAATGTATTGAGAAATGCAGGATTGCTGACGTGCAGAATCAAATTATCGGCACCCTGTCCAAGGGCTACCGGCAACGGGTGGGTCTGGCTGATACCCTTGTCCATGACCCAAAAATCCTTATTCTCGATGAGCCGACGATCGGGCTGGACCCCAATCAAATCAGGCAAGTCAGGCAACTTATCAAGGAATTAGGTGAAAAACATACCATATTACTTTCTACGCATATCCTACCCGAAGTCGAAATGCTCTGCGGTCGCGTAATCATTATTAACAAGGGTAAAATAGTCGCTATGGACACGCCTTCCAATCTGGCAGATCAGTTGAGAAGCGGCAACAATATTACCCTGGAGGTGCGTGGCGCTGGTGAAAAAATCAAGAACGCCTTGTCCGCCATCAACGGCGTGAAAAAGATCGTATGGCACGAGAAGGGGGAGCTGAACAATTATAACGTAGAGGCAGAAAGAGGCATGGACATTCGTGAAGATGTCTTTACGAGCATTGTAAAAAATAATGGCGTTATTCGGGAGATGAAGCAGACGCCTATTACCCTGGAAGAAATATTCCATCAGATTACTACGCAGGAACATCACGAACTGGAGGTATCGGTATAAATGACGAGTGTAGGTACCATATTTAATAGAGAAGTTAGCGCATATTTCCTATCGCCGATTGCATACGTTGTTATCGCGGTATTTACGGTTTTTTCCGGTTATTTTTTTTCCATCATGCTTGGGTTAACCCAGGAATCTACGTTGCGGTACAGTCTTGCCTATACGCAGTTTATTCTATCTATCCTGACCCCTGTTATTACCATGCGATTAATGGCAGAAGAAAACAAGACAGGGACGATTGAACCCCTGATGACAGCGCCTGTTACTGATTTTGAAGTGGTATTTGGAAAATTCCTGGCGGCATGGGCGTTGTATAACGTCATGATTGCTCCAACCGCTTTTTATATCATATTTCTGGCATGGGTAGGGAATCCTGATTATGGTGCCATTATCGCCAGTTATACCGGGCTGGTCCTGATGGGTGGGTTGTTCATTTCTATTGGACTGTTAGTGTCTGCCGTCACGAAAAATCAAATTGTCGCGGCGGTTATCGGAATTGTCGCCCTGCTTATCCTGCTGGTGATTGGGTTGGCAAGCGCGGATCATGAAGGATGGTTTTACAATGCACTCAGATATATAGGCACCTATGATCATTGGGATACCTTTACCAAAGGGATTATCGATACCAGGGATGTGATTTACTACGTCAGCTTTACTGCATTACTCATATTTATTGTTGTACGCATTGTCGAGAGCAGGAGATGGAGATGAGCGCTTTGAATAAAAAAAAAGAACGATTGGTTTGAACAAGTATGCGGATATATTATCCTGGCCGGAATCATTGCGGTTATCGCGGGCTTTGGTATATCAAGGATCTTCAATTCGTGGGGGATTTCATCTCTGGTTCCCATGGGTGTTGGCGGAGCTGTTATTATTGGATTTAGTTCTGTCGTGGCTGTCAGGAAAAACTGGTTTTCAACCGAGGCGTCCAAGAGAAAGGCGCTGGTTGGCACCAATGTCGCTATCATGTCTATCTTTGCGGCGTGCATCTTTGCCGTAGTCGGGTTTCTCAATAACCGGCACTACGAGCGTTTTGACCTTACCGTTACCGGAAAATATTCTCTTTCATCCAAAACCAAAAATATTCTCAAAAACCTGGAAAAACCCATTGTCATTACTACCCTCTTTAATCAGGGGGAGATGTTTTATGAGCAAATCATGGATATCCTGAAGGAATATGCCTACCACACGGACAAGATTAAAGTGGAAAGTGTCGATCCGTTAAGGAACCGTACCAAGGTTGAAGAGCTGGCGAAACGTCTCAATATCAGCGATCTCCAGCTCAACACGGTGGTGTTTGAGTGTGGTGAGTACAGCAAACATGTCCAGCAAAGCGAGGTAATAGAAAGGCAGTATCCTTTTAAGTTTAAAGGAGAAGAGGCATTTACCGAAGCAATTCTTAACGTTACTCAGGAGAAGCAGACCGCTATTTACTTTGTTACCGGCCATGGAGAACGGCAGTTTGAAGATTTTGACCGCGGAGGAGTTTCCGGAATTGCCAACGCCCTCAAGAGGGATAATTGTCGTGTGGCTCCACTGGACATTCTGACTACAAAGAAAATTCCGGATGATTGCGAAGTGCTCGTGGTTGCGGGACCGACGAAGGCATATCTGACGGAAGAATTGAACATTATTCGCAACTATCTTGAAAACAGGGGCAAGCTTTTGCTTATGCTGGAACCCGCGCTTAGCCCAAATGCTCCCACGGGATTTAAGACACTTTTGCCGGAATATGGCATTGCAGTCCGTGATGATGTCGTGGTCTACAACAAGGTTAATATGCCTCTTTTTGGTATACAGACGGTTGCGGAAATCTATGTGGGCAAGGATGAATATGCTGAAGATCACCCGATTACCAATGATCTGAAGACGTATAATACGATTCTCTTCGGTGCATGTCCTGTCGATGCTACTCCGCCAAACGACCAGATGCCCTACCAGGCAACCGTGCTCTTGCGTGCGCCTGAGGGATCGTGGGGAGAGATTGATGTTGCAAATATCCAAAAGAAGAAACCTGAGTATAATATAGACACTGATGTGCAGGGACCGGTATCTCTGGCAGTGGCTTCACGGGTAAAGGAATTGCCAAAGTCTGTTCTTCAGTCACATCCGGCTATGGCGAATGACCCGGCGGCAAAACCGCAGGGTGCGCAACTCGTAGTCTTTGGAGATGTAGATTTTGCCACAAACGAATATATAGAAAATCCTGGGAATGCGGATTTGTTTCGCAATTCCATTAATTGGTTAGCCAAAAAGGAAACGCAACTGGGGATTTCTGCCAAACCACCTGATTTCCGCAAGGCGACCATTAGCCCAGTTCAAATGAAGGTAATCTTCTGGATATCGATTGCGGGCATTCCGGTAATACCTATTGTTATTGGCAGCATCGTCTGGTGGAAGAGACGCCGTTAATTCAGGAGTGTCATATAAATGAAGATTTGCCATCAATTCAATTTCATGATGTTCTCTGCGGGAGGAAAGAATTAAGCTATGAAACTTAAAACAACCATTATCCTTTTAATTGTTGCAGCTATCGGTATTTCGTACATCTTCCTTTATGAAAGAAAACAACTTCCTCATGAGGAATGGGAAAGGCTGCAAAAAAAAGGTGCTTCCAGATTTTAAGGCATCGATGATCAAGAAGATTGAATTGAACAACGAAAGTGGCAAGGTTGTCCTGCAAAAAGGCGAAGACAATTACTGGCAGATCGTTGAACCGCTTAAACTCCGGTCGGACAATTCAGAGGTCAACAGCATCCTCTCTGAGTTTGAGTTTATGAATAAGGTGGGCGCATTTAAGCAGGAAGGGGATAAGCCGTTTGATCTCAAAGATTATGGACTCGACACCCCAAAGATCTCCATTTCCATGTATACTGACATTCCGGCAAAACCCGATAAAATCCAGGTGTTTGGACCGAAGGATAAATATACCGTCTTTGTCGGTCAAAAGCTTGCTGCAGGCGACAACGTATATATAAAACTCGATGCGAGTGATGAGGTGGTGGTCGTGCCGGGAACGCTTCTCGGCAAAGTTACGAAAAATATCCTCGATTTAAGAAGCAAATGGGTGTTTTCCTTTGACAAGGAGGCGGTAGATAAGGTCGAAGTGAAGTCGGCGGAGTATGACATCGTTTGTAACCGGAAGGGCAGTTTCTGGAGAATTTCTGAACCTGTTAACGATTTGGCAGATTTGGAAAAAGTCAAGGATCTCCTGAGCAAGTTGAAGAATCTGCAAATTGACCGTAACGATTTTATCACCGAGGAAGCGGGTGATTTGGTGAAATTCGGCCTGAATGCTCCCCGCTACACCGTTACAATTACAGAGAAAGGCGTTTCGCAAGCTGTCATGTTTGGCCACTCCCTGGACAATAAGGTGTATGTGAAGCGCGTGGATGAGCCGACGGTATTTTTCCTGAAAGATATTATTCTTGCAGACTTGAATAAAAAGCCAAATGACCTGAGAGACAGAAAAGTAGTAAGGTTTGAATCGATTGGTACCTATGGTGTAAACAAATTGGAAATTAAAACTCCGAATGATCTCATTGCTATTGAAAAGTCATTAGACCTGGATTGGAAACTCACAAAGCCAATCAATATTTACGCCGACCAGGATACGGTGAAGAACTTTATTGAGAAGATAAAGACCCTTGAGATAGAAGATTTTATTTCAGATAAGCCAACGGATTTAGCCGCATATGGCTTAAAGAACCCCGTTTTTGAGATTTCTGTTACCAAGGAGGAAGACAAGGAGCTGGCTAAATTTTTTGTGGGGAACAAGTTGCCTGACGGCACCAAATGTTATGTAAAACGCGTGGGTGAAGATCCGGTATACACGGCCCCTACCGTTGAATTCTATGACAGGATTGAGAATCCGCTTCTGAGATTCCGCGACAGGCTGGTAAGTGAGTTTAACAAGGATTTAGTCAAGAAGCTGGTGATCGAAAAACCAGACCGTACCTATGTATGTGACATAACAAACAAAAAGGATGCAGAAGGGCAATTTCAGTGGGAACTTTCAAAACCTGTTCAAACGACAGCGGACACGAACGCTATAAATCAGATTATCTGGGACATGTCTTTTTTAAAGGTGGACAACTATGTCGTCCAGGGCCCGAAGGATCTTAATCCCTATGGACTGAACAATCCGGTACTCCGGGTTTCTGTCACGTATGAAAAGGTTCCGGAGCAAATATCGGAAGAAGATAGGAAAAAGACCGAGTCTGATGTGAAACCCAAGGAACCTTTAGAAAAAATCGTCGAAACAAGGACATTACTTATTGGAAAGAAAGTTAAGGATGGTGACAAGGTGAGCTCGTATGGTATGTTTGCTGACAGCGATCTCGTATTTGAGCTTTCCTGGCCCAAGATTAAAAATCTGGATGCTGAATTGGTGCCAACCAAGATTCTGAGTTTTGAGAGAACGGATGTGAAAGAGCTGACGCTGAACTACAATGAAAGAAGCCTCTCATTGAAAAAAGTAAATAATGTCTGGAAGTTAAAAAATAACGAACAGAAAGAGGTTCAGGGACGGGAGGTGGATTATTTTGTCCGCACTCTGGACGAATTAAAAGGCAGTTATATCGAACAATATAAAGCAACCAACCTGACGCAATTTTCACTGGATAAACCACAGGCAGTGATCACCATTGGGTTGGAAGGCGGCGATGCCGTACTTTATCTTGGGAAGAAGAAAGATGCCAACAGCTATTACGTAAAAAACAAAGACTCTGATTATATTTATGTCGTTGATAAAGAAGCCTTTGCTAACCTGATAAAAAAGGAAGAGGATTTTACTACGGTTATTCCTGAAATAGTGCCGCAAACATCTGTTGATGAAACGAAAGGAATGCCTTCAGGCGCCGTTCCGCATGCACCACACGGGATGCCCCCAAAAAGTTCTCCACATGGCGGATTTCATTAAGAGTGCCGGCGCAGCAAAGCTGCACCAAATCCTTTCTATCGGTAGGACAAGCGTCTCCGCTTGTCATTATAGTATTACCGTGTAAAAAACTTCTTTTTTTTTGTAAGTTTTTTTTGCAACCCTATCTACCCCTTATCAGGAAGTACAGATTGTTTTTGAGAGAAAGATTGCTTCGCTCGCAATGACAACGCATAATTATGTTACCAAAGCATAGCCCGTGTCATTGCGAGGGGTCTTTTCCGAAGCAATCTTCTGCTTTCACAACGGGGAATTTGGTTGCGGCTTTGCTGCGTTAGGATGTCAACCGGGGACGGTTGCCCTACCTCAGGGATTTCGGGGTATGTTAAAAAACTTACAAAAAAAAGAAGTTTTGACACAGTAATACTATAAGAACCATAAGATTTTTTGGATGAACGGTCTTGAAAAAATCCGCTGTCTTTTTATCAGTAGTCTTGACGCTTGCTTGTATCCCTTTCCTGTTCCACAAGGTATCTGCCCACGAAACCTCCTCAAATCGCAGGACCCCCACGGTTATTGCCGTTGAAAAGGTTGGGCCAGCAGTGGCTAATATCAGCACAGAAAGACTCATAAGTGTGCGGCATGCAGACCCGTATTATGGCTCAAGAAGTGAGATTTTTGACCAATTTTTCAATGATTTCTTTGGCCAGAGCCAGAAGCAAATGGTTGAAAGACCGTTAGGCTCCGGTGTCATTATCGACGAAGACGGTTATATTGTTACTAATGAACATGTGATAAGCCGTGCAACAAAGATTAAGGTAAGATTGTCAGATGGCAGAGACTTTGAAGCTTCCATGATTAGCTCTGACCCAATCAGCGACCTCGCCGTTCTAAAAATCAATTCGCCTACGCCGCTTCCCTATGTCAGGATGGGGACATCAAAGGATCTCATGATTGGTGAATCCGTCATAGCGTTGGGTAATCCTTTTGGTCTGGAAAACTCTATTACAACGGGCGTGTTAAGCGCAAAAAACCGTACCATGACATTCAACAGCGAGTACGGAGACATTAAGTACGAAGGTCTTATTCAGACGGACGCGCTGATTAATCCCGGAAACAGCGGAGGCCCTCTCGTCAATATCGACGGAGAACTTATTGGCATTAATGCCGCTATTGTGAATCAGGCGCAGGGAATCGGTTTTGCCATCCCTGTTGATAAAGTAAGACAGACCCTCGTGAAACTCTTCAATTTCAGAGAACTCAATAAAATATGGTTTGGCGCGCAGGTCGAGGAACAGGAGGATAGTTCAAAGGGGATCAAGGTCTCATCAATTGAGCCGGGAAGCCCTGCCGACAAGGCACACATAAAAGTAGGGGACTACATTACCAAAATAGACTCGAAAGAGATCCTGGATATTCTTGACTTTGAAAAATACATACTCAAGAAAAACGCCGGTGATAAGCTCTATATTAATATTAATCGTTATGGGAATGAGCTCAAGATCGATGTTAAACTGGAAAAGGCGCCGCTTCCTTCCATAGAAAAACTTGCCCTGGAGAAGCTGGGTTTATATGTTCAGGATTTGACCCCGCAACTTGCAAAACAATTACATCTGTGGTGGGTAAAGAGCGGGATATTAATTTCGGGAGTGCAAAAAAATAGCCCAGCCGCAGAAATAGGGATAAAAGAGGGCCATGTAATGGTGTATGTTGGCCAGTATCGGATTAATGACATTGAAGAACTGGGCGCGTTGCTGAAGATTATGCGAAAGGGTGACGTCTGGGAGATTGGTATCGTCTGGGCTGATAAATTAGGTGAGCATCAGGGCTACGCCAGAATAAAAATCCGATAACCCATCTCAAACCGCCGGCGAAGAGTTTAGCCTGGCAAAAAATAACAGAAATATATTTTCCCCCATATTGTTTGACGCAGGGTAGTCGCAACCAATCCCCTCTATTGGCAGAACAAGTGGTCTCGGTTGTCATCTGATTTCAACTCCAGCAAGAATCCTCACCATCCAGAATGCTTTTTTTGTCGCTCCTCGAAAGGATGTGCGCTCTTACCATATTCTCTGCTAAAGATACGGTAAGACATTTGTAACCATCGTCTTGGTATGTCGGATCCTCTGGGTTATGCCGTGATGATGGCACGACGATGATTTCTCGTTGCAGCCTTGTAGTATTTCCCCATAAAACCATTCTTGGAAGCTTTCTCCACCACATTCTCTCTTCGGAGACCATCTTTTACCCACTTTTAACACTAGAAACCGTTGAGGGGTTTGCCTGGATGCGGTTGCGGCTTTGCTGCGCTAAGGAATGTTTGTAAAGTGTGTATCGCCGTATTATCCCATGAAAAGATCTTTGCTCTTTCCAGTGAATTCCTTGCCAGTGCAGAGATCATGTCCTGATTATTCAGTGTCTTCCTTATCGCATCGGCTATTACAGCCGGGTTCGTTGGATTAAAATAGAGGGCTGCATCTGCACAAATTTCAGGCATGGGTTCACTGTGAGAAGCAAGTATCGGGGCACCACAGGCCATTGCCTCCACCAAAGTCATTCCGAATGATTCGCAAGTAGAAGGGTATACGAATAATTTACAGGCAGAGTATAAATAGGGCAAATCCTCATAGGGGACTCTCCCCAAAAAGAGAATCCGGTGGTCATATCCTTCCCGTGTGATAAAAGCCGTCATCTCGTTAAAATATTTCCTGTCGAAGCAGGTTCCGGCAAGGACAAGCTGGATGGCGCTGTCTATTTTGTCCCTTAACAAGACAAAGGCCTTTATCAGTTCAAAGAAATTTTTGTATCTCTGAATGTTGGATACAAAGAGAAGAAAGGTATCTATTCGATATTCCTTCTTCAATTGAAGCAGGGTGTTATCATTACCCTGAATGGGATGAAATAGTGCCCGGTTAATACCGTGATAAATAACTTCAGCCTGTTTCATCAGGACTCCCGATTTTTCAGTATCAACACGGGCTTTTGTTGAGGGGAAAATAGCTATCTGGGCTTTTTGTATCGACAATGTCGTGAGCAGTTTCAGGAATTTCAGTCGTAGCCTTTGGATAAAACCGCGATTTACCGGAACACTATTGCTAAAAGGTTCGATGTTCTGTATCATAACTACGTTTGTAAGTTTGGTAAAAAGAGGACACACATTTGCCGGGGAAAAAAGCAGGGTAACGTTTTCCCTTTTGAGGAATAGGGGTAAAAAAATCTGCTCCCAGCAGAGACGTAACACAGGGCTTCCTGAAGGCAGTCGAAAAGACAAAAAGGTGAATTGAGGATGCGGAAAGGAAAAGAGCTCTTTCCCCGCATGTGTTGTCAGGATGAGATAGTGGTGGGTTGTGTTTAGTTGTGACAAAGACGCCAGCAGGTTTTTTATGTAGGTGACACCGCCGCCGGCAACGGCAGATGTTGTATTGATAGCGATCTTCACATTCCCATTACCTTGAAAAATCTAAAATGAACACAGGAAAACTTTCCTGGTGGCGCTGGCAAGATGTTCGTTTAGATTTTACTCAAAATAATGAATGATTCAATGGAAAATACTTTTGAAACGATTTCGCGGTTTTGTGAGAAATTACTCGTTGGCTTCTTAATCACGATAGTGGTAATCGTTCCTCTTTTCTTTGATATACGACTTTACAGTGTCTTCGACCTTAGCAAAGTAACGATCTTATATTTATTAACGGCAATACTCCTGGCTTTCTGGATTATTCTGGCAGCATGCAAGCGGGATTTTACGTTTGTACGAACTGCCATCGATATACCCATCCTTGCCTACCTTGGTGTCTTTATCATTTCGACGATCTTCTCCATAAACCCCCTCATGAGTCTTTTTGGCACGTATAAACGATTTGAGGGTTTAACAGCTACCGTATGCTATCTCTTTCTTTTTTACGCCACCGTTAATTTCATAACTACCAGAAAAAGGATTCACCTTCTTATCGGCGCCATTCTTGCCAGCGCCGTTGTTGCATCATGTTACGGGATTGCACAACATCTTGGATATGACATGTTCAAATGGAGCAGCTTTGAGGCGAGACGGGTCTTCTCTACCTTTGGAAACCCCGTATTCTTCTCTGCCTATCTGGTCATGTCATTGCCATTAGCCTGCATTCTCTTTCTTATGATTCCCCGACTAACAGAATGGTCAGATTTGAAAAGTCAATACATTGCATGGATTTTTTTTGTTATATCGGCGATTATCTATACTGCTTTTTGGCTTACCAATACCCGTGCCTGTTTTGTGGCACTTCTCGGAAGCCTGACACCGCTTTTCTTTTTCATTTACAAAAAATGGCACCGGGAAAGATATAGGATCGCAATTCTGATTGCTGTATTTGTCCTTATTGGCACATTCTTTAATGTAAGACACGAAACTTCGGTGATTAAACATTTTACCGCTGACGTGCAAGCAACGGAATCTCCATCTGACAATCTGATTTCTGATGAGAGCCCGACTCACAAAAGGCCCTGGATTGCCGGCAAATTTTCTGTTACCGGTTCTTCTTTTTCCCGTATATTTCAGTACTTAGCGGCAGTACAAATCATAAAAGACCATCCGGCTTTAGGGGTTGGCCCTGATACGATAGGCATACTTTATCAAAAACATCTGGCAAAGGTATTTACTGTCCGGGAAAGCGACCATGGTTTTCCGTTTCCCCGGCAGGATAGAATCCACAACGACATCCTCGATACAACCGTTACCCGCGGCATCTTCGGTCTTGGCACGTATATCTGGCTCCTCTCTGCCTTCGGTGTGTGTGTCGGTAGAAAGTATAAACGGTTGAGTGATCGGGACAAACTTCTCGTACTGGGTCTCCTTACCGGCATACTCTGTTATCTTATCCAAAACGAGTTCAGCTTTGGGAATACCCCTATCGTAACACTCTTCTGGGTGATGCTGGGGCTTTGTATCTCTATAGTAAAACTCAATGAAGGAGAGTCGGCTGATGATGAGCGCGACTCTATCACAGAAGGACATTCCGAAAGGGAAAGTCCAGGATACGTGCAGCCTTTCACCCTCCCACTTTCCCGCCTGCGCATTTCCTTACGGTGGCTGGGTTGTTGCTCAGCGCTTGCAGCGATAGGGTTCGCCTCTGTTTTTATCCTTCGGGTGTATCGCGCGGACGCCTGTTTTGAATATGGGCGTAGGGTAATAAATTACGAGGGGGAAAATCTGCAGAAGGCAGTAGAGGGGGGAGTGCCTTTTATCTGTCAGGCTGTTTTTCTTAATCCATACGAAACCTTTTATCGGGACGAACTCTGCAGAATATATATACAAGTTGCGTTGAAGACAAACAATGAGACGTGGATGCAAAAGGCATACGTGGAAGCCAAGAATACGTTGCGGCTGGTTCCGGAGCACTTCATGGGGTTTTTTCATCTGGGGCTGATTTGTCAATTCCTGGCAGAACGCTTCAGCGGAGACACCGCAGACAACGCTATTGCCTGGTATGAAAAGGCAATTGACTCTGACCCTTTTCAGTCTGTCTTCCACAGCAACCTCGCTTCCTTATATTTCAGAAAGGGTGAGATGGATCGTGCGATTGAAGAACTCCGCAATGCCTATCTGATCCGACCTGATGACGTAAATGTTGTGTACCGATTAGCCAATGCTTATATACAAAAGGGGGACTTGGAGCACGCCGTAATTTTTGCAAGGAAGTCGGTAGAGCTGAACCCTGCAGAACCCCGTTATTATAATAATCTCGGTACAATCCTGAGCCAAAAGGGCAGGTACGAGGAGGCAATTCCTGCATTCGGGAAAGCGATAGAGTTGGACTCAAAAGATCCCGTTTATATGGATAACCTGGCAAAACTGTATTTCTCCATGGGAAACCACGAAGAGTCAATATCCTGGTATAAAAAACTTATTACCCTCAATCCTTCCGTGGCTGACTACCATAACAATCTTGGGGTGATTTATCAAAAAGAAAAACAACCCGATAATGCGGTTCAATCATTTCAGAAGGCAGTAGCTCTGAAACCAGACAACCCCATATATACGTTCAACCTGGCTGATGCTTTTACCGACAAAGGCCAATATGCCGACGCCAAACAAATCCTTCAAACGTTTACGAAGACCTATCCAGATTATGCCACTGCAAAGATCCATGTACTTTTAGCCAATCTCTATTTGAAAAATGCAGAGTGGGACAAGGTTGTCTCTGAATGTGAACAAGCCATTGCGATAGATGGAAATTCGATTGCCGCTTATAAGGTACTCGGTAATACGTATTATACTATGCGCCAGTATGAGCTTGCTGAAAAAACAGCAAAGAAGACCCTTGAGCTCAAGCCGGACGATCAGGAGACACAAGCCTTACTGGTAAAAATTTCAAACAATATAAGGAGGTAGAGAAGTTGCTGAAAACGAAGACACGTTCCGATCATGACTCAGTGATAAAAATAGAAAAGAACCGATTGGTTGTCCCCGACAACCCTGTTATCCCTTTCATTCGGGGCGATGGTACCGGCCCTGATATCTGGAATGCATCAGTCCGCGTATTTGATGCTGCAGTAAACAAGGCCTATAAGGGGAAAAAACGTATCTCCTGGCAGGAAATCTTTGCAGGGGAATGTGCCTTTAAAGAGCGGGGGGAATGGCTTCCCAAAGATACCCTGAATGCCATCAAGAAGTATAAGGTCGCTATAAAGGGGCCGCTTACCACACCTGTCGGTGGCGGTATCAGGAGTCTTAACGTTGCCCTTCGTCAGGAACTTGATTTATATGCCTGCGTCCGTCCGGTACGGTATTTTGACGGAGTGCCCTGTCCGGTAAAATCTCCCGAAAAACTCAATGTCGTCATTTTCCGTGAAAATACGGAGGATGTATATGCAGGGATCGAATACAAAAAAGGGTCTCTCGAGGCAAAGAAACTCATTGCATTCCTTGGACAAGAACTGGGAAAAAAGATTCGAAAGGATTCAGGCATCGGTATCAAGCCAATGAGTGTCACCGGTTCGAAAAGACTGGTGAGACGCGCCATACAGTATGCTATCGACAAGGAACTCAAGAGCGTAACCCTCATGCATAAAGGGAATATTATGAAGTTTACCGAAGGCGCCTTTCGTGAATGGGGTTACGAGGTGGCCAGAGAGGAATTTCCCAAATTTACGATAACGGAAGACGACGTCTTCAAGAAGCATATCGGCGTCGTGCCGAAAGGCAAAATTGTCATAAAAGACAGGATTGCCGATGCCATGTTCCAGCAGGTGCTCCTGAGACCGGAAGAATATGATGTGATCGCTACGCCGAATCTCAATGGTGATTACATCTCTGACGCCTGTGCTGCTCAGGTAGGCGGTTTAGGCATGGCCCCGGGGGCGAATATCGGTGATAAAGCCGCTGTTTTTGAAGCTACACACGGCACCGCCCCGAAATATGCAGGACTGGACAAGGTCAATCCGGGCTCTGTAATTTTATCAGGGGTTATGATGTTTGAGCATCTTGGATGGGACGATGCTGCAATGATGATCGTGCGTGCCCTGGAAAAGACCATCCGGCGCAAGACGGTAACCTACGATCTCGAACGCCAGATGACCGGTGCCAGGCTGATGAAATGTTCCGAGTTTGCTGATGAGATAATAAATAACATGGATTGATGATGATAGTATAGGCGGGAAAATCTTTCTTTCTTCACAAGATTTACAATCCTCTTTGGGAAATCGTTTGCAGGAGATGATAGGTGTTAGTTGTTGAGGAATACGGAAAACACTTTACAGAGAAACGGATAGGGGCAGCGAATCAACCCATCGGGATATGGGCCAAGGTGTGCCAGGAAAGTTCAGTCAGTAAAAGTTGGGAAGGCTGCGTGCCTTGAGTATGGAATATCTGAGTGGTTGAAAATACCACCTCTGCGCGCCTGGCCCGGATTTCTCACCGATATGTTATACGCATAAGAATTTGAATTTCTGGCAGGATTGATTCTTGTTGGTGATTTTCAAGAAATTAAATTTGTTGATTGACAACAAATGCACTTATGATATACTTCCCACACACTTATATACATGGGTAAGCCATGTTTGATAGGTAAGAGAGGTATAATTCTTATTTCGGGAGATACTGCATGCGATTTATGGGAAAATTTTCTATTTGCCTGTCTCTTCTTGCTACTATGTATTTTTCCGGTTGCAGTGCGCCACCCGCGTTTAAACCAATAACATCAATACCCGTGAGACCACCGATAAAGGAAGTCCCTCATAAAGTACCCTACATAGAAAGTCAACTGGATCGTTATTCTGTGCGGGACTGGAAGTATATTGTCATACATCATAGCGCTTCAGCGTCTGGTTGTGCTGCTGAATTCGACAGATTTCACCGGGTGAAGAGGGGGTGGGAGAATGGTTTGGGATATCATTTTGTCATAGGAAATGGTAATGGTTCTGGTGACGGGCAGGTAGAGATTGGCAATCGTTGGGTAAAGCAGATAGATGGCGCCCATGCTGGCGTGCAGGAATACAACCACTATGGCATTGGGATATGTCTGGTTGGAAACTTCAATGGCTCATATCCAACTGCAGCGCAAATGGCATCGCTTTCAGCATTAGTAGACTATCTGCAGGAACGATGCCGTATTCCTTCCGAAAACATTATCATGCACCGGCATTTCAGAGAAACAGAATGTCCGGGTAGAAATTTTCCCTACTATAAATTACTTGCGAAGACCGCCAGATGGTGATCTTCTTTATTCCTCAATCTGGTGCAAGGCTAAATGATACCTCTCCGCGACCGAAACCAGTCGGGAACATTTCCTATTGTCACCGTTGGTATAATTCTCGCCAATGTCTTGGTTTTCCTTGTTGAGCTTTCCTTAGGCGCCCAACTCGATTCATTCCTGTTTCAATTTGGTGTCGTTCCCATCAAAGTAGCCTATTCTTCCGACATTCCGGACTCTACGTTTGTTAATACCTATTTCCCCTTTCTGAGTTATATGTTTCTTCACGGTGGGTTCATTCATCTGATAGGAAATATGTGGTATCTGTGGATTTTTGGGGACAATATTGAGGATATGCTTGGACGCTTTAAATTCCTCATATTCTATTTCATTTGTGGTATTGGGTCTGCCATGGTGCATGTGTATTTCAATAGTCAGTCAGGGATTCCCTGCATAGGAGCAAGCGGGGCAATTTCAGGCGTGCTGGGCGCCTATATGGTTACCTTTCCGCGGGCGCGGATACTCGTCATTCTTCCCCTTTTTATCATCTGGGAAATCATTGAGTTGCCTGCCATCATTGTGCTGGGCTTCTGGTTCCTGATTCAGTTTTTTAGCGGAACAGTAGCTATTTCCGCTGCACATGGAGGAGGAGTTGCGTGGTGGGCGCATGTCGGCGGCTTTGTTTTGGGCATAATTTTTATAAAAATATTTCCTAAATCACGATATCGTCATGGATAAAAATCTGCGCATTTAAGATTGTCTCGCGGTGTTTACACTGAGCAAAGCGAATGTGCTCGCAACGATAAAATGCATGTCGACTTGTGTAAGATGTTTACTCTGCATATGATTCCCACCCGGGAGTCATATGCAGACTGCTGATGACTGACGTCTGAGGTTCTATACGATATCACGTATGTCCTTTAAACCAACCTGTTCCCGGCTCATGAAGGGTTCTCCGTAATCAACGCGGATCAGATTGCCGTAATATTGATTTCTTGCGGTAATCGAATTGCTGATATATTTCCAGCGGTCATCATCATAGGCAAACTGGGACTGATAGACCCTCGCTATCCGGAGTTTCTTTTCAAATTCCTTGCTGATGTCCAGGATAAACGATGGGGTGACATGTAACCGGAAGTGGGAACAGAGATAATAATAGATATGGGTTGGATAACAGGGCTCTCCGGGGATATCTGATTTGGTCAGTTTTGCATAGAATCGGGCTGCCTCGCCGATCTGGGTGGCTTGGACATGGTCAGGATGTGCATCAACCCAGTAAGGAAGGAAAAGCACGTGCGGTCGTATCTTCCGGATCACGGCAGCAACCTTTTTGCGGGACTCGATGCCGTCCATGAGATAACGATTGGGCAAATCAAGCACCGTTCTGCTCTTTATACCGAGCAGGGCTGTTGATTGTTCCCATTCTTTCTGCCTGATTTCGGGACTGCCATGCGGGGTGGGTTCACCATTCGTCAGATCGAGGATGTGGACATCATACCCGAGGGTGACGAGTTTCAGGATGCTGCCTCCCATACCGCCTTCTGCATCATCCGGATGAGGGGCTATTACCAGAATCGTTGTCATATGAATCGCCTTCAGATAAACAAATCAATGCTAAACGTAAGAAAAAAAAACAAAAAAAGGGGAAGTTGTTATTGTACTGAATGACCAGAAAAATGCAAGCGAAAGAATAACACGGCAGCAGCATGTGGCGAATTTCATAGTGCAGCAAAGCCACCACCAAATATCCCCGCCATCGGTAGGGCAAGTGGCCCCGATTGTCGTTATGATGTCAACCGGGGATGAGACCTGCCTCAGGGATTTAGGGCGTGGTAAAGAACTTCCCAAAAAAAGAAAGATTTTACACGGTAATACTATAACGCTGCACAGCCGCGACCAAATCCTCATTATCAAAGGAGTAGGCAGGGGGCTGATAAACTTGCTCAATCGGGGTAATATTTCTATGAAAAGTAAGTATTTTGAAAGAACTCTCCATATGGGTGTCTGTAGATTTTATATTTTTTATTCGCCTCTCTCGCCTGCCTTGCTATTGCCTCATCTAAAGTGTCCCAGATGTGATCGTAGGAGCCTTTTTCGTACCACATGCCCGTAAATTTTATTCTCAGGGCAGGCTTTGCAAGGGAAATATGCCTTACCATATCTCGTGCATGAGGGAGATTGAAATTCAGATACTCAAATTCAATCCGTTCCGCCTTTGCAAAAGGGGAGAATGCGTCCCTGATATCCGTCACCCATGGTATAACGGGTGAATAATACGGTATGACAGATATCCCGGCATCCAGCAGTTTTTGGATTGCATCATTTCGGGAATCAAGGGGCGGGCTTTTCGGCTCAATGAGCTGTTTGAAGGTGTTGCAAACTTTGTTTACCGTAAAATAGATTCTTTTGCAAAATCCCTGGTTGAGCAAAGGGATATACTCCGCTATGCAGGGAGAACGAGTGAGTATGACATAGGAGACCTTGTGCCTGTTTAAAATTTCAAGCATTTTCCAGGTGAGCCGGAATTCTTTTTCAACAGGCTGGAAGCATTCTGTGGTAGAGCCAAGAAGCACCGTGCCGGGGTGCTTTTCTAAAATTTCCTTTTCGAGCAAATCAGGGGCGTTCACTTTGATGTCAACATAGCTGCCCCAGGGCATTTTCCTCCTGGTTACTGTCTTGTTCGATCTTACATAACAATAGGTGCAGGCAAACTCACAGCCCACATAGGGATTGATTACATACTCCCCCAAATCTATTGAAGTAGGATTCAGGATTCGGTTTATTGTAACTTCATTAATTTCTAGCATTCTTGTAATAGTTCAGTTTGCTGCAAAGAGGTTGGGAGGTTGAGAAGTTGAGAAATTGGGAGGCAAGGTTTCTCAATTTCCCATCTTCCCACGTTCTCAATTTCTTGTCTCTCCTCTGCGTTTTTGCGGTGAACTATTTCTCTATCAAATTCCCAATAAAGGCTTTGGTATGCTTAATTTTATGACGTTTCATTTCATGAACAAGGATTCCCATTCTCTTTCGGGCTGTTGGATTTGCTCTATAATCTGCCGCTTCATCAGCGGATGTCCCGTCATAATACGTAAAGGGATTCATTTGGGCAATCTGAGGTATAATATCCTTGTGCCGGATAATGAAATCAAGGGTATTCTGAAAATCCTGATCAGACTCGCCGGGATAGCCAACAATAATACTAATCCCAAAGAAAAGACCTGCTGTATGAAGGTCATTGAAGAAGCGAAGGGCATCTTCAGCGGTAAAACCTTTGTTCATATGCCTAAGGGTGGTATCTGATCCTGATTCCAACCCGACAAATAGACTATAACAGCCACTCTGTTTCATCTTGTCGAAAAGCTTCTGGCTCATGTCGTTTCTGATGGCTATCTGTGCCTCCCAGGGAATCGACCCAAAATGCTCAATGATGCTATCGCATAATGATTCCAGTTTCTTCAGGTCGGCATTTATGAGGGAATCGTAAAATACAAAGTACTGTGTCTTATTGGTTGTTTTGTGATAGCGGATTTCTTCGATAAGACTGCTGACTGGCCGTGTCCTGAAGTTTTTGTAGAGAAGCCTTTCAGAACAAAAGTTGCACCTTCGAATGCATCCCCTTGAAAACTGAAGTGGTATGGTATTCTTCCTGGGATAGACATTTAGATCGATTCCTGTATAACGGGGAAACGGCAGGTCTGTTAAATCATAGAGTTGCTCAAACGTTGCGACCTTTTTATGGATATTGTTACCCGTAAGATAGTGATGCAAAGGTATTTCACCTTCACCCACAATCAGGTAATCAGCCACCGGAATAAGGATGTCATGAAATCTGCCAGCCGTTTTAAAGAATTGACGGGTTATTTCCGGTCCGCCAAAGATAATCTTCATCGCATTATTTTTTGCTTTCAGAAGTTCAGCCATGCGCAAGGTAGTTTCAAAGTTACTTTTAAAACAAGAAAATCCCACAATTCCGTAATTCAGCATCTTTTCTTTTGCATCGTGAAATTCACGGGAATTATTTTCATCGATCCGTGAGAGGATATTGTCTTCTAAAAAAGTATTACAACTCACCAGCCATTGCCTTTGAAGTTGCAGATCTGATAAGGTATAAAAGACATGGTTGAAGTCAAGGATGTCCGCGTGAATACCCCTTTGTTCTAAAAATGCCTGGAGATATCCATGCCCGATAGGTGGCATATTAGGCCATGTCGGTGGTAAGATGGTGAGAAGGATGTTTTGTCTGGACATAATAAATTAACAGAGAGTAAGAAAGCTAAGAAATTATATCAGGCAAAAATGTAATCCGGCAATATGAAAAGTTGTATTTCTCCATCGGTTGTTATAGTATTATTTGCAGAGGAAAAACAGGTGCTTATTACTCTTCAAAAATTTCTTTTTTATGTAAGTATAGGAAACATATTGAATCAGTTGACGTGTGCTGGTCATTGCGAGCGACAGCGAGGCAATCCGTACCATGAGATTGCTTCGTCGTTCCACCTCGCAATGGTGATATTTTCTTTAAGTATTTACTATATTTTTACAACCCCCTTGATTCCCCTTTGATAAGGGGGACATGATTACGGTGCAGCAGCGCTAAACTTCTGTCAAACGAATGAATACATCCCTTATAGAAAAGTTTACTGAAAAAATAACCTATGGCAGAAAAGAATATGTCGAGTATTTTTATGAGATCTTTTCAGCGCGAGGATTTTTGTTGGAATTGGACAGGAACTCAGGGAATGTGTGGCTTGCTCACGATTCCCACAGGGCGGATGGTGAATTCCTGGAAGCGTTGCAGCATATTGATTATAAAAAGATATACCATGAACCGCATTGGGACGCTATTGACGAACGTGACAACAAGGATGGTTCACAGAACCGGCATCGGTATTTTGACCATATCGATATACACTCGTTTGATATAAAGAGCATACACTATTTGGCCGAACTCTTTACCCATGAAATTCCCGTGGATCTTTTTCGCCTAAATTGGGCACGGGACAGGTACGGTAAATTTGATGAATTTAAGGCATGCGATCAACTCCCTCCCATACGGGTATATGATCTTGAGCCTTTTATCGCTCGTCTGGTAAAAGCTGTTTCTTTGACGGGGATATCCACATGGTCATCCTGCGAAGGTCATTGGGGTGAACCTGCATACATAGTATTTGATGGCAGGTATCATCGTCTCTGGTTTCAGACGATATTTCAGAGCTTTATTCAAAAGAAGTTAAACCTGTCATGTAACTGGGATTGGCTGGGGTGGGACGAGCGCTGTTCCATTAGGAATCCAAACGGCGAGCTCCTCACCTTATATTTAGAAATCCAGGATGTGGCCAGGTTCATTTACGATCTTAGGAGTATTTTGAGAAACATAAAAAAAGCAGGTATGCTCCCATCTCACCGCCAAGCATAAACATATGAAGCAGAAAGAACTCTTGAATGTTTTCGAGCGCCATTTTGAAGAAGCAATAACGAATTGTCGTAACTATTCAGCGAAACTGACGAAGAATGTTTTTCCAGAATGGTTAAGAGCCAACGAGGGAAGCGGGCAGACGGAAAAATCCCGAAGGATGACATGATTATAGAAAAAAACACACCACCGGATTTAACCCCGTAGGGTGAAATAGTGCGAAAATACTGGTATCATGCCACCCCTACGGGGTTAACCATAATTGCATAACGACATGCTATAATAAGGACAACCCTTCGGTATTCTATAAGTTCATTCATAGCGCAGCAAAGCCGCACCCAATTCTCCGTTGTGAAAGCGGGAGATTGCTTCGGACAAGACCCTCGCAATGACACAGGCTATGCTTTGATGACATATGGTGCATTGTCATTGCGAGCACATTCGCGTTGCTCAGGGTAAACTCCGCGAAACAATCTTTCTCTTATAAACAATCTGTACCTCCTGATAAGGGATAAAAAGGGTTGTGAAAAAACTTACAAAAAGAAGAAGTTTTTACACGGTAATACTATAGTGGCGTAGGCAAAAATATACTGAATAGTTACGAATTATCAGTGGATGCAAAAAGAAGAAAGGGGGCTCTGTCTTTATTTTTTTTTCTTCTTTTTGATTACCGACCAAGCTCACCTGTCAATCTGGAGCAATAGAGGAACAGAGGTTGGGTGGAGCGTTTTGTTGGGTACTGTGAACTCATGATTCAAATTCACTCCGGGGCAGTCCAGACTGGCGAATAATAGAACGTAGAGTTCCAATGCGGATTTCATTGTGCTCTGGGACTGGAACCGTGATCGCTCCTTCGGGCAGTTTCTATTGCATTACGATATGGCTACCTCGCCGACGCACTTCAAGGAAACCGTGTTTGGCACGGAATTTACCCAACTGCCACCTCAACCTGAGTGATGAAAACATCGTTGTGAAGTCGATGTTTAATCTCTTCTGTTGATGCTGACTCGAAAAAAAGCTCTAATGCCTCCCGCAGGTTATCCCGTGCTTGTTCGATAGTGTCGCCTTGACTTGCGATATCTAACTCCGGGCACAACGATACGTATCCATCACCTTCACGTTCAATAATTGCCGTAAGTTTCATTTAATACCCCCTTTATAAAAGAGATTGGATCAGTTACCTGATTTCCTTAATGCCTGCCGCCTTTTGATCAATTCTTCATCAGTTGTTAAAAACCATCCGCTCTAAGAGACATCTTATTTTTACGGCAGACTTAGTATATGGCCATTTAGGCATAAAATAAGGTTCATGTATGATATCCTTTTGTATGATAAATTGCAAAATATTACAATTTCATTTTTTGAAACAAAATTCAATATTACATCCAAATTCTGATTTTTCGGGGAAATGCGAATTCGTGTACCAATTGATTCGAACTGAGGTCAAAGGCATACATCCTGGCATGGTGAAATCCATGGGTGCCATAATCCAGTATCCACAACCGGTTTTGCCTGCCGATGCGCAGAGAAAGAGACGATGTGAATTTCCCCTCCTTGGCGATCCTTGCAGGATAAGGAACAACCGTATCAGGCACTAGTTCGGAGGCATGAATAGTCACCTTGCCGGCAGGGAGAAAACAAAAGAATACCCTCCCTTCGGGAGAGACTGCTATATTTTCCGGCGGATAATCAAGTTCTCTATGCTGGTTCACTCGTCCCCGATTAAACCGAAACATTTGGCATGTTCACCGGGGAATTCAATTCGCTGCCTATAGCATGGTTCAAATCCTTATTTCGATCTGCAAGATTGCCGTGCGAAGCATTGAGTGCCGCAGAGTTTGCAGTTGTAGTATCAGGAGGTTGGGAGAATGAGACGATGGGATGTCAACTTCGCAACTTCCCAACTTCGCAACTTCCCAACTTCCCAACTTCCCAACTTCATATCTTCTTTCTCTTCTCTGTGTTCGTTATGTTTTCTGTGGTTAGGGGTCTCCCACAAAATGATTGTATTGCCTTGCATGCGGTCTGAATTGCCTGGTCAACGCGTAATTTATCCTCCGGCTCCCATGGCTCAAAAAAGGATTTTTTGGCGATGATATCGGTTACATACAAAAGGGCAATTGCCTTTTTCCTGATATATTGAGCAGCGCTAAAAAAGGCCGAACATTCCATATCGACTACCTCAACGCCTTTTTCAAGTAAAAATTCCTTGTAGGATTCCTCACACTTCAATGATCCGATGCTCATCCCGGTAACTGGCCGGATATTCTGAGCAGGTGCGGTGTTCAAAAAAGATTGAAACAGTTCTTTGTCTGGATAGTGGAATGTAATGTTATCCGTTTGTTTTAAGAGGACGTCTGTGAAGCCTTCGAAGGCCATGCATTTGCCGGGACTAACGAGACTTCCAATCGTCAATCGATCAGTCTCCTGTACCAGGCCGCAGGCGCCAAAATAGATGATCTCCTGACAGTTGGTCTGTTCCAGGTATAAGACGGCGTCGCCAACAAGCAAGGTGCCTATACCCGCTTTAATAAAGGTAAACATATCGGTATTGGCCGTTGCATAAAGTTTTCCCTTTTTCAATCCTTCAATCCCAAGTGATCTGAGGAGACCATGCGCAAGATAGGGAACGATTACGCAGGTTTTTTGAATTGATGAAGGTTCTATCCCAAATAAGGTTTTAAAGTTTGACATAGATTATAGGAAAAATTCACTGCAAAGACGTAAAAATCGCAGAGGAAAGGCAAGAAGGTGAGAATTCAGAAACTTGGGAAATTTGGTATCTGAATACCGCAACCTCCCAACATCACGTTTAGCTGAAATCTTTGTGTACCTCCATGTCCATCCGCGGTTAGTTTTCTTTTTAGTTTTATAAATTTCGCGTACACATATATCCATTCCTGGCTAATTTTATAAATCATTATACTCCTTGACAATAAAAATCGGTTAAGATATAAAATGGATAATTAATGCCTCTCGCTTCTTCGTGCAAGGTGTTTTTATTGTCATAATAATTGTTTCGGGATAAAGCCTGCAGAAACAAAAGCTTTCAGGAGGAATTTCTGATGTTTTTGCATAAATACCATATTCAATATGGTGAACGGTACCTATGGGATTAATGTGACTTTATATCACTCTTTCAGGGTTAATTCTTTTGTTTTTTCATTGTCCCAGGGTAAAAATTACCCTGGGCCCTCATAGGAAAGCCCTTTGGGCTTTGTAAAAAGAATAAGGATGGGATATGAATCATAACCAGCATACTGCAATCGTTAATTTCATTTGGGGAATTGCTGATGATGTGCTTCGGGATGTCTATGTCCGGGGGAAATATCGGGATGTAATTCTACCGATGACCGTTATTCGAAGCTTGACGCCGTTCTTGAGCCAACAAAGGAAGCCGTTCTCAGGATGAAGAAACAACTTGATGATGCAGGAATCTCTAATCAACATGCGGCCCTTTGCAAGGCATCCGGCCAGGCTTTCTATAACACTTCACCGTTTACCCTCCATGATTTACGTTCACGAACAAAACAGCAGCAATTGAAGGCCGACTTTGAAGCTTATCTCGAAGGTTTCTCACCAAACGTGCAAGAGATTCTTGATAAGTTCAAATTCCGCAATCAGATTCCAACTATGATAGAAGCCGATATCCTTGGACATGTTATTGAGAAGTATCTCGACACTGCTATGAACCTGAGTCCGAATCCTGTTTATGATGCAAACGGGAATATCAGATTGCCAGCCCTTGATAATCATGCGATGGGCACTATCTTTGAAGAACTCATACGCAGATTTAGTGAAGAGAATAACGAAGAGGCCGGCGAACATTTCACGCCGCGCGACGTGGTAAAGTTAATGGCGAATCTCATCTTCCTTCCTGTTTCAGATCAGATTGAATCAACCACGTATTTAGTTTATGACGGCGCCAGTGGAACGGGCGGTATGCTGACCGTTGCTGAGGAAACACTCTTCGAACTGGCAAAGGCACATGGAAAGGATGTAGCCATTCACCTGTTCGGACAGGAAATTAATGCCGAAACCTACGCAATCGCCAAGGCTGACCTCCTGCTCAAGGGCGAAGGCGAGGCTATAGAAAACATAAAGTTCGGCTCGACATTATCAACCGATGCGTTTCCTTCGCATGAGTTTGATTTCATGCTCTCCAATCCACCGTATGGGAAGAGTTGGAAGACCGATCTTGAACGCATGGGTGGAAAAGGGGATATCAAAGATCCCCGGTTTATTGTTGAACATGACGGAGACCCGGAATTCAGGATGATCCCTCGGTCCAGCGATGGGCAGCTCATGTTCCTGGTAAACAAGTTGAGCAAGATGAAGCACAAGACCCGGCTGGGCAGCCGGATTGCCGAAGTGCATAACGGTTCCTCGCTTTTTACCGGTGATGCAGGTCAGGGTGAAAGTAATATACGCCGATGGATTATCGAAAACGACTGGCTGGAGGCAATTATTGCATTACCTGAAAACATGTTTTACAACACGGGTATAGCCACATATATCTGGCTCTTAACCAATCGTAAGCCGGAACATCGCAAGGGTAAGGTTCAACTTATTGATGCCACAAAATGGTATACCTCTTTGCGCAAAAATCTTGGCAAAAAGAACTGCGAATTTTCAGGTGAACATATCAGGAAGATTTGCGATCTCGTCATTTCTTTCGAAGAAAATGAACAATCAAAATGCCTTCCCAACGAGGCATTTGGATACTGGAAGATAACGGTTGAGCGTCCCCTGCGTCTTCGTGTTGACCTGTCTGAAGCATTTTTGGGGAGTTTTCGGCAGGTATGCAAGAAAGAAAAAGAAGATGCGCTTATTGGTGTGATTGAAAGCGTTGCAAAGAAAATCGGGCCTGGTCCTCATTTGGATTTCAATGCCTTTCTGACGGCGGTAGAGACTGATGAGAAAGAAAATAGCGTGAAATTGACACCGCAGCGCGTCAAATTCTTACAGGCATCACTGGGACACAAGGATGAAACGGCCCAGCCAGTCATCAGCAAAGTCCATAAGCCAGGCAAGGTCAGGGCAAATCCCTTGTACGGCAGGTATGAAAGGGAAATCGAAGGCAAGAAATGTGTAATCGAATATGAGCCAGACCCTGAACTTCGCGACACTGAACAAGTACCACTGCTCGAAGATGGCGGCATTGAGTCGTTTTTTAAGCGTGAAGTTATTCCCTATGTGCCGGACGCATGGATTGACGAGTCAAAGACACAAATTGGTTATGAAATATCATTTACCCGATATTTTTACAAACCAGAGCCGATGCGAACTCTGGAGGAGATTAAGGCAGATATACTTGCCCTTGAGCGTGAGACAGAGGGATTGCTGGAAGATATACTGGAATAAATTACTCTTTATGCCCGAAGGGCAGACAGTGTATAGCAGGGGGTGAAGCCCCCTGAAAAATGAATAATACATTAGTTAGCCCTGGAAGGGCGAAAGGAATTCACGTGGCTGGCACATTCACGTTTATAGGGATGCATTTTGTGTTTAGCACAAAAAACAGAGTTCCCTTGTTAGATAATACCATTCATGAAAGGCTTTTCTCATATATTGGTGGCATAATCAGAGAGCTTGGTGGAAAACTCATTGAAATTAACTCTATGCCAGAGCATATCCATTTTTATGCGTATATGCCCAAGACCGTTTCTGTTTCGAAATTTATGGAGATTGTAAAGACAAATTCCTCGAAATGGGTTCACGATTCGTTTCCAAACAAAGATAAATTTGGATGGCAGGATGGGTATGGTGCATTCTCCGTAAGCAAGTCAGCAGAAGATACGGTAATTCAATATATCCGAAACCAACAGGAGCATCATCGCAAAAAATCATTTCAAGAGGAATTTGTCGAGTTTCTTAACAGGCATGGCATCGAATACGATGAAAATTATATCTGGAGATAAGAGATAAGAAGATGTCCTTTCGCCCCTTTGGGGCTTATTGTTTTTGTTATTCAAGGTCAGGGGGCTTTACCCCCTGCTATATCCTAACGGCCTTTCAGGCCTCAGTTTTGAAGGTTGGAATGTGAAGAAGGGATGATATGATTATAGGAAAAAAACCGTAATACATCACCCAACCCTGAAGGGGTGAAATATCATGGCAATGATAAGGATATATCACCCCTTCGGGGTTAGAATCCATCGCATGATGATATTACTATAACAATATCATCCCTTCGGGATTAAAAACCGTTGGTTGACAATCGGTGGTTTTGCATTTATGCCTTAATTCTTTGTGGCTTCGTGTGAGGAACCGAAAGACTTTCTTTTCCTGACTCGTTCAGGTTTAGACTTCTTTAACATTTAAAATAATTACGGAAAACAGATGAGTCAAAAGCTGAAGCCTTATCCTGAATATAAAGATGCTGGTTTGCCCTGGCTTGGGAAGATTCCAGCTCATTGGAAGATTTGTAGAGCAAAGTGTTTATTCAATAAAGTAGAGCGTGATGTAAGCCCAGAAGATGAAGTAGTGACATGTTTCCGAGATGGGACAGTAACTTTGAGAAAAAATAGACGTTTACGGGGATTTACTGAGTCAATAAAAGAAATAGGGTACCAAGGAGTTCGTAAAGGAGACCTTGTAATACATGCAATGGATGCCTTTGCAGGTGCAATTGGTGTCTCAGATTCTGATGGGAAATGCACACCTGTTTATGTTATTTGCCAATCAAGGGGCAATTTCAGCACATATTATTACGCCTATATTTTGCGTGAGATGGCCAGAACGAGATTTATTCTTTCGCTGGCTCGAGGAATTCGAGAAAGATCAACTGACTTTCGCTTTGAGACATTTGCTAAGCAATATATTCCAGTTCCTCCTCAAAATGAACAAGTTGACATCGTTAATTTTCTTGATGCTAAGGCAAAACAAATAAATCGCTTTATCCGCAATAAGCAGCAATTAATAAAACTTCTTAATGAACAAAAGCAAGCCATCATCAACCATGCAGTGACACGAGGAATCAATCCCAACGTCCGGCTCAAGCCATCGGGTGTGGAATGGATGGGGGATATTCCAGAGCATTGGGATGTATTGCCACTCAAGAGGTGGGTTAAGATAAATGAGCGAGTATTACCAGAGTCAACTGCTCCTGAATATGAAATTAAGTATCTCGATATCAGTTCAGTATCAACGGGATATTTAGTTAAAAATCCCGAAAGCATTAAATTTAGAAATGCTCCATCACGTGCTCGAAGAATATTGCGTAAGGGAGATACTATTATTTCGACCGTTAGAACTTACTTAAAAGCAATCTATTTTGTTGAAGAGGACTTAGAAAATCTTGTAGCTTCAACTGGTTTTGCAACCTTAACTCCAAATAAAGGATCATATCCGAAGTTTCTAAGCTATGTAATTCAAGGTGATTCTTTTATTGATAAAGTAACTGCTTTTTCTGTTGGTATTGCATATCCTGCAATAGCAGAAACACGACTTGGCGCACTCCATATTGCTATGCCAACAAGTTATGATGAGCAACGTTTAATTGCAGAGAAAATAGAACAAGAATCTACCTCTATTGATACGGCTATTCGTCGAGCCCTGCGTGAAATCGATCTTATCCGCGAATATCGCACTCGTCTTATTGCCGATGTGGTAACGGGCAAGGTGGATGTTCGGGGAATACCTATTGGAAATAGCGAAGAATTAGAGGGGCTTGAGGATACTGATGTTCAAGAGGCATTGCAAGAAGGCGAAGAAATAAAAGAAACCGCGGAGGCGCTGGATGCAAACGACTGATACCAGCGAAAAGGGACTGGAAACCATTATCGTCGAATCACTGGTAAACGAGGCTGGTTACCAGCAGGGGACAAACGATGGCTACGACCGGGAGCACGCTATTGACCTTACAAAGCTGTGTGCGTTCCTGAATGACACACAGCCCACAGTCGTTGAACCGCTTGGTCTCCATGAGGATGGACCTAAGCGACAGCGGTTTTTCAATCGTCTCCAGGGCGAGATTGCCAAACGCGGCGTGATTGACGTCCTCCGGAAAGGCGTTAAACACGGGCCGGTTTCCGTGGATATGTTTTATGGCGCTCCCACGCCAGGGAATACGAAAGCAGTAGCGCTTTTCCAGGCGAATGTGTTTAGCGTTACACGCCAGCTACATTACAGCAAGGACGAAACAAGGATGGCCCTTGATTTGGCTATCTTCATCAACGGACTTCCGGTTGCCACGTTTGAACTGAAGAACAAGCTTACCAAGCAGACGGTTGCGGATGCGGTTCAGCAATACAGACGTGACCGTGATCCGCGGGAACTGGTCTTCCAGTTTGGCCGTTGTATGGTGCATTTTGCCGTGGATGATCACGAGGTGCGCATGTGCACCCACCTGAAAGGTAAGAGCTCATGGTTCCTGCCCTTCAATAAGGGGTGGAATGACGGGGCCGGAAATCCGCCGAATCCGAATGGTTTGCAAACGGACTATCTCTGGAAACAGATGCTTACAAAACACAGTTTATCGAATATTATCGAAAACTACGCACAGATTATAGAAGAAAAAGATGACAAAGGACTGAAAAGGCGTAAGCAAATTTTCCCAAGATATCATCAACTGGACGTGGTGCAAAAACTGCTTGCTGATGCCTGCATACATAGCGTAGGGAAAAGGTATTTAATCCAGCACTCGGCAGGCAGCGGAAAAAGTAATTCCATTGCATGGTTTACCCATCAAGTGATTGGATTGAAAAAAGATGATCATCTTGTTTTTAATTCGGTGATTGTTGTTACAGACCGCCGTATTCTTGATAAACAGATTAAGGATACCATCAAACAGTTTGCTCAGGTATCGGCCACTGTTGGTCATGCTGAACGGTCGGGAGACCTTCGCAAATATCTAAAATCCGGTAAGAAGATTATTATTACCACCGTTCAGAAGTTTCCCTTCGTATTGGATGAAATTGGCGATGAGCACCGCAGCAGTAAATTTGCAATTATTATTGACGAAGCCCATTCAAGTCAGGGTGGACGCACGACTACGAAGATGCACATGGCGCTGTCAGAGCACCCAACAGAGAGTGACGACCCGGAAGGTGATGAAACTATAGAAGACAAAATCAATCGTATCATGGAAACACGGAAGATGCTCTCCAACGCGAGCTACTTCGCCTTTACCGCAACTCCTAAAAACAAGACGTTGGAAATATTTGGCGCGCCATATCGCGAAGGGGATAAGGTGAAGCATCGCCCTTTCCATATTTACACCATGAAACAGGCTGTTGAAGAGGGTTTTATTCTCGATGTACTGAAAAGTTATACCCCGGTGGACAGTTATTATCGTCTGATGAAAATCGTTGGAGACGATCCGGAGTTTGATACGAAAAAGGCGCAAAAAAAGCTTCGGAGGTATGTGGAATCACATGAACACGCCATTCGCCAGAAAGCGGAGATCATGATCGACCATTTCCATGAATGCGTCCTGTCTCACAGAAAGATCGGAGGTCAGGCGCGGGCTATGGTTGTTACCAGCGGTATCGAACGGGCAATCCAGTATTATCACGCCTTTGTGGACTATTTACAGGAAAGAAAGAGCTCTTGCGAGGCAATCGTAGCGTTCTCAGGAGAACATGAGTACGGAGGCAAGAAAGTAACCGAGGCATCGCTCAATGGCTTCCCCAGTAATAGGATTCCGGAGAAAATTCAGGAAGACCCTTATCGTTTTCTCATCGTAGCAGATAAATTCCAGACGGGTTACGATGAGCCCCTGTTACACACCATGTACGTGGATAAACAACTTTCCGGGATAAAGGCGGTGCAAACACTCTCGCGATTAAACCGCGCACATCCCCAAAAGTATGATACATTTGTGCTTGATTTCATGAATGATATCGATACGATACAAGAGGCGTTTGCAGATTACTATCGTACTACGATACTTAGCGAAGAAACAGATCCAAATAAACTTCACAATTTGAAAGCTGATATAGACGGCTATCAGGTCTACGGCTGGAACCAGGTTGAAGAATTGGTTTCATTCTATCTCAACGGGGCTGATCGTGATCAGTTAGACCCCATACTCGATGCATGTGTAGCTACTTATAAATCTGAGCTTGATGAAGATGGACAGGTTGATTTCAAAGGCAAGGCAAAGGCATTCGTCCGCACCTATAGTTTTTTGTCATCAATTTTACCGTACACGAACGCTGAGTGGGAAAAATTATCAATTTTCCTGAATTTCCTGATTCCAAAGCTCCCGGCGCCGTTAGAAGAAGACTTGTCGAAGGGGATTCTTGAAACGATTGATATGGATAGCTATCGTGTAGAAGTAAAGGCTACCCGGACCATTTCCCTCCCCGATGAAGATGCAGAAATTGGCCCGATTCCAACAAGCGGAGACGGGCGCATTGTAGAGGCTGAAATGGATTATTTGAGCAACATCATCAAGACCTTTAATGACCAGTTTGGCAACATTGATTGGAAGGATGCCGATAAAATAAGGAAGGTAATCAGCGATGAAATCCCTGCAAAGGTGGCTGCCGATAAGGCGTATCAGAATGCAATCAGGCAATCGGATGAGCAGAATGCAAGGATAGAGCATGATAAGGCGTTGGAAAAGGTAATTATTGAGTTACTATCCGATCATACGGAATTATTTAAGCAATTTATGGATAATCCGGGTTTTAAGAAATGGCTCAGTGATAGCATTTTCAATGTCACCTACAAAAAGCAGACGGCTTAAAAACAGAGGTGTTATTTTTTTAACAGCAAAATGAGGAAAGATTTGAGATGAAAAAAATATTAGTAGCAGTCTTTATACTGAAATTGTTGTTTGTATTTCCGGCAACCAGCCAGGCCGATTCGCCAATTACCGCTACCGATTTTTATGAGGCCTATAAGGATGTCAAAATGGTTCAGAGGGCACATCTGGAAGGCGTAATGGGAGTAGAAATTGCTGAATTTCTATCATCCCCGGAAAATCCTATCGATCATAAAGCAGCCGTAATTAATGCACTTTCATGGCGGTTTGAGGGAAAGAGTAATGCAGAGCTCTATACGTATTATCTGGGGTTATTATACCATATGTCAATTACCGAGCTGGATACGGATTTTCTCAGCGCTGATGAGATATTTTGTCTGGGTTATCTTGTCGCAATGGATGACTATTTTCATCCGGAAAATGCGATCGTATTACTTGAAGAGGCACAGAGGATGATGAAAGAGAGTTTTACCGTTTCGATGGTGCTAGCCCTGGTAAGGGCGCAAATAGCCTTTGAGCAGGATTGGTGTGAGGCCTGGAAAATCATAGAACGGGTCTTACAAAATGCGGATATAAAACAGGACTTGCGTCCGGAGGCGAAGAAAATTATTGTAAATTACATGATTTTATACAGGGAGTACTGCAAATAATTCGTTCTTAAAGGAAATTACAAATGACATTCAGTGTATTTATTACCCGAAAGATTCCTGAAGAAGGTGTTAAGATACTCAAGACGGTTTGCCAAAAGGTGGAGGTAAACCCGCATGACAGGCTGTTGACCTATGACGAGCTGCTGAAGGAGGCAAAGGGCAGAGACGCAATCATCACGATGCTCTCAGACAGGATCGATGCACGCTTGATGCAAGAGGCAGCAAATCTGAAGATTGTTGCCAATTATGCTGTGGGGTATGACAATATCGATGTCAAAGCTGCCACCGCCAAGGGCATCGTCGTAACGAATACGCCCGGTGTGTTGACGGACAGCACCGCCGATATGGCCTGGGCATTGCTCTTTTCCATAACCCGGAGAATTGTGGAGGGCGATAAGCTTAGCCGTGCAGGTAAATTTACCGGTTGGGCGCCCATGATGCTGCTTGGGGGTGACCTCGTGGGAAAGACCCTCGGTATTATTGGCGCAGGAAGGATTGGAACGGCAATGGCCATGCGGTCGCGGGGATGGAATATGAGGGTCCTTTATATGACACAACAGAGCCGAAATGCTGTCCTGGAAGAGATGCTCGGCGCTCAAAGGGTGAATCTTGAGATGTTACTCAGGCAATCGGATTTCATTTCCCTTCATGCCCCGCTTTCTGAAAAGACCAGACACCTGATCGGCGCAAAGGAACTCTCCCTAATGAAGCGGACGGCGTATCTTATCAATACCGGAAGGGGCGCCGTAATTGATGAAGCGGCCTTGGTACATACCTTACGAAATAAGCAGATTGCAGGGGCAGGGCTCGATGTCTATGAGGAAGAACCCAAATTAAAGCCGGGACTTGCAGAACTGGATAATGTGGTGCTCGCTCCCCATCTTGGCAGTGCAACGAATGAAACCCGCGCTAAAATGGCTGTCATGGCGGCAGAGAATATTGTTGCCGTCTTACATAATCAAAGACCGAATAATTGTGTAAACCCGGAAGCGCATACATGATAAGAATTCGGAAGGCAAAGGATTCGGATTTTAATGATATATGGGAGATTTTTCATCAAGTAGTAAAAAGGGGCGATACCTTTGCCTTTGATCCAAAGGCCAGCAAAGAGGATTGCAGCACCTTGTGGATGTCACCGCCCGTTCATACGTATGTTGCAGAAATACAGAATAAAATTCTCGGTACCTATATTCTGAGGAAGAATCAGCCTGGTCTGGGCGCCCACGTGGCAAATGCGGCTTATATGGTACATCCAGAGGCACGCGGGCAAGGCATAGGCAAGGCCATGGGAAGCCATTCCATAAAGCGGGCACGGAAACTGGGTTTTTCAGCAATACAATTCAATTTCGTGGTGAGCACAAATCTTGTTGCTCTTCAATTATGGTTCAAACTCGGATTTAAGATTGTTGGGACTGTGCCAAAGGCATTTCACCACACGAATCTCGGTTTGGTCGACGTTTATGTCATGCACCGGTTTGTTTGAAGCCATTTTCATTTTACATAGTTTTTGGATTGTAAAATCTATTTTTACACGAAAGCTCACCTGTCTCTTTGAAGCATAGCAGAATAGCAGTTAGGTGGCATTTTCTTGATCAACAGCAGCAAGGGGACTGAGGCAAACTGTGTTACGACCGAAAATGCGATGAGAGTCATTAAAGAAAAGTCATAAAGAACCCCCATCAATGCGCTGCCGAGGAACCAGCATATTCCGTAGCCGGTATTAAAAATACCATAGCCCGTGCCACGTCTGTTTACCGGGACCATCTCTGCGATAGCCGCGCGCATGACGGTTTCCTGCGCCCCCATACCTATGCCCCAGAGCGCTACTCCGATAATCGCCAGAGAAAAGTTTCCCAAAAAAACCAACGGGGCAAAGAGCATGGAAATGAGCGAGGCGATGATGAGTATGGAAATTCCGTTGCGGTCAAACAGATATCCAAAGAAGAGTGCAGCGATGGCATCGACTCCCATTGCAAGGGCATAAAAGAGCGGAATCCAGGTGTTTGAAGCAACGGATACTTTTTTGAAGTGATATGCAATCAGCGGAAAGTCCGCATAACCAGCGGCAATCAGTCCAACGGCAATGAGATAAAGCCAGAATTTTTTGGGGAATCCCTTTGTCTCCAGTTCAGGCTGAGTCACTTCCAGATTTCTGGGTTGAGGATATAACCACCGGGCCGTTACGAGCACGCTTATTGCCATAAGGGCAGGTACAAGCAGGATAATGTACCCCGTCCGATAACTCTCCCGGTAATAAAGCACTCCCGCAAGTGCGAGAGGGCCAAGCACGGCTCCAATCTGGTCTAATGCCTCGTGTAATCCGAAGCCCTTCCCTCTGCCAATCTCCCTGGTTGCGTGAGAAAGCATTGCATCACGAGCCGGGGTCCGGATCGCCTTTCCTATGCGCTCGGTGATCATGAGGATAGCGGCGATCTCCCAACGCCCTGCCAGTGCAAGGGCGGGTACCGCTAACATATTCAGCAAATAGCCAAATATCGTAATTGCCCAGTATCTTCCTATTTTATCACTGATGTACCCTGAGATTAGTCGCAGGCTATGTCCGATCAATTCCCCAAGTCCTGCAACAAATCCGACCGTCGTTGCGCTTGCTCCAAGCAGGGCCAGATATGGGCCATTGATACTCCGGGCGCCCTCGTAGGTGGCGTCCGCAAAGAGACTCACGACTCCTAGCAAAACGATAAATTTTAGGGCAGTTGCCTTGGGACTCTTGCTTTTGTACGAAGTTGGCTTTAATTGGTTATGCATGTCTGATTTAGTAATAAAGACACATACTAATAAATTTAAAATGTTGAGTCAAGCAAGTTAAAGATGGTATAGTATTTCTCTGTAAAAACTCAAAATAGTTTTATTTTGTAACAGTTTGGTTTTTTGAAAAAGTATCGGGAAAAGCTCCGTTAGGAGCGATATATTTATAGATAAACCATTATGCCATAATCAAGCTCCATCGGAGCGACATGGTGTTTCTGTGTTTCACATGACGCTCCGATGGAGCTAAGGTTTTGTATATTGCATTTTCTATAAACATCTCGCCCCTACGGGGCTGTTTTTCAAAAAACTAAAGTGGTGCTTTATTTTTAGTCAAAAACACAAAGAGGTTTCATGGGTGAATTCTCGTTCATAGAATGGATTCGGAAACGGCAGAAAAGACGTAAAGGCGTTATGCTGGGGATCGGAGATGATTGCGCCGTTATAGACGTCTCATCGGATAAGTTGTGCCTCATTACGACAGATATGCTGGTGGATGGCACCCATTTTGATTTGAAAAAATGCACCATTCAGGAGGTAGGCAGAAAGGCAATTGCCTGTAGTGTCAGTGATGTGGCAGCTATGGGGTGTCAGCCCACCGTCGCGGTCGTCTCTATCTGTTTTCCTGATCATACCACGGAAAATTTTGCAAGGAAGCTTTATAAAGGTATATGGGGTATCTCAGATACTTATAACATCGAGATTGTGGGTGGTGATATTATCAGTGGCCGCAGTCCTTTCTGTATTAATGTTACCATGCTGGGGAGAGACGATGGCCTGAAACCCATCAGGCGTTCAGGTGCAAGAGTGGGGGATGCAATCCTGGTAACCGGGACGCTGGGAGGGTCAATTCTTGGCAGGCATCTTTCTTTCGAACCTCGACTGAAAGAGGCGCTTGTTTTGAATAAGAACTTTACGATACATGCCATGATTGATATCAGTGACGGATTGACGGCGGATTTAAATCATATCGTAGAAGAGAGTGGTGTGGGTGCCATTCTCTATGAAGATCAAATTCCTGCCTCTTCTGCAGCAGTTGAATTATCAAAGAAAACCGGACATACACCGCTGTATCATGCATTATTTGATGGTGAGGATTATGAATTGCTGATGACGGTGTCGCATACCCAGGCAAAAAGGGTCTTGTCGTCCGGTTTGCTTGACGGTGTAAAGGTAAGTTGCATTGGAGAGATTGTTAAAGGAAGCGGTATTCAGATGAAATCTCGTGGTGGTAATGTCCGCCGTATAAAGCCACACGGGTATGAGCATCTGAGATATAATGAACGAAAAAAATAAATTGTCATCCCCATGTGCCGATAGCTGAAGTGCTTCCCGGAGTGCAGGGAGAAGTTGTTGTTCTATGTTATCGAAGATACGTGGCATTGTTTAGTTCCCTTCCGATAACAAAATCATCATGATGCGCATATGTGTATTGGTAGGGGCGAAGCATTGTTTGTTATAGGCAGTAAATTGTTACGCTTTTTAGTAACAAACAAATGCTTCGCCCCTACAGGTATGATTTTATCGTTATTGTAAAATACCCAACCAATCCCTGAGCAAAAACTGAATGCGGCCGATAAGCAAAGATAACCTGCCCATGACCGTATAGCCGAAGGATGCACCAAAGGAGATCATGAGAAACCAGATGCCAATCTTGGATACCGTTCCGATCGCACCTTTGTGCTCAACGGAAAAGATAAAGTAAATCAGCACCGAGATAACGCCCAGTAAGATCAATAAGGTATTCACGCTGGAGAAGATGGTCTCGCCGCCTGAAAACACAGGAGTTAATGAGGGTTTGATCTGTTCGAGGATGAATGCCGAGATGACCCGCGGAATGCTTATCCCTGCCCCAAGACCCACCACAAAGGCAAATGTCCAGCGGCTCAGCCACGACAACCTCCTCGAAAATCTCAGGAGCATAAAGATCCCCAGCAGGGAAGGAATGAGCAATGCATATTGAGGGGCCTTCGTTGCAGCCTTTGAAAACATTGGGACGATAAGGGGGTCATAGAGGTCCGGTTTCAAGAAATTAAACCAGGTAATGATGATGGTGTAACCTAGGGATACGCCTACATAAAGATTCTCTGCAATCTTGAAGGCAGGATTGTCCTTATACAGAAAACTGTAAATGGCCAGGGTAAGCCCGACACCGAGGATAATGCCAAACCCATCGAAGGAAAATGGGAGTTTCCCCGATACCATTAAAAAGATATTAATGCAGATGAACAATCCCATGGTGCCAACAAGAATGAAGAAATTAGAATCCTTACGCATGCCTTACCTTTTGGATATAAAATAGATGATATTGCCAAAGATAACGAAAATAATAATAATCACATGCACCACGCTTTGTGGTCGCATACCACTCACGGCGTTGGCTTTTTTGTTTACCAGCGCCTCATACTCTGCTGCGCCTTTGAGTCCGCCGAGCAAGCCGCTAATCTGTTTTGACTGAAGAAAGGGATACATATCGGGGCCCATCACGGCGGTGCATCCCGCCCCCAGTTCAAATTTATATTTTTCCTTCCCGAATGCTATCCATGTTTCTATCGTCGTCCCCGCTGCAAGATCGAATAGATAACGGATTTCTCTTAATGAATCAATACCCTGTAGTACAGGCAACGTCATCGTGTCATTCCCGTAAAAATCCTTGGGAAAGGCAGAATAAAGGTTTTCTCCCATATTAATAATGAGGGATGCCGATCCGGGTTTATAGCCTAAAAAGACGTAATCTTCACCATTTTTTTTATGGTATTGATTGGCCACAGAGGTCATTGCCTGCTCAGCCAGGCCCGGAGCGCCCGGGTAATGGGTCATCCCAATAACTTTTAAATTCCTGCTAAAACAATGATGAAGGAAGGCAATGGCCATGGGCTGGAGTTCTTCCTTAGAGGCGGGGTCATAATCAAAGGCGATCATGACACGGGAGCCTCTGGCAATGACTCTATCTTTTTATAAATTCCCTGAACCGGTTCTGAGGCGGGTATGGGCAGCTCAAATCGTAAGATGAGGGAGGCAATCACCGCTACGGTAATGATTGCAAAGATAATGCGGCGGTCTATCCGTAAAAGCCTTTCCACTAATCACCCCCGCCCAGATAAGACCGCTCAATACCAAAGATGATTTTGAGAGAAGTCGCAATCGCCCCCAGGCTCACACCCAAAAGAATACCACGTTTGGCTGCGAGGTTGGGAACCGCCATGATCCAGTCAGCGACTGCCGGGATGTACTGAGAAATATAATTCCCAATGGGCACCCTTCCGAGCATAACGATAACAGCGGCAATGAGCAGTACCGTCGATTCGTTGGTGCGGGCGCGAAAGGTCCGGTAGGCCGCAGATGCGATAAAAAAAGCCAGAATGGAAAAGATCGTAGCGCCTGCCGGCACCTGCACATAATAATAAAGCCAGTCAAACATCGTGCCTTCCTGCTTGTCATTCCAGAAAAATTTTCCTCCATTCAGAAAGCCGAAGAAGAGGGTAATAATCGCCCCGAAATAGACAAAGACGCTGTATCCCCAGCCTTCCACTTTCCTTTTAATTCTTGTCCAATGAAGATGAAACAGGCTATAAGCGCCAATAAATACGGCAAAACCCGCTATAATCCGATCCCATTTGGACACCACCTCCAGCAGTTCCTGTGAGAGTTTATGAGGGACATAATACTGCATGGCCATGAGCACGCCCATGACAAAGGCAATGATGAGTGGAATGGTACGTTTAAGAAAGTTCATAAGTGATTACTTGCAAAAAAATCCTTTCTAAGATTTATGTTCATCTGGAATACAATTGTTTGGCATTTTTATTGCGCACAGCCATTGCCCTTTTACTAATTTCCTCGATAGATAAGTCTTCATCCAACCCTTGACGCCATTTTGTATAATCAAATAGTTCTCTTTGGATAAGGGAGATAAATCGTTCTGCTTCAACATCACCAAGAAATTCTGTAAGGACCTGTAGCCCCTTTAGCCTTATTTCCGTATCTGTAATCATGATAAGATCTCCTTTATAAAAACTATTGGATCGGTTATTTTTATTTTTCCCTCCAATATTTTTGACAAATTTAGAATTTTGTCATCTGTGGAAAGAAAGTAGTCGCATTTCGAGATAATGGCGCATGCGATATGCAAGGAATCCAATTTTTTTAAATCCTTTTCGCTTCAACAAATTCGCTCTTTTAATTACTTCAGCGTTTTCTTTGATATTTGTTAAAGCATATTTCGCCCATCCTCTGATACGAAATTTTCGATATTCAAATGGATTTTTGCTATTTTCATAATCCAATATGTATGACCATGCCAATTTTAAATTTCCTGCCCGAATCTCTTCCTGAATCTTTAATTTTGCTTCAGTTTCAAGTCTGATCCTAAGCTGAGATTGATCGTCAAAGGGACGGTTGAAACAACAATTATCCAGATAAATTTTCATATTTACTTACAACCTAAATCCTGCAAACAAGACTTCGCCTCGTTTGCAGGATTTAGATATCGGCTAATGTGTTCGCAGCGTTAAGAATATTGGTCTCTAAAAGTTCTTTATTTAGCCAAAATATCCTAACAGAATGGTATAATCTTTTCTGAATTACCGATGGCATGCTACGCATCCTCCTTAAAAGGCCTCAAACAGACGCGTGATAAATGTCAACCCAAAACTGGCAAGTATCGTACCTAATACCAGGATAACGATAAGGATGCCCTTCCCCACATCTTGTGCCCTGAGCGTGCCCATGAGCATGGGCTCTCTCGACAAATAGGCGCTGGCTGCATACAGTTCCTCTCCAATCAGGGTGTAGTCACACGTGGTGATAAAGAAAGGCAACTGGGTGTAGGCATCAGTGCCGGCGATCTGGATTGCGCCGGTAGCAGCGCCGGTTTCTGCCAGGATCAATGCCTCTGCATAGAAATATCCGACAAAAAAATTAGCGGCCGGTCTTTCCCTGGTCATAATGCCGCCAACCGCCGCCACGTAAGGAAATTGTTCCGATGCCACCAGAAAGACGTTGTCAGAAGTATAGGCATCGGGACGGCCTGCCTCAAGGTACGATTCCTTCACGACCTCCTGACTAACCGACATTACAATAGGGTCATTATTCACGACCTTTAAGTTGGCATCATAATCAGCAATCTTCCGTGCAATCCTGCCCAGGATACTTATTGCTGCAATAGTCGATATGCTTCCCATGCCGGTCAACCCGTGAACAAACAGCACGGGTTTGCCCATTTCCGTGGCACGACCCAGTGCCTCATCGACGGCGTCCAGTCCACTAATCTTTCGTAAGAACATATTGGGGTTTCGGCGCGCATGCACGATAAAATAAAAAATAATAACCGAAAGGATGATCATGATGATAAAATTGTTTGCCTTTTTCATATGCAACCAATTCCCACGCGCCCTTGCAGAGGCTACCGTATCGAAGACAATTTTACTCTCCCCGGCGACCATTCCCAACTTAAAGTAATAGACCTGCTTCTTGTCAATCGCTTCCCCGTTAAACAGCTTTCTGGGGAATATCTGCACGTAATGATAATTTTCATTTGATTTTTTGTGCCCGTAAATTTCAGGGGCGCCCGTTCGATAGCTGGTGTTTGACTTTATCCGGATGGCCTCTTTTTCAAAGAGACCGTTTTTATCCTTGTCGATGTAAACCACATAGAAAGCATCGGGGGCGTCACTCGGAGAGACTGACCAGGTCAGTGATATTGTTTCCCCTGCATCGTTTGGGGTATCAAATGCACTGAATTCTGTCGGAGGAATAAGAAAGGATGGTAGTTGAGCGAAGATTCCTGTATTGAGGAAGCATGATATAAAGAGAATAATAACTGTGGTAAAAAAAACTTTTTTCACGACAAACGTTTTCATGGTAAAAAATAGACAGGATACATGAGGTCAAAAGACAAACCTTTTCCTCCAGAGTATTATCATTATAATTTGTTACCTCGAAATTACAAGATATTTTTAAGTCTTGGTATGTTGGCAACATACAAACACATAGCCTTCTCCCTGTGTCGTATTTATGCCGTACCTGTTTTTAGATACCATGTCGCAATAGCCCTTTCGTTTATGCCTATGTACCTGGAATATGAGCTGTCAACGTGTCGTTGGTCTTTCTTTTACGATCTCACCCCGTGTGTGGATGCTTCTGCCGCATACACAAACGTGAATGATCTGTTATGCCTTGTAGCACCACAGCACCAACACCGGATTCAGATTGTAATAAACGTGAAAAGGTATGCCTGAGATTGTGAAAGGTGAAATCCAGAATGCCAATTAGATGCCAGACAGCGCCCATCACTTGTACGAGGTTGAAATGGGATTACAGCAGAAGATTTGGAGAGAAATTTCGGACGCTCAATGTGTCTTTTTAAATAAGTGCAACGTGTCCATGGAAGATACTGGTTGGAGATTTCCTGTGAGATGTACCTTTCGCCTCATCTTAATTCATCTCGTTTGTATTCCACTCTCCACCGGTGCAAGGGAAATTACTTGATAAGAGACACGAAATAGCGTTCGTATAAGGTTAAACTTGACAAATATCAAGGTGAGCCTTATAATCCCGATATTCTGGATGTTGTAGGATAAGAACCGGAATATTGCAACACGCAAGGTGCTTTTCTTTAAAAATTCCCGGAAAAGGATGACATACGCTGTCTCAGGCATCTTCCATGTATCCTCTTGCCTTTTATGATGGGCTGGATATTTACCACCCCAACGATTAACAGGTCACTTCGCTAAAACTACACACACATTTGATATTCGTTAATGAATTATGAGCAAATTGTTTGATAACATACATATCGGCCGGATGACTATAAAAAATCGGATTATGATGTCCGCCATGGACCTGGGGTTTACCTCAGATGGCACCATTAACGACCGGATTATTGATTTTTACCGGGAACGGGCACAGGGTGGGGTTGGCATCATTGTCGTAGGTGGCTGTTATCCTGAAATGAACGGCAAGGTCTGGAAGAGTATTATTGGGCTGGACAAGGACGAATTGATTCCGGGGCTGAAAAAACTGACCGATGCCATTCACAGATATGATGTTCGTGTTGCAGCGCAAATCCTGCATGGTGGCCGGAGCGCATCCTCCTTTTTTACCAAGATGCAGCCGGTTTCACCGTCCCCGCTAACCCATAGAAGCATCAAGCAGGAACCTCATGCCCTGACAATCACGGAGATTAAGATGGTTATCGATACGTATGTCAGCGCCACCATGAGGGTAAAAAAGGCAGGCTTCGATGCGGTGGAGCTTCACGGGGGGATGGGATATCTCATTAATCAGTTCCTCTCAAATGCCACCAACAAACGCGACGATGCATACGGCGGAAGCCTTGAAAACAGGACACGTTTTGCCAGGGAGATGATTCGCGCAATAAAAGAGACGGTCGGGCAGGATTATCCCATAATCTTTCGAATGTCAGGGGACGACTTTGTAGAGGAGGGACTCCGGATACATGAGAGTCTGGAAATCGCTAAAATATTAGAACAAGCCGGCGCCGACGCCTTTAACGTATCTCCCGGCTGGCACGAGAGCAAGACGCCCATTATGCTGATGGCTATTCCGCGAATGGCGTATGCATTTCTTTCAGAGAAGATCAAATCACAGGTGAAGGTTCCCGTGATTGCCTCCGTGAGGATAAACGACCTCAAGCTGGCCGAAGAGATTTTGGAGCACGAACAGTCGGATATGGTGTCTATTGGCAGGCCGCTTATCGTAGATCCGGATTTGCCAAATAAATATAAAAGTGGATCCCTGGATGACATCCGGACCTGTATCGCATGCAATCAGGGGTGTTTTGATTCCTTGCTCAACTTTAAACCCGTCTCATGCACGTACAATGCGATGGCAGGGCGTGAGGGCGAGTATAAGATAACCAGGACGAGTAAGCCGAAAAAAGTGGTGGTTATAGGAGGAGGGCCGGGTGGTATGGAGGCCGCTCGTGTTCTGGCATTACGGGGACACCATGTCACTCTTTACGAAAAAAATAACCATCTGGGTGGTCAATTACGATATGCCTCTATTCCTCCCGGACGCGGAGAAATTCAAAATATTATAACCTATCTGGAACGACAGATTACCAAGCTCAAGGTGCAGGTAAAAACGGGAAAAGCGGCAGATTCCCAGACATTAAAAGAAGAACAGCCCGATGCGGTAATTGTTGCCACCGGCGGGAATCCCATCGTGCTGAATCTTCCCGGAATACCAGCGGAAAAGGTGTGCGTTGCCAGTGATGTATTGGACGGTAAGGTGTCTGTCGGGAAAGACGTCGTCATTATCGGCGGTGGAACGGTAGGGTGTGAGGTGGCCTTGCATGTGGCCAAACAGGGGGCAATGAGGCCGGATGTGGCCTGTTTTCTCCTGAAACACAAGGTGTTTGATGCCAGAGATGTGATTGAATACACCGCACGGGGGAACCGGAATGTTACCATCCTGGAAATGAAGAGAAAGATAGGTGGAGGCTTTGGCATCTCAACGCGCTGGATCATCCTGAACGAAATAAAAGATGCCGGTGTAAAGGAGATAACGGAAGTAAAGGTAAAAGAAATTGTAAGCAAACCTGGTAAAAATGGACATGGAAGCACAGACGTGATTTACGAAAAGGACGGGCAAGACCATGGTATCAATGCCGATACCGTTGTTATCGCTGTTGGATACAGCCCCAACGAAGAACTTCGGAAGCAAATAGATGGCAAATTCCCGGAGACATACTTTATCGGAGACTGTGTTAAGGTGCGTACCGCCCTCGAGTCCATTCACGAAGGTTTTGAGGTGGCATTAAAAATATAAAGCAACTGTAGCAGATCGCCATAGAGGGCCTGGCGCGGCCTCTGGCCACAACCAAATTCGAAATACGAATATCGAAATTACGAAACAATTTCCAAATGACAAAAACTCAATGCTCAAAACTTTGCGTAAACATTATCTGAACGGGGCATTGCGATCGTGCAATTTGAAAGGTGAGCATAAAAAACAAGAAGTTGATGGATTGTAGTACGGAGAACTAAGAAAAACAAACAAGAAAGGGAAATTCCGCACGGTATGTCTGCTTTTCCCTTAAAACCCTTTGCGACCCCGGCGCTCTCTGCGGTGGATTGAATTGGTTAGTCGTATTTATGAGAGAATATTTTTGCAAAATCAAAATCCTTATAACACGATTGAGTTAAGGTTTATTACGTAATGAAAGACATCCGCATGAATCGTGGCGATAATTCCGGTTATGCCCACATCGAGTTTGAAGAGATAAGGGCTGAGAATGGCAGGGCGGTTGGCATTATCTCCATGAAAAAACCGCCCCGCAACTCCATCGGTTCGTGGCTGCTGGACGCCATCTACGATAAAATGGATCAGTATGAGGGCGATGATACTATAGGAGCTATTATTATCGCCAGCAAGCTCAGAGGGGTATTCAGTGACGGTGCAGACCGGGATGAACTCTTTGGCTCCTGGATTTCCGGTCTCGTGGCTGAAAAGAACTACGAACGATTCAAGCGCGCCCACGATATGTTTGTCGAAATTGAAAATTGCAAAAAACCCGTTATTGCCGCCATTAACGGCGTTACCATTGGCGCGGGATTGGAGCTTGCTATGTTGTGTGATTTGCGGATTGCTTCGGAAACCTCATTTTTCAGCCTGCCGGAGGCGAAGCCTGAGCTGAGCATTATTCCCGGGCTTGGCGGCACGCAGCGTCTGCCGCGTTTTATTGGCACCGCCCGCGCGAAAGAAATGTTGTTCCTCGGCAAGATGATTCGCGCGGAGACTGCTTTAGAATGGGGTCTTGTCAACCAGATCGTGCCACATAAGGAAGTTCTGCATCATGCAATTACTACGGCAAAGATCCTCCTGGAAAGGGATGCAAGGGCGCTCAAGGAGATGAAGAAATGCATTAACTTTGCAGGAGAAAATGATATACTGAAAGGAATTGAATATGAAGTTGGGCTCTTTGCGGAGATGATGCGATTAAAGCTCGTAAATACAAACAAACAAGAGTAATCATCAAAGAGATCATGAAAAGGGGATACGGATGGAATGCACAAATGAAATGATTGCCGTTAGTGAACCGTTGGGGAAGCCTGGCAACCCTTGCGTTATGGTTATATTTGGAGCTTCGGGTGACCTTGCCAAGCGAAAACTTATTCCGGCGCTGTATAATCTTGCGCGTGAACGTTTATTATCCAGAGAATTTGCCATCGTCGGCTTTTCCCGCACCAAAATGAGCCATGAAGAGTTCCGTGAGAGGATCAGCAAAGATATGAAAGAGCATGCGACAGGGGCGATTGATCCGGACTTGTGGAACTGGTTCGTCCAACGACTCTATTATTCACCGGGGGATATTCAGGATCCAAATGATTATCTGCAACTCAGGGACCTTTTGTTGAAAGTGGACAGTGAGCAGGGTACCCGGGGAAATTATCTCTATTATCTTGCAACCTCACCCGAACTGTTTTCTCCGATTATTCAGCACATTGGTGCCGCCGGCCTTGCCCGTGAAGAAAACGGGTGCTGGCGACGGGTCATTATTGAAAAGCCATTCGGACGGGATATTGAGTCTGCCCGCGCCCTGAATCAGGAAATCAGAAAGGTCCTGAGTGAGAGTCAGATATACCGCATAGACCATTATCTGGGCAAGGAAACCGTACAAAATATTATGGTCTTCCGTTTTGCCAACGGTATCTTTGAGCCCATTTGGAACCGCCGTTACATCGATCACGTACAAATCACGGTGGCTGAGGATATTGGCGTGGGGCAGCGGGGCGACTATTACGACAATGCCGGCGCGCTAAGGGATATGGTGCCAAACCACATGTTTCAGTTGCTTACGTTGACGGCAATGGAACCGCCGATTTCCTTTGAAGCGGATGCTGTGCGTGATGAACAGGTCAAAATTTTACATGCCATTCAGTCGATAACACCGGAAGGAGTCCTCAGGTGTACGGTCAGAGGGCAATATGGTGAAGGCGTAGTACAAGGACAGCGCGTGCCCGCTTACCGGTCCGAACCAAGCGTGCCGCCTAATTCCTTTACTGAGACGTTCGTGGCAATGAAGCTGTACATCGATAACTGGCGCTGGGCTAACGTTCCGTTTTACCTGCGGACCGGAAAACGGCTCCCCTGCCGGGTTACCGAGATTGCCATTCAGTTCAAAAGCGCCCCTTTTGTATTATTTCGCAAAACTACGGTAGAACAACTGAAACCAAACTTACTGGTGCTCCATATCCAGCCGAATGAGGGTATTTCGCTTAATTTTGGCGCCAAGATCCCCGGTCCCCTGGTGCGTATGGGGACGGTCGATATGGAATTCAAGTATGAAGACTATTTCGGTCGCACACCAAGCACCGGGCACGAGCGGCTGTTGTATGACTGCATGCTGGGAGATGCAACCCTGTTTCAGCGTGCTGACATGGTTGAAGCAAGCTGGGGTGTGGTGTCAACGATACAAGATGTATGGAAAGCGCTGCCACATCGAAAATACCCTAATTATGCTGCAGGCACATCGGGCCCGCAGGAGGCTGACGAGTTGATAGCAAGGGACGGACGGGAGTGGAGGAAATGTGGCCGGTGATTCCGGATGAAGAGCAGATATGACCAAAACAACTGGCAAGCGTGAAATCCTGATTGTCGGGAACTCCGATGAATTAAGCCACAGGGCTGCACAAGAGTTTGTTCGTCTGGCTGATGAGGCAATTCGTACGAAGGGATTTTTCACAGTTGCCTTGTCTGGCGGTTCCACTCCGAGGGGACTCTATCTGCAACTTGCCAGCGATGCTTATCGTGAGCTGGTGTCCTGGCCTCATGTTCATCTGTTCTGGGGAGACGAACGCTGTGTCCCGCCGGATCACCCTGAGAGTAATTATCGTATGGCATGCGAAGCGCTTATTAACCGGGTATCTATTCCGAAAGAAAATATTTACCGGATACCGGCGGAGCAGGAAGATCGAGCTCGTGCGGCAATGGAATATGGGCAGGCATTAAAGTCATTTTTTCGTCTGAATGCAGGAGCGTTTCCCCGTTTCGACTTAATCCTGCTTGGCATGGGAGATGACGGACATACCGCATCTCTCTTTCCTTTTACCACCGCACTTGACGAAACGGGTAGCCTCGTTCTCGCACATTATGTAGAAAAACTTGGCGCGTACCGTTTTACCCTTTCGGTTCCCACGATAAACCAGACACGGGAAGCTATGTTTTTGATTTCTGGCGCATCGAAGGCACCAGTATTACGAGAAGTCCTTGAAGGTGATTACCAGCCACAGAGATTGCCGGCCCAGATCATCCAGCCTGTGAATGGCAGGCTTTTGTTTATCGTGGACCGTGAGGCCGCCGGTAAACTCAGGCAAACTGGAGTTTAACCCTGCAAGGTGCACATAATATCTGGATTTTCTCCGTTTTGAGTGGACGAAAATTCAGAGAGTTTGCAAAAAAGAGGTTAAATTTTTAAGCGTCAGATATGCTCGATCTTTAATGCCGCGGGCGCTAAGCGGGATACCACAATCCATTCAATTTTATTGCAGGACAACCGGAAAATCAGCCTGGTAAAGCAACCTTGTGACGTACTGGAGCCCTTGTAATATCACAAAGTACCCACGGTGAAAAATGGGTTAACGCCCTTGCACAAATAAATTTCCTTTTGTGTTTATTGTAGATTACCTGCGTCCACCAAAGAGTAAACGCAACCTCTCTGCTGCCTGATGAATGACCTGTAATTTTTGCACAGCAAACTCTCTTGTATTAACCGGCCGGTCGGCAAATGTACCAAAGCCGCAATCAGGGTTCAGGTAGATTTGTTCGGGTCGACGGTATTTTAGTAGCGATTTCACTTTGTTTACCACAAAGTCAACGGTTTCCACTTCCGTTGTCCGCGGATCGACAACCCCAAGTCCAACCTCTTTGTCCGGAGGTAAATGAGCAAGCGCCTCGATACTCCCTGACCTTTCCGTAGCATACTCGAGCACAAATTGATTGATGTTCATCCTGCTGAAATAGGGAACAAGGGGGTCATATGCACCCCGAAGCAGGACATCCTCCCGATTGCTCCAATTTCCTCTGCAAACATGGAGCGCCGTTTTCATTTTGTTATCTATACCTTCTACCACACGATTGATCAAGCCGACGGCATAATCCAATTCTTCATCCGGGCTGTTTTTTTCCGAAAGCGCTGCACACATGAAGGTGTGGGTTTCGTGGGGTCCGGCAAAAGCAACCTCGCTAAGCACCGGCTCATCGAATTGAACAAACGAACAACCCGCATTCCGCAATGCCGCAAGCTCTTCACGGAGAATATTGACCACGTCATCTCCTAACGATTCCCTATCCGGGTACCATTCAGAGGAGAGACTCTTTACCCACATGGAACGGGTCAGGAGATATGGTCCCGGCAGTGTTATCTTGATGGGTTTCCTGGTATGCTGTTGTAAAAACAGATAATCATGGAGAACCAAAGGGTGTTTTCGTTTTAACTTGCCGGACACTACCGGATTTTTCAGGGCAAAAGCCGGCACATCCAGCGCATTGAGCAGTTTTTCAAAGGCCGCCTTGTTTTCCACATAATCCAGCATTTCAGCTAAAGTGACCACTCGGATGCCTTCAATATGCCCTGCAATAAAGGAATAAAAATTATCCCGGCGCTGCTCACCATCCGTCACGATATCTACACCCGCCTCTTCCTGCATCCGGAGCGCCTCCCGTGTCGCATCATGAGCAATTGATTCAAACTCGGCGTTGTCAATCGTGCCCTTTTGCCGCCTGGCAAGCGCCTTCAGCATCGTTTTTGATCGTGGCAAGCTGCCAACTACCGTCACAGGAAAGAAGAGAATATCAGATCTCCCATTCATACTGCAGCAAAGCTGCAACCAAATCCCCCGTCCTCTTTTATCCCCATTCGAAACAGAATGGTAGGTGGAAAGGGGGGGTACAAAAAAATTTCAGGAAAAAGAATGATTTTACAGGATGGTACTACGCTACTGTCCGGCAATATTTAATCAGGTTGCTTTTGGAAGCGACTTTAAGCTCGCCTCATGATAAGGCGATCAAACGGGTCGCTCTATATGAATCAGAAAAGTCGAAAATCCTATGCATGAACTAGACCTTCAGCGACTTGCCTCCTGTTTCCCCCCGTTTACGAGGGGACTATGGGGGGTGATTAAAATTCCTATACGTTAAATCAGACCTTCGCCAACTAAATATTCCCCCTCCTTGGTGGGATGGGCCAGGAGGGGGGTGATCACTCTTTTTATACCCCCACCTGGCATCTCCCATCGAAGGGGAGGAAGTTTGTCAGAAATTTAACCCTGATGGAGGTATCTGTGCGGCAATACCGCACAGATACCTTCCCCACCAGACCAGACATTCACCTTAGAATGGGCGATCGCCACCCTTCACATACCCTGTATGTGCAGGTCCGAGCTTCTCAAATATCTCGTCATCGGTGTAAGTAATCACCGCCGGCGTTTCATATTCTGGCAATTTCCTGTCTTCCATCGTGTTTCTCCTTTCTGAATAAAAGATTAATTACAAAAAACTGTTTTCAACAAACTCCACATATAGCGTATTCTTAAGACTCAGAACACGCCCTGATAATTCCAGGTGTTAAAAGCAGAAGCCAAACGGCGCAGACATTATCTTCTTGACCGTTTCGCCTTCTTTTTCTGGATCTTATTATCAACATCAGTTAAACTGTGAGTGGTGCTCTTCCCTTCATTATCCACATCCTCCAGTTTATAATAATAAGTACCCCGGTTCGGTGGTGTGTCCACAAACCTGTAAATAGCTCCGGACACGGCCTTGCCCTTAGCGGCAATGAGATGGTTATTGATCTTACTGTAATACCCGTTCTCTTTATTGGAACGATAGAGATTGAAGCCTGCATTATCAACCTCCGTAGCAGTCTCCCAAGTCAGGAATACTTTTCCACTGGCACCCGCCCTGGCTTTAAAGGACTTAAGTTCGATGGCAGTAGATTCTTCCCACGTCTTCGTCACAGTATTGGAAGTCTGGGTCTTGCCTTCAGAGTCAACAAACGTAGCATGTATGGTATCGACACCAGCCGAGGTGCCCGTATAACTGAAACTAGCATTACCACTACCATCGGTAGTGTCAGTGCCCGTTAAACCAGCATGTGGGCCGCTGATTACCGTAAACGTCACAGTCGTGCCTGCTATGGGTGTGTTGTTTTCGCTGACCGTAGCTGTGACCGTATGGGTTGTACCAAGCGGATTTGTCGCAGTTTTCGGTGCCAGCTTGATGTCGCTGATAACCTCCAGGGTTTCTCCTCGTGCCACGATATACGGAGCGCCTGACGTCCCGTCAGGTGCAACAAATGATGACGGCACATCAAGTGAGATTGCCAGCACGAGAAAATCTGATGGCCAGGACTCAAACCCTTCGTGAGTCGAACAACTCCAATTCGACAAGTCAGCATCCGTTAATCCGTCAAGTGCCGGGTGCGTGGCAATAATATGAGAATTAGCCGGGCATCCGCCTTGGCCGACAACAGTAAAACCGCCCCCGCTTATACCATCCAATAAAGGTACCGGTGTCCCAGAAACGGCGTCATAGTAGTAGCAACTCAGAGAACAATAGAGCCCCGTTTTGCCCGGTTCTGCGGCGGCAAATGCAATACTTTTTTCAATAAGGTTTTGCGCCCCACTTAAGTAAGAATGCAATGTAGGGTCAGTACCGTTTATAATAACATTACCAGTAACGGCAGCACCCCAGACACTCGCATTGGCCATCGCTGCAGTAATGGGACCTGTACCAGTGACACAAGTTGGATCACCCAATATGATTGCATCATAGTTGGCGAAATCCGAAGTTGTCATGGTTGCCCATGTAGCCTCGTCGACCAAAACCGGCGCCTTACCAACTACAATGGCCTTCGTCGCCTCCACACTTCCGAGGCCTCCGCTCACTGTTGGCTCAAGAATAAGAACTTCACCGGGGGCCGCCTGTGCTGTTTGAATGTCGGATATCCAACCGCTCATGGCGGCCAATGACATCAGCAAACCAGGCAGTACCAATCTTGCCAGGAAGAGACTTTTAAACGATTTCACTTTTCACTCCTTTCTGCCAGAAATTATATTCTGGCATTTCAATTTAGTTCTCAATAATTACGTTGTTAATTGCAACAGCCACACTCTTCGCAATCTTGTGTAGCACCGTGCAACAGTACGTCCATCACAGAAAGCAAAACAACAATTACATAACCTTCTCACATAGAATTATCTAGCCAGAATCACCTTCCTTTCGTAATGAATACCACCAGCACAGCACACGTAATGATACAGCAAATAATTGCTTGCCCTAAACTTCCCTCCTTTAAAAGTACTCTAGCCGAACCTCTAAAAAACAAAAAAAGCCTTACTCCAAAAATGTTCTTTAAAACATTTCCGGCAGTAAGGCTATCTTACGCCACATCCATGTGTACGCTCAAAGATCCTGTTACTTTGCGCCCCCTGATTACTCAGGGTTTGCCTTTATCGGATGTTCCTATGTACTACCGTAACTTTATCTCAAATAGTGTTACGGCAGAGAATCCCTTACAGTTTCACACAAATACCGTTTTCTGTCAAGAAAAATATTAAAAATATTTTCAGCATATACGGACAATTATAGTAGCTGCCCTTCTTCTCTTTGCTAATAGCCTTTCACGAGCAAAAACCTTCGGTGTTCACATGAATCTGGCGCTTAGTGCTTATATCAGGAAATGGTCAGTATGAAAAAGGTTCGAGCGTTGTGCATCAAAATACAAAACGAAGCCAGCAACCTCAAAAATAAACAAGTAACTCCCTTCCGTTAACAGGCGGGTCTCTCTCATCTCAAAGAACAACAATCGTGTCCATACGCAATTCCTTACCGGACTACACTAATTTTCTTCCGGTTTCTTGTAATAAATCCCTCTTTTTCCAACTGAACAAGATTGCTGGTTATCTTTTCCATACATATTTGCAGCTTTTGTGCAATTTCCTGCTCGGAAAGGTGTGATTCACTGGCACATGCCATGAGAATCATTCCCCGAACCTGTCTGTTGGAACCTTGAAATGGGGACTGTTTTTGATAATGAGCGCTTCTTCTGTTTGGATTTATCTGACTCTGCTTCAACATTACTCCATAATCCATAAGAGCATAATACCATTCACGGGGGTGAGAGGTATCCAGGGTCTGCTCTACGAGGGGGAGGATTTCGGCGTCTCTGATGTTTGTCCTGCCGGGGAAAAAGCTATGGATGAATACCCGTCGTATATTCGTCTCAATAAAAACCGTCGGTTTATGAAATGCGAATGTAGAAATTGAAGCGGCTGTTGCCCCTCCAATTCCGGGAAATGTCATTAACATTTCAACCGACGAGGGAAGCTTTCCGTGGAACTCTTCCGTGACCCTTTGGGCAATCTGCTTCAAGGCTATTGCCCGCCGGTTGTAACCCAACCCCTGCCATTCCTGGAGTACCCTGCGGAGGGTCGCCCTGGCAAGACTGGAAAAATCAGGAAATGCTCTGATAAACGGTTCATACTTTCCCATAACCCTCTGCACCTGGGTCTGCTGGAGCATAATTTCCGAGACGAGGATATGATACGGGTCATGCGCCATTCTCCATGGCATTTCACGGCCATGTTTCCGATAGTGCTGGTAAATCTTTTCCTGAAATTTTTGCACCGTTGCCTGCGTCAGCCGTTTCCCTGGGTATGCTGATTGAGAAGCACAATCCTTCTTTTTATCCTTACCTGTGTCTCTTGTGGATTTACTTTTCATGATCTTTTTATTATAATCGCACAAAACATTATCTGCTACTCTATTTTTATGATTACCGATATGGAAAAGAATACTTTACGAGAAACGGTTTACGCTTTTAACAACTCCGATACTGTCGCTTCCTATGACGCCGATATGGATGTCTGGCATCCAAACCGCGTCAAAATGGCATCTATTGTATGTGAAATATTGCCTTTTGACAGGACGGATAATTTGCATTTCTTAGACCTGGGCACCGGCACCGGCTACCTGTCTCACAAGATCCTCGAAACGTTTCCCAACGCAAAGATTGTTGCTGTTGATGCGGCTGCGCTCATGATTGAAAAGGCCAAAATAAGGCTTAACAACCATCGTGAGCAAGTCACCTTCCACGTCTCCACGTTCCAGGATTTGCCAAAAAAGACGGGTGCCCTTTCTCATATCGACGCCGCGGTCTCTTCTCTTGCCCTTCACCATTTATACCGGGAAGAAAAACTTACGCTCATCAAATATGTTCAGTCAATATTAAAACCGCATGGCTGGTTTGTAAATGGTGATGTTTTTAAATCAGCCGATGCCGTCCTTGAAGCCAGATTCCGGCGGTTGCATTACCAGGGCATCCAAGAGCGGACGAGAACGATCCGACATGAGGAGAAGACCCTTGACCAGATCTCCGCAGAATTGTCAGATAAAGAGAAAAAGGATGGCGACAATTTATTGCACCTGACGGATGATCTCCAAATCATTGCAGAGGCCGGATTCAGAACTGCCGAGTGTTTTTGGAAGGAGTACCGGGAAGCAGTGTATGGCGGGATAAAATGATTCGTCTGAATAATGTCAGCCTTGCCTTTGGCTCAAAAACCATTGTAGACAACGTTTCGCTTCACATCAGGAGAAACGACCGGATCGGTTTTATCGGACCCAACGGCGCCGGGAAATCTACCCTCTTCAAACTCATCTGCCGGCTTGTTGAACCGTGTGAAGGCAATCTTGTTTGCGCAAAAGATGCAAACATTGGCTACCTTCCCCAGGAAGGTTTTGTCTTCAGGAAAACGACTGTGTTCGATGAAGCCAGTTCTGCCTTTGAGGATATTCTTCAACTGAAAAATCAGATTGATACAATCCATGCCCGATTGGAAGACCCTGCCATACAAGGCGAAGACCATCAGATGCTCCTGGATAATTACGCACATCTGCAGCATCAAATGGAGGTTGTCAACAGCGCAAAGATTGAAGCTGAAACGGGCAAGGTCTTAAAAGGAATGGGGTTTAAGGAATCAGATTTTGGAAGGGATATCGACACCTTCAGCGGTGGATGGCAGATGCGGGTGGCCCTTTGCCGGTTACTACTTCAGGAACCCAATATACTCCTCTTTGACGAACCAACGAATCATCTGGACATCGATTCAATCCTCTGGTTAGAAGCATATCTCAAAGGATTTAAGGGGGGATTGATTATCATATCACACGATCGGGCATTCCTTGACCGTAACGTTACCAGGATTTGGGAATTAGAGAAGGCGAAAATCCATGAATACTATGGAAATTATTCCTTTTATGAGGTTGAAAAAGAGAAGCGGATGGAATTACAGGCAGCGCGTTACGTCAACCAGCAGAAGAGGATTAAAGAAGTTGAGCGGTTTATTGAACGGTTCCGGGCCAAGAATACCAAGGCATCCCAGGTGCAGAGCCGGATCCATATGCTTGAAAAAATGGAGAAGGAAGAATTGCCGGAGAACATGACGGAGCAGGTCAAATTCCGCTTTCCCCCTTCGAAACAAAGCGGCATATCCGTCCTGGATATCAAAGATATTTCACATAAATATGATGACAGGATGATATTCCAGGATATTTGCCTTTCGATTGAGCGGGGAGAAAAGGTTGCCCTCGTTGGACAAAATGGATCCGGAAAGTCTACGCTACTCCGTATCATAGCCGGCATTGAGCAGCCGCACTCGGGAACTATCAAGATGGGACATAACGTGTCCTTTGATTATTTTGCCCAGGAACATGCGGAGAAATTGAATACACAGAATACGGTCATGCAGGAAATCGAGTCTGGCGCCCCGCTTTCCATGATCCCGCATATCCGCCATATCTTGGGCGCATTTCTTTTTTCTGGTGATGACGTTTTTAAGAGTGTTCACGTGCTGAGCGGTGGTGAAAAATCCCGGCTATCTCTTGCCAAGATGCTGCTTAAACCTACCAATTTTCTCATCCTGGATGAACCTACAAACCATATCGACATTGCCACCAAAAAGATACTCAAGAATGCGCTGCTGGATTACGCCGGAAGCATCTTAATTGTCTCGCACGACCGGGACTTTCTGGATGGGCTTGTCTCTAAAGTTTATGAATTAAAAGGCAAGAAGATCCTCACGCATCTGGGAAATATGCGGGATTTTCTCGAAAAAAAGTCGTCTGAGTTACAGGGAGAAACGACGGAAGGCAGGACATCGGAAATCCTCGATCGTAAGCCCGAAGGGAGTAATTCACACAGGCAGCAATATCTGCTCAAAAAAGAGCAAACTGCCAGAAAAAGAAAGCTCACAAAAGAGGTTCAAACGGTGGAAGAAAAGATTGCTATGCTGGAAACTCAGAAGAAGGAGATCGATCGTATTTTTTCAGATCCGGCACTTTATGACGACCGGGAAAAATCCGCTGAAATCAATAAGCAGTATAAAGCGGTTGCTCAGGAATTGAGCGCTCTCTATAACCGGTGGGAAGAAATGCATGCTGAGTTGGAGTCAATAAGCAACTGTGAGATACTTTAGCGGCTACCGAATCGAGCGGTCTGCACTGGTGTCTGGCACAAAAACGAGCAACCCTGACAGGGATGACTCACGAATTTCATGCTTTGGATTTTGTCTTTTCCGATTCGTTCGGGTGAAGAATAGAAGGCAATGACCTCTACAAAGAAATTGCTTGTTACGGGCGCTTCTGGTTTTTTGGGATGGCATGTCTGCCAGGCGGCAAAGCAAACATGGAAAATTACCGGAACGGCTTTTTCTCATCAGAGAAATATAGCAGGTGCCAATTTTGTAAAAATTGATTTGACGGATTTTGAGGCGGTGAAGAAGATATTTCAGGAGATACGTCCTGATGCCGTAATTCATACCGCAGCGGAATCTGATCCGAATTTTTGCCAAACTCATCGGGTTGAATCCCGGAAAATTAATGTGGATGCCTCAGTCAATCTTGCTGGTCTTTGTGCAGACTATCGAATCCCCGGTGTTTTTACTTCGACTGACCTGGTTTTCAATGGCTTGAACGCCCCTTATCGTGAAGGGGATACGGTCTGTCCGGTCAGTGTTTACGGTGAACAGAAGGTGTTGGCAGAGGAGGGAATGATGAAGCGTCACCCCATGACGACTATTTGCCGCTTGTCTTTGATGTTTGGCATTCCAGGACCTGGCTCGAGTAGTTTCATTCAGCCCATGATAGAGGTGATGAGCAAAGGTCAGGAATTGCGTCTCTTTATTGATGAATTCAGAACTCCAGTAAGCGTAACCGCCGCAGTAGCCGGAATATTTCTGTCTCTTGAAAAAGTGCATGGATTAGTTCATATAGGCGGCAGGGAGCGTGTTTCCCGGTATGAGTTTGGCAAGCTGCTGATGAATATCCTTAACATTTCTAGCGCCAGGCTTATACCAACCAGGCAAAAAGATTTGATGATGGCAGCGCCAAGACCGCCGGACGTCTCACTTGACAGCACAAAGGCATTTTCATTGGGTTTCAAGCCGTTGCCTTTGTCCGATGAACTCAGAAAGCTCTCAGGATGTCTTTGAATCCTGCCTGAGAACCCATTGACTTCGTTCTGTTCTTTTGCTAAGGTACACATGACTATATTCAAGATGCTCACAACAAATGAATTTTACTGAAAACATGTCTTATGAGTTTCCGATTTACGAAAGCTGAACATCTGACTTTAAAAAAGGAATTTGAAAGGGTTTTTCAGGACGGGAAGGTATTTAAAGATGCAAAGGTCGTTCTCTATGTGGTGGTCAACCGGCTTCCGTATTCCCGTTTGGGGCTGGTAGTAAGCAAGAAGGTAGGAAATGCGGTACGGCGCAATCGCGCCAAACGTCTACTGAGAGAGGTCTATCGGTTAAATAAACATTTACTTGCAGTGCACGTCGACATGATTGCCATTCCGCGTCATCCGTTTTCATCCGATCTGAAACGGGCGGATATTGAAACGGGATTTCAGAAATTACTCCTCAAAATTAACGAAGCCTTTGTCCATGAAGCGCATCATCATTAAACTCATTCAGGCCTATCAGTTTATTGTCTCGCCCCTCTTGCGTCCTTCATGCCGTCATGAGCCTACCTGTTCCCAATATATGATCGATGCGATACAAAAGAAGGGTGTCTTGTGGGGTATGTGTCTTGGCGTGTGGCGTGTATTGAGATGCCATCCGTTTGGCAGTTCCGGATATGACCCGGTAAAATAGGACGACTATCAAGTGCCCTCAACAGATTGAGTTCCTCTCTCGTTTCGTGGAAACATTGCCCTGTCCGTGTAGGGAAACCTCATGCACATGCCTGCAGAAAACAAACAAATGTTCCGTTAAGGAATTTTAAGCAAAAATTCTCCCCCCTGGAGAGGCGCTTAAAATCGTTGCCGAAGGCAGCCTGATTAACTGGTAATACTTCAGCAGAAGGTTGACAGGGCAGTTGAAATGCGGAAATCTGCCTTCGTCTTTCCTTACTCAGGCATACGGCAACGATAAACAGGATATCTGCCGTGTCTCTACGGATTTGTACCTTTCATGAAGCTTCTTTTCTTCATTGGTTTTGGATTCCTGCAATAAATCCCTGAGCTCCGGTCTGGACGTTGGCGGCATTGGCTTCATCGGTATCAAGGTGCATTGCCAGACGGAAACTGGGTGAAACCCGCACCAGCACGTCGCCAAATTCCAACTCACGGTCGCCTGCCACGCGCACGCTCACGACCGACTTGTCGCGTACGCCATAACGGAGTGCATCATCAGGTGTCATATGGATGTGTCGCCAGGCGCAGATGACGCCTCGCTCTAGTTTCACGCTGCCGGCCGTGCCTTCAAGCGTGCAGCCAGGCGTGTCCTTAATATCACCGCTCTCACGAATCGGGGGATGAACGCCGAGCTTGAATTGTTCGGTCATCGCGATTTCGACCTGAGTATATTTGCGAACGGGTCCGAGCACGCGGACGCGTTCAATGCGGCCTTTCGGCCCAACGATAGTGACTTGCTCTTTACAGGCGAACTGACCAGGCTGCGAAAGGTCGCTGCGAGGTGTGAGCTGATGCCCCTTGCCAAACAATGCCTCAGCATGTTCCTGGGTGAGATGGATGTGATGGGCTGACACTTCGACCAGAATCGGTTCCTGTCGCTGCGTTTTGAGTGTGTGCGTGATGTACGACCTGTTCAATGCCCGCAATGCCTCGCGCGCCATCATCCGTTCCTCGTCGGTCGGTACGACCAGCACCGTTACCTTCGAGTCGGTTGTTGAAACGCGGCATACTTCATCAAACCCGCGCGCTTCGCGGTTGAGTTGTTCATCGAGACGGATGCCCATGCAATCCAACCCCTGTAAGGCAAGCGCACGCACCATGTCGCTGCCCTGTCCGACGCCTCCGGTAAAGACCACGGCATCCAGTCCGCCCATGGCGGCGACATATGCGCCTATATATTTGCGGATCCGATAACAGTAAGTCTTCAGTGCTACTAACGCACGCGACTCGCCGGTCTCGGCAGCCTTGAGGATTTCGCGCATGTCGCTTGAAATACCAGACAACCCAAGCAGACCACTCTTCTTATTGATCAGTTCATCTATCTGCGAAACGGTCAGACCCGCTGTTCTTTCGAGGAAGGTGATCACACCCGCATCCACATCGCCGCAGCGCGTCCCCATAATCAGCCCTTCAGCCGGCGTGAATCCCATTGTGGTGTCCATCGAACGCCCATGGTCCACGGCGCACAACGAGGAACCATTGCCAAGGTGACAGCTCACGATTTCGAGTTCGTTTGGCCGCCGCCCGAGGAACTGCGCTGCACGGAGGCAGACGTACGAGTGTGACATGCCATGGAAACCGTACCGTCGCACGCCCTGCTTTTCGTAAAACTCGTACGGCAAGCCGTACAGGTATGCATACGACGGCAGCGTGTGATGAAAGGCCGTATCAAATACCGCTACGTGCGGTACGGCAGGTAATAACCGTCTCATCTCACGGATGCCGGCAATATTGGCAGGGTTGTGCAACGGCGCAAGCGGACTCAGCGCATCGAGCTGCGCGAGCACGTCATCCGTAATGAGCGTTGCCTCAGTAAATCTCTCCCCGCCGTGTACCACACGATGTGCAACGATGCTCGCTTCAGGTTCGCCACGCAATGACTCCACCATCGCTGCCAATGCCTCAGCGAATCCGGATTTGGGCAACTCGCGCGTGACTTCTCCCTTTGATCCGCGATGAACATGGTGTGTGCCGTCCAGCCCTATCCGTTCGATCTGGCCGCGCACGTGCCGGGAATCGTCCTCGGTGTCGTAAAAGGTATATTTCAGCGATGATGAACCGCAGTTGACCACGAGAATGTGTTCCGGCCGTTCGCCCTTAAGATTGAAACCGTATGGGTCATCGCCTTGCCGGAGCGCCGCAGCGGCTTTCGCCGGATCGGCTGCCAGTGTCTTGAACCGTTCGGAAATGGTCCGTGAGATGTGCTGTATGGCCTGCGGTTCGGTGACAATGACCGATTGAAACACCGAGACCGGGATGAGCAACACCTCGCAGCGGGTCACGGCAATGAGTTCAGCCAGCGTCTTCTCACCCGTCATTAATGCCAGTTCGCCAAACGTACTACCCGCCTCGATCCGTCCCAGCTCAAGCCGGGTGGCGCCGTCGGCAACCACTGACGCCGTTACCGTACCGGACAGGATCACGCCGAAGTGCGTAGCTCCGCGCCGTAATGAACGATGGCCTCGTTTGGCTCGAACGACATGACACGTGAACTGTTCACGAGTTTGCCCAGCAGTTCCTCCGTAAATCCTGCAAATAGCGGGATACTGGATTTGAGGTAACTGATTATTTCCTGACTGGTTTTGTTCATGATTATGCCTGCTTGTTTTGGTACCGGCAGCTAATGGTTCACAAGTATTTTTTAGAATGCAGATGCAGAGTTCCTGGTGCGGCTACGCCGCAATCGAAGCCCATGAAGTAAGGGAAACAACCCCCCCCCTGCATTCCACGGGTGTTAAGTTGAAGAGGTAATACAACGCAATAAGTAATAATGATACATTATGATGCAATTACTACAAAGAGAAAAAAAGAACACGGCAAAACCAAACCAGAACGAGCCGGAAAAGATTTATATTAAGTAGTCAGCAAACGTAATATACCATAGCGCAGCAAAGCCGCAACCAAATTCTCCGTTGTGAAAGCGGGAGATTGCTTCGGAAAAGACCCCTCGCAATGACACAGGCTATGCTTTAATGATATGTTGTGCGTTGTCATTGCGAGCGAAGCGAAGCAATCTTCCTCTCATAAACAATCTGTACCTCCTGATAAGGGGTAGATAGGGTTGCAAAAAAACTTACAAAAAAAAGAAGTTTTTACACGGTAATACTATAGCGCAACAAAACAGCAACCAACTCTCCATTGAAAAAGCGGGAGAT
>AYTS01000167.1 GCA_002009475.1 Candidatus Brocadia carolinensis | reverse complement strand
TGACACCATACACCATCTTATGGTGACCCATCTCCGGTGTTCGCGACGGTGGATTATACAATCCCTCAAATATCTCTTGAAACCGTATCAACTCCATAAACTTTACCAGCCCCAAAAGCCCTCCAAACGGGCTTAACCGTTCACTGCAATAACGGTACGCTGTCGTATTCCCTATTTTGCTTGTCGGTAAAGGACACCCTGCATTTCCTTGATTTTCACGCCTTTTGGCGGTATTCTTATCTTGCTCTTTAACCATTTGGGTTACCTCCTCTTATTCTTAGAGTACTGTCACTTACCCTATTATACTGTGGTAATCCTTATGGTTTCACTACCTTTTATCTTGCACTTGTGCAAGATTCAGGTACAACACCTCTCACATTTTATTGTGAACCTTTGTCATGATGGCTCAATAGGTTCACCCTGCACGGAGTGCTCTATCCCGGACAATTCGATAAACTCATGATACGAAACAATCTCATTTATGCGATAGTGAGAATGATTCCATCAGCACCCTAATTTCGTGCATCAGCCTTTTACTCATTTCCTGAATTACTTCCGGACTATGGGAATCTTCATGGGTTTCAAAATGCAAAAGGGCCTTTTCAAATATCGTAATCAAGGTATTGTTTACTAACGTTAATGCCGATGTACTGCTCTCGATAGACGCCGTGGACGTATTGGCTGCACAGTCAAGGAATGTGGGGGGTAACGATAAGACAGTGCTGCATACCCGGGTAATGACCTGTGAAAACGCCTCGACTTTTTGATCTTTTATCGTATAGAAGGCTTCGTATGGCAGGCATGAGGTCTCACGACCTGACCAGGGAGTGTCAGGCATCATTGTCTGGTAGTCTGGAGTTCCCTGAAAAAGGGTCTGACGGTGATGCAAGAGATGCGCTGTTACAGCGGGGGTCATCATGATGTTCATTTCTTTCAAAAATTCAAAATTGTTGCGTACGCTTTCCATGGTGGAGTGAGGTTCAAACATGATAAAACCAAAGGTTGGCTCTATCCCGTACTCACGTAACAACTGTATAGCCTTTTTATTTTCATCGACCGTAAGGTGCTTTCTCAATCGTTTCAGTGATGCCGGATCACCGCTCTCCAAACCCAGAAAAACATTGGTAAGGCCTGCCATAACGAGCCTCGAAATGGAATGTTCCTCGATATCGTTTGCGCGGCACTCAAAACCAAAAGAAATTTCCAGATTATTAGCGAGAATTAGCTCTGCAAGGGTTATTGCGCGTTCTTTCCCGACTTTCCCGGGGCCAAAGAAATTGGCGTCGGAAAAGTAATACTTCGTAATGGCGTGCTTTGTGTATAATTCAAAAATCTCATCAAAGACATTTTTTGCGCTCCTGCCACGCCATTGGTTTTCATCTCCAAAAAAGGGATTGAGGTAACAAAAGGTGCATTGCCCGTAACATCCGCGACTTCCCTGGACGTACGTGACAATACCCTTTTTCTGATACAGGGCAATATCCTGTCTATCCGGAAAGGGAAGCCGATCCAAATCGTCGATCGGTGGACGCGGATGAAAAACAACCGTTCCCGCGCTATTTCTGCAGGCGAGTCCTGGGATATTCATTTCCGATGAAACATTCTTTCCCGTGAGAAGATATTGCCCAAGGTCAAGGATCGTTATTTCGGGTTCACCAACTGTCACGGAATCAATGCACGGGAAATGCTCAAGAATATTTTTGTAGGCGAACGTGGGATAGTATCCATAGAGGTTGATATGTGCCGTTACGCCCCGCGATCTCAGGGTGGAAAGCAAGTCAAAGATGTCCTGTGTCTTTTCCCACAGATACATTGCATGAACACACAAAAGCCGGAAAGGTTTCTTTGAGAGGTATGTGACTGTTTGTTCTAAAGACCAGTCGCGAAGATGGGCATGGGCGACTTCAACCTCAATCGCATTTTTACGCAAGACGGAGGCAACACAACCGGTGAAGAGACATGCGGAGAGGGGTGCATTGACCACTTCCTCCTGCCGCCTGGGATCTTTTGTGCGCGGATGTTCCAGTAAAATCACGGACATAAGTTACCGGCACTCCACATGGGTGGCAATCAGCAGCCTGTTAACAGATTTTGCGACGGCCATGCCATCTCCCAATCTATTCCCTGCACAGCTTCTGGGGCACTTCCTCAACATGCAATTGAAATCCTTTTGCAAATGCTCCGTTAAAATAGAGTTTAAAATAATACTTACCAGGTGTTGGTATCGGCAAATTTGCCGTCTTTATTGCCATGTCGGGTTGATGCAGCCTAGAATGCACCGATAAGGTTATTCCCTCAAACAATGCCAATATATGGTCGTTATTATCACAGAACTCAACGCGAACATCGTAATTCCCTTCTGCATCTGCAAGACGGAAGTACAGGGATAAACCAGGATGTACGTAAGGAAAACCCGCAGCGCGTATCCTGTCAAATATACCTATCGCACTCCATTTGTTGGTTCCCTTTTCCTGGATAAGCATATCGGCAATGAGGAAAGATACAATCTCTGGTTTTACCGGTGACATATCACTCCTTTCTTCCAAGCATCTTGGCAATTTTTTTCAATTATCTTACCGTTGCTTTGTATAATATCGACAAAATTACTACGACTTTTTTTTGAGTATACGAGAATTATTCTGGAAAAGGCAGAAAATAATAACCAGGATGTATCTATTTAAATGTTAAGGAATTTCAATCACCCCCCATAATCCCCTCCGTAAACGGGGGGAAACAGGGGGGGAGTCGCCGAAGGCTTAATTCATTATTTATAGTCATCTCTTCTTTTTGAGAAGGATTTATGGCTGGACAGCTAAGTTTCGTGCAAGTAATGACGGAATTTTGGTGACACATGAAGGATGGTGGTGTTAGCAATTTACCATTGCTACGTTATTGCTATGAAACTTCATTTATGGCGGAGAGGCCGGGATTCGAACCCGAATATACATGTTTTAAGTGCCTTCCAATCAATTACTTATAAAATTGATTTTTATTTCAGTGACACATTGGTGACGTTAATATCATAAATTTTATCATCACTTAATGACAAACTATTAACATCTACCCTTAGCTTTTCAATGTCACTATGAGCATATCTTTCAGTCATTTTTACACTACTGTGACCCAGTAACCTTGAAACACTTAATAATGAAACACCCTTATTGACTAATTGTGAGGCAAAACTATGTCTTGTTGCATCATATAGCCTTACATCTTTTGTTAAACCAACTTTTTCTCTAATTGAAGCCCATAACTTTTCCAGTTTACTTTTTGAAAAATATTTTGATGTTTTTGGATTAGTAAATACATATGCGTCTGGTAAATTTTCCTCCACTCGATCCTTTATATAAGGATATAATTCCTGATGTATAGGTATAATTGCATTTTTCGCTTTTTTACCTTTTCGTTTTTCCCTATATATTCCGCCAGAAAATGTAGCAGATATTTTTATTATTCTCTTTTCTAAATCTACATCCTTACATTTTAAAGCTCTTGCCTCGCCAGGTCGACATCCTGTCAGCATCAAAAATATTACTATTGGCTTACCCTCTTCTGGTATAACTTCTAATACTCGTTTCTGCACTTCTGGTGACAACCATATTGTTGTTGGCTCTTTAACTTCTATAACTGGAAATATTGGTACATTCTCTACTATTTCTAAATCACTTTTGAGATATCTTAAAAATGTTTTAAATACATCCAGAACATTTTTTACTGTCTTTCCTCTATAATTGAAATTTTTTTTCTAAGTAGTCTTTATAATTCACAATATCCAATTTCTTTATTTCTCGCACATCTTTTGCGCCAAAATAATTTTTTGCTATTCTCACATGCCTTTTTAGATCACTTTTATAACTTGGCGCAATTTTATTTATTTTGAAATCTAAAAACTTATCAAGTAAGTTGGTAACATAAAATTTCTCTAATTCCTGTTTAATATAATTTAAAGGGTCAAAAATGTGATTTTTTAACTCAAAATTGATATGCGTTAAAAGACTTAAAGCCCTTTGGTATGTGTCAAGTGGCTGTCCTTGTTTATCTGAAAAAAGCCTAATGCGCTGGCCTTTATAAAACAAGTCAATCAAAAATCTTTTAGGTACAATTTTATGTTCTGGACAAATAAAGCCTAACTTTTTGATTTCTACAAATGCACCCTGACAAATAGAGCATTTCCCCTTTGGTCGTATCATTCCCTTCATATCTTCCCCTATATTATTTATAAGAAGATACGAAATCAAATCACTATTTGTCAAGACCTTTTCATTTTCCATAATCAGCATTTATTTACCGTTCCCATACGTTCAGGCTATCGCCCCTTTCAATACTCACACGCAATAACCCCGAGACCATAAAACAAACAAGGGATTTCGGTAAGGACATACATTTTACACGACAAAAAGCATGTCCTTCTTTTTTAAAATTGTTTGTTTTATCGTCTCATGTATCCCAATACACGCACACTCCGATGCGAGGGCACAAACCGCCCTCGATTCCTCGTCCCATAGACTACAACCTTAACAATACCAACAACAAATCCAAGATCACTCATACCTATCATGCATAGCGGTATGCTCGGAAATGGTACATTAGTGAGAGGGCGTTAAAAACTTACGACTATTCGGCTCTTATATGCCGAATACTGTCGGTTACGCTGTCAGCTATTGCTCAAACAACCTCATCACTTTTAGTACACAAGACCATGTATTGCCATGCCTAATAAACATCGTAGGGAAAGACGTGTCCCGTCGTGCTTGTATGCGTTCTCGCTATCGCTTCACTCCACAAGCACGACTCCCTATATCCGCAGATTAACCAAACTACCTACCTTTACATGACCAATGACCTTAGAGACATCTGTTTTTAATAACTTCTTTCCATCCTGTGATCTCAAATACACATACTCACCAGATACCGCCACGACCTTATACCTTTCTGGTGCTTGTCTCTGCTCAACTGCAACGACCTGTTTTTTAGGAGAAAAGCGATATTTGATAAATCCGACAAAACCGATGACTGCCAGGAGAATAAAGCCGGCCACATAGACATAATACTTAACGGCAAACCTCTTCACCTCATGACCACCACCAATAACATTGCTCGACCGGTACGCCATAAAGACTTTTAGGTCCTTTACCAGGGTTCTCCGTTTGTAGATTTCCCTGCCCACCATGTAATTGTAACGAAACTCCTTTGCATAACTGTAAGACCTCCGGGTCACTCTGATGTGATACTCTGGCAATGTCTGTAATTCCTTTGCCAACTGGGTAACATCCTGGGTAATCAGATATACGTCTATACCCAAATGCCTCATCCACCGGAAGAAATCAAAGATTTCTGAGTCATAGAATTTCCGGTGAAAAAACTCTGTACTCTGCGCCTCATCAATGATATAGATATGCCTTTTTAACCGTGAAAATTCCTTCTGGAAGGGTACGGTAAAGAAGGGATTCAGACCGCCCGATATCCTTATGGCCTCCACCAAGTCCAGCGATACCGTAAACCTATCCACATTGGAAAATATGGCCACGTCCTCGTCTGGCTTTAAGACCCATTGAAGCCTTTCTTCATTAAAGGCAAAATACGTCTTTAATACCTCATTGACCACAAAATAGGTCTTCCCCGAACCAATCATACCTTCCACCAGGGTAATCATATGTCTATATCATCCTCAAAATCTGTCAGGTCAGACACCTTTACCCTTGCCGTTCTCTTGGTCTCTAATAACTTCACTCTCACATGATGACTATCTATGATTTCAAGTACCTTGCACATCCTTCCCCGATGCTTTCTACAACGAGGGTTAAGAGGATTTATCAAATAATACCCACCTACTTCTATGGTTGTTTTAAATGTATCCATAGTTTACCCCTATAACTTTGAAAATGGTATCATGGATAAGGTTACTCTTATCGCAATGGCCGAAAATACGATGGACAGGGCATCGGCTATCCGTAAATGGTTGATAAAGAAGGCCGCCAGCCCGGTAAAATTATACGTGATTGACTCAATAGAACCCGTATCCGTGCTTACGGTATCCGTTACCTTCGTCATGATCTTTTCCAGGAATTTACCGAAGAAGTTATTTAAGACGATGGGTAGGGCTATGAGCATCAACGTGGTCATGAATCCCTTAATGCCTATGTAGGCACGTGAGAAAGACCAGGCAAACTCCACGATGGCATAAAAAATTGACAGTAAGAATCCCATGTTACACCTCTAAGAAACTTTAAAGATGATGAAATAGGAATAGATGGACGCTATGGCAAAGACGAAATAACCGAAGTAATCCAGGTATTCCGTTAAATCACAGAAGGACAGTTCAATTGTCTTGCCATATAATTCTGTTGATAGGGAACATATCTCCCCTGATGTCGTTATCCCTGAGTTTTGTATGACGGCTATCAAGGGATGGTTTGTCACCATGTCCATGATATTATCCAGCCAGGTATCATCTTCCGTTGTATCCTGTCCCTTGTCTGGTACTTCGTCCGAATACTGTATGCTATCAATGCCTGAATCGATGTAGTACGACCCATCGGTAAAGGTTGTCGTTGTACCGTTGTAGTGTATGTGCGTCCCTGTGGGCATGGGTGTCGGATTCCCTGGGTCCGGTGTGCCTGTCGGTGACGGCTGTGGACTGGGCATAGGGTTTCCCGTTGGAGCTGGTGTTTGTGAAGTCGAAGGGAGTGGAGTCGGTAGCGGTGGTGTTGGTGTCGGCGTTGGTGCAAAATAGTCCTGCCAATTCAATAAGGGATCATTTGGATCATCACAGACACCGTTAGAAGTCCAGTACATTTGACCAGAACAGAGATCGGCAAAGATATATTTATATCCCGTACCCCCTTCACAGGGTTCATAGCCTACCATGATCCCATTGGAAAAAATATCTGAATTCATGCCGGATAGTAACGAGGCATCAAACCCACTTAAAACACTCGCATTTGAGCTATCAATATAAATCCGCGATAGATAGTCAACACACGACCCCCAGTACTCATTGTAAATAATGTTGATATTCGGATAGTAAGCACCCTGCATGTAGTGTTTCGTGGCTGTCGAATTATTGCCGTCAAAACTTCCATATCTTCCCGTATCACCGGTACAGCCCATACTTTGATAAGAGACACCACCATCATGAGAACCTACAAGTTCTATACTATAATTATGTGAACATGCCATCCAACCGCTACCACACACCCCATGCATGTCTATATTAAGCCTATACTTCGTTACTGACCATCCGTAACAGTTAAATGGCGATATACCCTCAAAATGCCTCATGCGATCAAGCATGTAATAGTAATCAACCATGAATTGCTTGAAGTCTGCATACACGGGAGAGGCAAGACTACCCAAGAGAAATATTGATAAAAGTATATTACGAATAATTCGCAAGCCGTATCATCCTCCTTATCCCCCAAACCGCCCCTAAAAATGCCATGATGATCCCTACATATTGAGCCAGCACAAAAGTATTGATATTTACTATGGTTAAATCCATTTCCTACCCCCTTTCTCATCCCCTCTGCATAGGTCTCCCTCTAGAAAAGAGACCACAGCAAGAGGGTTTTTTGTTACGACTTGTTACCCAGCTTTACCAGCTTGCGGATACCCCAGATGGAACCAATGGCCGCCAGGACGATCCCGGCAAACGTAAAGACGTCTGCCGTGCTGATGGTTATGTTGGTGAAATCCACCCCGGTGGCCTGTGCATATACCTCATTTGTCTTAAAGCCCAGGTATGCCAGACCGCCAACGACAGCGCCCTTTACCACATTAGTAGCTTTACCAACCGTTTCCTTTACCCTGTTGTAACCGGCTTTCAGAGTTTTCAACATGTTTATCACCCCCTTTCAGGTTTTCTTATATTGCTTTTGTACCGGTATCACACGACACCGCATCCTATATCTGTGAAATGATGGAATACACGAACAGGAAACCGCAGATTAACCCCGCCAGACCCATCAAAAAACCATGTTCTATTGCAGGTAGATTTACTAAAAGTATCAGCATGGTTACGACCTCGATATCAGTTTAATGAGCACCGCCACCGGCACGCATACCAGGCCAAAGGCCATAACAACGGCAAAGAAGTAATTGAACTCTGGTTCACCCGGTATTATTTCTGGTACGTTAAAAGACCAGATACCGCCGAGACTCAGTACGTCTAAGAGAAACAATTTGAAGGTAAAGATTTTGAGCATCATGTTTTTTATCTCCTTTTGCCAAAAAAAAAGACCCATTGATCCGCCGTATACGGTCAACGGGTCTTTTCTGCTTTTTTGGCTATCCCGGAACGGCCAATTCCAGGATTTTTTCACTATTAAGCTGCGTTCGCGTTGAGCAAGGGCATGCCCGTGCTTTTATTGATTGCCGGTTCAACCCTTACCTCTATTTCGATCATGGCGTCCTTCTTTATCTCAGAAACCTTTTTAATATCCCAAAATTTTACCGGTATGGTCTTCCCATCCCCCTCTTTATCCAACTGCATAACCTTTACCACACAGTACGTCTTTCCCGTCTTTGTCTTTTCCTCTTTTATGTTTGTCACTCGACCGCTAATTTTTGCCAACATGTTCAAACCCTCCATTTAAAGTCTTTAAAATTTTCTCGCCGATTAACGATACCTTTTCCTCTGTTAAAATCTTCGGATTTACACAGATGATTAACTCCCGGTTTTCTTCACTCCTGCTTACCGCCCCCAGTATGTATGACAGGAACGGTATATGATCTACCAAATACGGTATGCCCTGTTTCACCTCCTCTCTATTCTTAAATTTTATGCCCCCTAAGATACACATGGCACCATCAGGGACGATGAAGTCTGTCTTAATGGAATCGCTGGTAAATATGGGATTTCCTTCTACACCACTATTCTTATTCATGGCGGAATTTTCAATGTATACGTTTACCATGATCTGTTTATCTTCTGCTACGCTTGCCGTGATCTTTACGATGACCCCCACGTCCCGATAGGTGACATTCTGTACGACGCCATTGGAAACCCCTGTCGTTGCCTTTGTGCCTATGTATGGCACAGAAGAACCGAATTTTAATTCACTGGATTGCCCGCTTTTCATGTACAGTACCGGTCTTGATACGACCCGCCCATCGAACTTTTTCTGTAACAGGGAGAAGAAGGACGTTATGTTTCCTATGCCGATGATGCTGTTAAATCCCCCTTTGAGCGGTGAGATTATCTCTGTTTTTTCTAGTTTGTATTTCCCTGCATCGACAAACCAATCAGACCCCATGTCCAGGTTGTTTGTTGACCGTATGTCGATCAGGTAGACCTTGAATATCATCTGTTCTGGTTCTCTGTCGTATTGCTCCAGTATTGCCAATACCGTTTGATAGTCTGCCAAAGCACCTTTTACATACATCGTATTGACTTCTTCGTCTGCCGATAACACCATATCGGGAAATGATTTTTTGATGAACTCTACGGCATCCAATGCTTTTTTATACTTTAAAGGTATGGTGAAAATTTCCTTTGAATGATTCATATATCCCGATACCATACCCACCATGTTTTTTACCGTCTCCACGTATTCAGCTACCCTGGAGACGATACAGATGACGGAGTGTGAGACCGGTATCACACCAACGGAGTTTAAGGCGTCATTGGAGAATGAGCTTATGATGGTTTTTATCTTCTCTACCGTTGCCGGTACGTCTGCACACACCACAAAGGCCATCTTGTAGCCTTCAAATATGTTCTTATCAAATGATCTCAAAAATTCCTGCATGACCTCTAAGTCCTGTTTAGACCCGACCACAACCACGTTTACCCCGGCAACGTACACGTAGACATTTTTTATCTTGCCGAGAAAATTTATGATTTCCGTGGTTGAGGGAACGACATATTTACACCGGTAACCCAATACCCCCATGCTGGAGATATTCCCTTCTACTTCCTTTTCTATGGTGTAAATGTTCTTCGACTCCACGAATTTACAGCCCACGCCATTACAGACCCTTTGGATGATCTCGATGATTTCAGTCTTTGTATACTCCCCAGAGATGTTTACATATACGCTGGGTACGTCTACTATTGACGAAAATGATATCTCTGTATTCGTGAGCATGATGGAACAGAATTCCGATAAGGAGATGGATTCAGCGGATATCTCGATCTTATAGGTATTTTCAGTAGGTTTAGTCTCTGGCTTTACCATAGGCCGCACGTCTTGCAGATAGACATCTTCAAAAGTATTCTTTCTATACTGCTGTACTTTTTGGGTTTCTTCCTGCCTTGATTCCGGGATTTCTTCTGTTTGAATATCCAGGATATCGGCCTCCCTTTTGTCCATGACGGCACACCCGCTTATCAATACCATGACAAGAATTAACTTTCTCAATGGGTATTCCTTTTAATAAATGCCTTCTTTAAAACATTGCTCGATAATGCTCTTAATCCCATCCACAAATAACTCACATGCGGGCTCACCATACTTGACCATCATGCGGCCTGATTCACTATTCCCACACACCCCCAAAAGCAGGAATTCTTCGAATCTTTTGTCCTGATAAAAATCCCTGCAAAACCCGCATATATCTTCACTCCTATCATTGATTAAGTACATAAAACACCCCTTCAAAAAATGTATGCGAACGGCATTTAAACGTTTATTTTGCACAACCTGATATTGTCGGCTAATAAATTCTCATGCACAGACCGCCACCGTTCCTTGCCCTTAAAGGTTAAATACTGGATTAAGTTGGGAAAACCTACCCCGTAGAATTCCTTTAGTACGGCCAGATTCGGGGCCACCTGTCTTTCTATCCAGTCCACGACCTTTGTTATGTTTCGTATGGCCTTTTGCCGTATGATCTTTAACTTCTCAGCGGCAGCCACGAAGTCAGACCACCACTTCAGTAATACCCTTCGCGTTACATTGGTATCACTTGTAGCATCCCTGAAATCACAGAAACCCCTTAATAATCCTACGGCTGTCTGTGCAAACGTATCGTTACCCTGGTTATATGCATCGAGTAACAGACTTATAGCGCCGTTTGCGGCCTCGTCTCTCAACATCAACTCGAATCTCGTCCAGTGCTGGTCTTCCATGTTTTGCTCTTTTGCCTTATCGTAAATCCTCAAGTTTATCTGACTACTCCCTGAACCGATCTTTACCGTCTTGCCCTTCATTACAATCTCATCACCTTCTTTCATGCCACCGTCATATACCCGGAAATGCCTTGCCCTGGATACCCAGTCGGCATTTTTTACTGAATTTTCTACCTGTTCCATGGTTACAAGGCCTATCCTGTCATCAAAGGCGATGTCTATCCTTGATAATTTGCCGCCCACGGAGTAAATCCACTTGATGAGATTGAATACATTTTCCGTGTCGCCCTTTGTGTAATAGTGCAGTGCTTGTGCGGGCATGTCTAAGTGAGCCTCTTTTCTATCATCTGACCACGCTACACGGCCTTTCCCAAAGAGCATCCCGGAGCTTTTGTACCCCCTGAATCCGTGTCCCAGTAAAATAGGGGAATCTTCTATGTGCTTGTAGAGTTTTTCTAAAAACTCTACCGGGAAACTGCATGACAGGTAGTCAAAGCATAACTCCACACCGGTATTTGTCTTAACTTCAGTTCCCATTTATCTATTCCCACTAAAAACCTGTAACGAGCGCCCCCGTATTACATCTACGGGGGCGCTTTTGAAGAAACAAAAAAGCCCGACAGCATCATGACAAATACGCTCATGATACAGTCGGGCTTCTTGAGAAATCGGAAGTGAAAAAAAGCCATGCAGGAAAGACACCTTCACGGCCTTTTTTCCCCATGTTCCCTTTACTGCCTCTTCGTTCCTTACCAGGAAGAGGGGTAATGAGTAATAGCTTTTTTGATTGACTTCTTTTACCGAATCAAATACTATGTCTATCGGCATGAGGTAACCTCCAAAAGGACTCATGTTCCAAAGGCCTTGAGGGTGAGACTTGTTGGCGCAGGGCTCACCCTCTCTTACTTTTTAACAACCAGATTCGTTTAGCTCATCACGTTGTTAAAAGACCCAAAAATTTTCATGTCACTCATATCACTTCAAATAAAAAAGGCAGATGATACCCGCAATACCTTGCCGGTACGATCTGCCTTATTCTTTTATACCGTAAATTTCTCTTTGTATTATTCTGTGGTTTCATCATCTTTCGGCAGTAAGGCTGTCTTTATCTCTAAAGACCCTACACTTTGCGCCCCCAGGTCACCCTGGGTTTGCCTTTATCGAGATTATTTATTTTAACTTTTAGAATTATACACCCAATGTTGTATTTGTCAATAATAAAATACATCATAAGAAGTATATTTGTTGTATGTCTCTGAAAAATAATTACATAAAATTATCAAAAAAAATTTGGTGGAACTCATGTCTTGATTAGCAAAGGACTGAAGAGATCCATCATTGACAGTATTATGCGCGGCAGTGATATCAGTGTTTCCAATGCCTACGAGGTTGCCAAAATCCTTGGGGTAAGTGTGGAAAGGCTTCTCACCGGTGAAGATCGTTATCACTTATTGCCAGAACAAAGGATCAATGAAGAGGAAGGCTATTCAGTGCCGCTTGTGGATGGGTATATTTCCGGCGGTATGGGAAGTATTCCCATTGAGCATATCGTTGAAAAACTCTGGATACCCAAGAAATACCTTCGATCTCCGGCAGGGCATGATTTTCGATATGTGGCCTTAAAGGTAAATGGTTATTCTATGGAGCCCCTCTTGGAAGAAGGCGATATCGTTGTAATTGACAGGGCTGATTGTGATTTGAAAGGGATACAGGAAAACGGAATCTATGCAGTTCGACAGGATGATTTATATTACGTAAAGCATTTGCACTATGAGGAGAAAGGCAAGACACTCCAGCTTATCAGTGCCAGCATTCATTTCACGAGGGAGCATGGTTTTGAATATATCAATCTAAAAGAAATAGAAGAAAATCCCATTATTGGGAAGGTGGTTTTTAGCTTTAGAAAGTGGGAATAATCCATTATTACAATACACAGTTTTAATCTCCCGAAGGATACCTCCTTTATTTTGCCCTAGTTGAAATTAAAGGATTTCTTTTTTTCACTTTTGCATTGACTTCTTACTTGGATATGTTTTAAATATCGACTGTTTAGATTACTAAACGTTTAATATTTTAAACAATATTTTCTATTTCTTAGTCATTTGAGACTTCCATTTCTTGGCAGATTTAATGTCTTATTCAGAAGTTTTTCTATAATTTGGAAAAACTACTTGTTCGTAATATTTTTTAATTAATCAAAAAGCAGAAAAACAATTAAAGAAACTTCGAGTTAATTTTATTGAGGAAGGGGAGGTGTATTCTTAATTATGCATCTTTAAAGAATGTATTTCGTGCTTATAATATTTATAACTTGTTTAAGGAGAAAATTTTTATGAATATTTTAAAAATACATATCTATTTTTTATTTTTTTTAGTTTTTTCTAATTTAGTTACTGATATTTTTTCCCCGAGACAATCTAGTAATACTACAGTTTCTTATGAGCAGAGTTTTGGATGTTATAAAACCAAGTTTGGTTATAATCGAGTAGCATCAGGTTTTTGTAACGCGACATCAACTGTTCAGGCTAGTACATATGAACCTGTCAACCATACATTTGTTCCAAATGGATGGGTTGATGGATTTAATATGGGCGGAAGTGAGACTGTTAATCATGTGTTTATGGAAAATGTATGGGTTGATGGACAATATATAAATGGAACCAAAACTATTAAATACATGTATAGGGAAAATGAATGTCAAGATTTGCTTGATATTGGTGGAAGCAAGACTGTTAAGAATATGTATATAGTAAATGGCCGGGTAGATATGGGGGGAAGTGAGTCTGTTAATTATATGTACCGTAAATGTTGGTATAATGATGACGGGAGTAAAACAACTGAGTTTAAAAACGAGTTACATGAGAAGATTAGATCGTTGTCAAATGCACAAATAAAATTATGAGATTTTGAATTGGTCTCTGTGGCATCACGAGACACTTTATAATGATTTAGGATTAATTTCTTTAGAACCTTATGAACCTACAAACAGGAGACAAACGAATATTTCTAATCAAATGCAATGTAATTGTCGGGGTGTAGTATGACCAATATTACCTATGAATCACCATCGGTTCAGAGTTACTTAAACATCTTGCAATCCATTATTAATCGTATGGCCGCAAATAGTTCAGGCTGTAAAACATGGTGTATAACCTTAGTTTCAGCAATAATACTTATAATTGCTGACAAAAGTAAACCAGCCTATTTATTTATTTCGATAGTTCCCATTATTCTTTTTCTCTTTCTTGATTCGTACTATTTGGGATTAGAAAGGCTATTCAGAAATCTATACAACGAGTTTATTAAGAAGTTGCATTCAAATATAGCTACAATTGATGACGTCTTCATGGTATCTCCCGGGACGAAGACTGAAATACTACGCGCTGCATTCCATTCGTTTTCTTCTATCGCGGTATGGCCTTTTTATGGATTGCTTGGATTGATGCTTTATATAGTTCATAAAATCATTCTATGAGAAAAAGGAGCTAAATATGGCGCGAAGAGTGTTTTTTAGTTTTCATTACGAAAGAGATATTTGGAGAGCAGGTCAAATTCGTAATAGCTGGGTAACAAAACCTGACAGAGAATCAGCGGGATTTTGGGATGCAGCTTCCTGGGAAGAGGTTAAGAGAAAAGGTGATGAAGCAATCAAGAGATGGATTGATAGGCAATTAGAAGGTACATCGGTAACTGCTGTGTTAATTGGCTCTGAAACCGCTGATAGGAAATACGTTCAATATGAAATCAAAAAAAGCTGGGAGATTGGAAACGGTTTACTGGGAATTTACATCCATAATTTGAAAGATTCAAATGGACGAGCCGACTTAAAAGGGAAAAGTCCTTTTGATGGTTACACCTTTAGACGAAATGATAACATAGTTACAATAGCGACCTATGATTGGACATATAATAATGGTTATGACAATTTAGGTGCTTGGATTGAAAATGCTGCAAGGCAAGTGGGAAGATAAACCAATGTCAAAGCTTAACGAATACGACATAAATTATTTAATAGAAAGATTACAAAAGGGCGAACCAATAGCAGAAGACTTCGAATACAAGTCAAAAAGGAGTAATACGTAAATAATGGCAAGAAGGGTAACCAGGAAATCAAAAGAAGTTTCGGTTGAAACATACTCACACAAGGGAAAGATGCGAAAGAACAATCCGCCGGTGGGGTTGGTGTCGAGCGCTACTGATGCATTGAACGGCAGAACTGTTTACAAACACAATCCTCACATCGATCCTTTTTTAAGCTGGGCAGGAAAAGCAGAGGGAATGGGCTTTGAGGTGCAAAACGTCAGCCTGCACATCCATGAACGGATAGACCCGCAAAGGATTATAAAGTCGTTTCTCAGAGAAAAGCCGCGAGCCCCAAGACAGCTTAGTTTCTTTGAACAGCCTGAAAACGATCCACCACTGAACAAGGCCATTGATTTTTACCGGCATGAGCAGGACTGGACAAACCGCCTGATTGCCGGTGATTCACTCCTGGTAATGAACAGCCTGTTAAAGAAAGAGGGCATGGCGGGCAAGGTGCAGATGGTTTATTTCGATCCACCATACGGCATTAGATACAATTCCAATTTCCAGCCTTTTACAAACAAACGCGATGTTAAGGATAACAACGACGCCGACATCCCGGCAGAGCCAGAGATGATACAGGCGTTTCGGGATACCTGGGAATTAGGCATCCATAGTTACCTTACCCATCTCAGAGACCGTTTACATCTTGCTAAAGAATTGTTGCACGAAAGTGGAAGTTGTTTTGTGCAGATAAGCGATGAGAATGTGCATCTTGTAAGATGTTTAATGGATGAAGTGTTTGAAAAAGAGAATTTTGTCAGTTTGATAACATTTTCAAAGACAAGTGGGCAAAGCTCTATACTAATTCCCGAAGTATCAGATTATTTACTATGGTATTGTAAGAAAAAAGAAAAAAATTAAATATAGACAATTATTCGCAACAAAAGGAATGGGACAAGACGCACTTAAGTCCTATCAGTTTATTGAATTGGCAGACGGCAAGAGAAGAAAATTGAAGGAAGAAGAAAAAAAATAATCCTTCAAGAATCCCTTTAGGAGCTAAAATTTATAGACTTAGTGATTTAGCATCACAAGGCTATACAGAGTCAGGATGGTTTGAATATGAATTTGATGGACAAAAATTTGTTCCCCCTACTAATCGACACTGGACTACTTCAAAAGAAGGTTTAGGCAATCTTAAAAAGTTAAATAGATTGGAGATCTCTGGACAGCGGCTAAATTATGTTAGATATTTAGACGATTATCCAGTTATGCCCATTCATAACATATGGACTGATACTGGAAGTTCATTAGGAGTAGATAAAATATATGTAGTACAGACAGCATTAATGTCTATTCAACGCTGTCTCCTCATGACAGGCTGTCCGAGAATGTGGCATTCCGATTTTCTTCATTTAGCCAGAAAAAATAGGGTAAATCGGTTGCGATGGTGAAATTGAGTGATATAATAAGGCGAAATGAAATCTTCAGAGCAAAACCACACGGAGCAGTTAAAACTTTTCATTGAGCCGATCCTTTTACCGAGCAAACCAACCGTATCATTCTTTTCCTTACCAGAAGATACCCAGCCAAGGAGAATCAATCATATGGCTAAATTTAAGCCGTTTCATGAATTCCAGAAACCCCTGATAGGATTTACCCCTGAAGCGTTTTT
>AYTS01000166.1 GCA_002009475.1 Candidatus Brocadia carolinensis | reverse complement strand
GTTCTATAAGAACGTAAATGATACAACCAATGCCGATGCCATATTTGGCGGGTGGTTCTGGGATTCAAATACACAACTTCAGGAGGGATTTGACGTAAGATTCTACATGTCCTCACCGGATACGCTTGAATTTGTGCTGGTAACGCAAAATGGGGGTGGTACCAAAACAAGGAAAACGGTGGAATATAATTTAATGAATTCGGTGGCTACCTGGTATCACGTCGCCGGCACATACAATAAAACTACAGGAGAGCAGAAGTTATACGTAAATGGGCAGTTATCTGGCACACAGACCCATCCGGCAGGAAATACGATAGTACCCCTGGTATCATATCCTGATATGAGGATAGGGTATTCGCGGACCAATAATGGTTATTTTAATGGGATAATCGATGATGTACAGCTCTACAACAGGACATTGAGTGCACAAGCGATACTGGATATATATAATAATACTTCTTCACTACCCGATACGGTTCCTAGTGCATTTACCTTCATCGACCAGACGAACGTGGCACTCAACACGGTCGTTACATCGAATACTATTACTGTCAATGGTATCAATACACCATCACCGATTTCCATTACGGGCGGCGAATATTCCGTCAATGGTGGTGCGTTTACCTCTGCAACGGATACGGTGAGCAACGGGGCTACTGTCGTGGTGCGTCAGACGTCATCGGCGAGTGAGGATACCACAACGGACACCGTACTTACCATTGGTGGTGTAACCGATACGTTCAGTGTAACTACCAGCTCAGGTACACAGGGACTTATGGCGCACTATGATTTTGATGAGGGAAGTGGGGCAATTGCTACTGATTCATCAGGCAATAATAAACATGGTACAATCAATGGCGCTACGTGGAGTCCGGGTAAAATGGGAGGCGGGTTGAGTTTTAGTGGATTTGGCAATAATGTCTCAATTCCCCGCATGAATTATGACGAGATTTCATTTTCTGCATGGTTCTATAAAAACGTAAATGATACAACCAATGCTGATGCCATATTTGGCGGGTGGTTCTGGGATTCAAATACACAACTTCAGGAGGGATTTGACGTAAGATTCTACATGTCCTCACCGGATACGCTTGAATTTGTGCTGGTAACGCAAAATGGGGGTGGTACCAAAACAAGGAAAACGGTGGAATATAATTTAATGAATTCGGTGGCTACCTGGTATCACGTCGCCGGCACATACAATAAAACTACAGGAGAGCAGAAGTTGTACGTAAATGGGCAGTTATCTGGCACACAGACCCATCCGGCAGGAAATACGATAGTACCCCTGGTATCATATCCTGATATGAGGATAGGGTATTCGCGGACCAATAATGGTTATTTTAATGGGATAATCGATGATGTACAGCTCTACAACAGGACATTGAGTGCACAAGCGATACTGGATATATATAATAATACTTCTTCACTACCCGATACGGTTCCTAGTGCATTTACCTTCAT
>AYTS01000165.1 GCA_002009475.1 Candidatus Brocadia carolinensis | reverse complement strand
TCATTTACCGACAACGGATGGCCGTCATATTGTCATGAGCCGCTATACCCAGCCGGAAAAGGATGTTTCACTCCTTTTGGCACAATTGGGATTGACGCTTCCTGAACAACCGCCGCCCAAGGTTTATGCATCGGGACAGGTCGGTCTGTAGTGCCGACCTTTTTACATGACCCCTTGAATTTACTGGCTTAGCGGGTTGGCTACCCCTCGAATTGCGAAGGTCGGGTTAATGCATAAAAACAGAAAAATCAGTCTTGTGAAGCAACAATATTACGCCTCCCGCAACCTTTTGACATCCCTCGGTGAGAAATGCGGGCTAAAACGTGGTACAACCTGACATCCTGTTTGTCTCCAGAAAAAATAAAGGTGTTATCAGGAAAAAGGGGGTTTTTGGCCCGCCGGATCTCGTCGTGGAGATCGTTTCCCCATCTACTCAATACCGGGATGTCTATGAAAAGAGAGATTTGTATGCACGGTTTAAGGTAAAAGAGTACTGGATTGTCAACCCCTACATGAAATACATCGAGGTACTATCATTAGATGAGAAAGGCGTATACATGCTCTTTTCGGAGGGATATATGGATGAGGGCGGAAACAGAATAATTACCTCCATGGTTTTAAAGGATTTTACCCTGGATTTGGGAGAGATATTTAAGGAGGATTTTGAAGGAAAATAGGATATCAGCAATCATTTTTTTCCTAAACCATTACACTATTACTTGTCAGCAAATTACATTAAACATAGGCAATTAAGTTTGTCCATGCCACTTTGAAACCGTATAAACAAGATTCACACTCCTACTTTGCCAGAATGGCCGGGCCTGCTTTTACCATATATTTAATCCCGGAAACTACGGTAATAATAACAGTAAGCCAGAGCATAACAACGATCCCCTGTTTGATGACAATAAACTGTTCGAGTCGCGCAAAGAACAGTAGAATGAGACTAATGGTGAGCGACTGGACAAACATCTTTGCCTTGCCCCATATTGTTGCCCCAAATTCAATTCCCTTTGATTCTGAGTAACTCCTGAGACTGTTAACCAGAAATTCTCTCGCTACAATCACCACTACCATCCATGAGGGTATGATGTCATGGGCATGCTGGATGAGCAAGATGAAGCCTCCGCAGACAATGATCTTATCGACAAATGGGTCTGCAATACGTCCGAAATCCGTAAGAAGTCCCTTTTTTCGCGCCAAATAACCATCCAGCCAGTCAGTTAACCAGGCAAATAAAAATGAGCCAAGGGCAACATTGTAATAGCGGTACGATAAGAATATAAAAAATACAATGGACAGCAAAAGCCTTAACAAGGTTAACCGATTGGGTAAATTAAATGCCGTACATCTTGCAAAATCAAATGAGCTCATTTAACCCTCTTTCGCCCCCCGTGCACCTTTGCGGTGAATTACCGCTCCTACCAGATCATATCCTGCAGTGCCTGTAATCATCATATTTTTAATGTCACCAAGTTTCAAATGATTCTCCCGGATAATTACCTTACTATCAACATCAGGCGCATCACCGTAAGTTCGTCCAAGCCACTCTCCGTTCTTTTTGCCCTTCTCATCTACCATAACGGAGATTGTGTTCCCCACCAGATTTTTATGCTTTTTCAAGACAATTTTTTGTTGTGCGAGCATGATCTCTTTTAACCGCCGATCCTTTACCTCTTTGGGTATCTGTTTCCTGAAGGATGCGGCAGGCGTACCTTCTTCTCTGGAATAAGGAAATGCACCCAATCGTTCAAATTTGGCGCTTTTCACAAATTCCAAAAGCTCGGCAAAATGCTCCTCTGTTTCGCCAGGAAATCCCACAATCAGAGAGGTTCTCAAAAATAGTTTTGGTATGTGACTCCGCAGATCATCGATCAGTCTCTCGACACGTGTACGCGTCACTCCTCGTCCCATCTCCTTTAGGATCGTGTCATGAATATGCTGAATGGGGAGATCGATATATTTACAGATTGTATCAGACTGACTGATAACATGAATAAGCTCCGGATAAAAATGCCGTGGATGGGTATAGAGAATCCGTATCCATTCAATGCCTTTGAGCCTGGAAAGTTTTTCCAGTAAGATATGCAACTGCTGTTTGCCATATAAGTCCACACCGTACGAGGTGGTGTCCTGTGAAATAACATTGATCTCCTTTACCCCCTCTCTGGCCATCTGATGCGCCTCTTCAAGGATATTCTCCATGGTGCGGCTGTGAAACCTTCCGCGTATGCCAGGTATGGCACAATAACTACAACGGTTATCACACCCATCAGAAATCCTGAGATAGGCGTAATGTCCTGGAGTCAACCGGATGCGATTGCGCCAATCGTCACTGCATTGCGACGATGACGCCTTTTCCTTTTTATCAGCAGAGCCGGACAAATCAGTCAGCGTATCAAAATCTTTCAGACCAACCACATGGTCGATTTCGGGAATTTCTTTCTGCAATTCATCCGGATACCGCTGGGCGAGACAGCCCGTGACAATGAGTTTCTTACATCGGGCATCTTCTTTCAGTTTTGCCATTTTGAAGATTGCATCTATTGACTCTTTCTTCGAATCGTCAACAAAACCGCAGGTGTTTATGATCAACACCTCGGCATCCTCGGGATACTGACAAATTGTACTCCCGGTCTCCGCCACCCTGCCAAGGATCTCTTCCGCGTCCACCAGGTTTTTGGGACACCCCAAATTGATTAAGGCAACCTTTTTTGACTTCATATTACACGTTATCCATCTCTTCCTGATTCATTCGTGCCATTTGAGCATCCCATTCTTCCAGGGTTAAAAATACCTCTCTGGCCTGACTCCCCTTATATTCCCCCACAATCCCGTCTTCTGCCATCAAATCAATGAGCTTTGCAGCTCGTGAGTATCCAATCTCCAGCCTCCTCTGCAAGAGCGAAACAGATCCTCTTTGCGATTCGAGAATAATTCTTACCGCCTCAGTATACAGATTGTCCTTGGAGCCATTGTCCTTATCTGAAGCGCCTTTCCAGCACTTTAATTCCGGACTAAATTGTGGAGTCGCACATTTTCTGAGATACTCAACGACATTCTTTACCTCTTCATCGCTTACATACGCACCCTGGACTCGCACCAGTTTTGAAGTCCCCGGAGGCAAGAACAACATATCACCACTTCCCAGGAGTTTTTCTGCCCCGTTTTGATCAAGGATCGTCCTTGAGTCAACCTTTGAAGCAACGTAAAACGATATCCGGGAGGGTAAATTTGATTTAATGAGGCCGGTAATCACATCAACCGAAGGCCGTTGTGTTGCCAGGATGAGATGGATACCTACGGCTCGCGATTTTTGCGATAGGCGAATTACCGATCCTTCCACCTCTTTGGATGCCACCATCATCAGATCCGCCAATTCATCGACCACAATAACCACATGGGGAAGATAAAAAGGCACGTCTTCAAGATTCGCATCTCCGTCCGGGTTCAATCGTCTTTTAATCTCCGGCATTCCCAGCCTGTTATAACCGTTGATGTGTTTCACCCCCACACTGGCGAGCAGCGCATACCGCTCCTCCATCTTATTTACCGCCCATTCCAGGACGGCTGATGCCTTTTTCATGTCGGTCACTACAGGGCTTATTAAATGCGGAATTTCCCGGAACAATGAAAATTCAACCATTTTTGGGTCTACCAGCAGGAGCTGAACCTCATGCGGATGGCGCATGAAGAGGATGCTTAAGATCACCGAATTCAAACAAACTGATTTTCCGGAACCCGTTGTTCCCGCAATCAGCAGGTGGGGCATAGCCGCCAAATCCGAAATGACGGGGCTTCCCGCAACATCTTTCCCGATCAAAAGCGGAATAGACATCTTTTTCCGCACTTCCTCCGAGGCATCCAGCAACTCCCGCAACACCACCGTTTTCCTCTGGATATTGGGAACTTCAATTCCAATGGAAGATTTTCCCATGAGTGGTGCAACCACCCTTACGCTGGGAGCCTTTAAGGCAATGGCAAGATCATCTGAAAGTCCCACAACTTTACCAACCTTTGTCCCCGGCGCTAATTCCAATTCGTACATGGTAATAACAGGGCCTCTTTCAATTTCCACGACCTCTGATTTTACATTAAACTGTCCGAGGGTATTTTTTAACACCTGGGCGCGCTGGGTTATCTGATCCCAGTCGTCTTCATGTCCCTTGAAGTCTGGCTTTTCCAGGAGATCCGGCGGTGGAAGTTTATAAGCAGATTCCTGCTTTCCAGTAGTAGGGATGGTATCGTACCTCTCTTCATCTTCACAACTACCTCCCCCTTCCGGTTCCTCACCGCCTAAACAGGGTTTTCCATTATACGTTTTTTGGTTTTTTTCAATCCTGTCTTTTAACTCGTAGAGTTCACTTTTTATTTCTGCAGTGTCATCCGCAGAAGAGGCGTCAGTATCGACTTCCGGGGTATTGTTCGCCGCAATGCTTGCAGAAGAAAACACCTTTTCTTTCAAACGGCGAAGAGGATCAAAATTTCTTACTTTGGAATCACGCGCAGAAGTAGCTGCATTTTCTTCTGTTTCCATTTTTGACACTTTTATAAATGGCGACATCGGTGTAGCATTGAGCAAAAGCATAACTGAGATAGCAAGCCCTAAACCCAAAACAATGAGGGTGCCTGTTAAACTAAAATACTCATATAACCTCGAAACCGTTACAATTCCAAAAATCCCCCCGACATTGACAGATAGAAAATCCTTTTTTAACAAATAACACCCAAGGGTCAACAGGGACGCGATTGAAAATAACAGGAGAACAGCCCCTATTACTCTTACCCACAGATATTCGATCCTCTCCTTGTAGAGATATTGTGTTCCCAACCAACCCAACAGGATAACAATCAGATAGGAAGTTCTTCCCATGCCTGCTAAGGCATAGCCGGCAACCTGTGCGCCTGCAAGCCCACAAAAATTATGTACCGGATTATTCACCGGATAATCTGCAAAAGGAGGATCGTTGGAGGAAAGACTGATGAAACTCAACAGGAGAAACAACGTGAAGGCTATAAGGATAACTGCGGTAACACCACGTACAAAACGTTTAATCCCCATATGATTCCTTCTGAGACCGAAAAAGAATTCAATTCCAATTTAATGTCCTGTATGACCAAAACCACCTATCCCGCGGGAAGATTCTTCCAAACGTTCAACTTCAATTAATTCCGCTCTGGTTACCGGTTGAATCACGAGTTGTGCAATCCGCATCCCCCGTTCAACCGTAAAAGTATCTTTCCCAAGATTGCAGAGAATAATCCCAATCTCTCCACGGTAGTCGCTGTCAATGGTACCGGGAGTGTTTACGAGCGTCAAGCCATGTTTCAGCGCCAGGCCGCTTCTCGGCCTCACCTGCGCCTCATATCCCCGAGGTAACTCAATATGGATACCGGTAGGAATCAGTTTAATCTCGCTGCGTTCCATTAAAACAGATTTTTCCACTGCCGCGTATAAATCCATGCCGCTTGCCGCTTCACTCATATAGCAGGGTAGAGGTAAATCCTCGCATCCCGGCTTTCTCATCACCTTTATCTTTAACGTATTCATCTCTTCCTTTTCTTGTTGAGCTCTTCTTCAATAACTCCCACAATCTTCTCAACAGCCGCTAATCTCCCTATCCCCATTCGCCCCGTACACAACCTGCCCTGTTCAGGTTCAATAATTCTGTATCCACGATTTGCCAGCTTCTTTATATTCTCCTGAACGATGGGATTTACATACATACTATCATTCATTGCCGGCGCAATGATAACCGGTGATTGTGCCGCCATAACCGTGCAAGTCAGCGCATCATCGGCGATACCCGAGGCAACCTTGCCGATAAAATTAGCCGTAGCGGGAGCAATCACCATCAAATCGGCGTGTTCTGCCAGAGATATATGCTTGGGATTGTAATTCTCGTTATCAATAAAAAGATCCGTTACAACCTGATTTTGAGAAATGGAACGGAAGGTCACGGGATTAACAAAGCGTTGGGCTGACGATGTCATGATCACGACAACATGATTTCCCTGTCTCTTAAGATACGATACAATCTCAACAGCCTTGTATGCAGCGATGCTTCCCGTAACTCCCAAAACAATATGGTAGGACATGATTACGCCAGTTTTAGTATTTTACGGATCGTATTTACCGTTACCGCCAGATCGTCATTCACGACACGGTGGTTATACCGGTCTTTGTATTCCAATTCTTTATCAGCACTTTTTAAACGAAGTTCCAAATCCTGTTCTCTATTGGTATTTCTTTGTACTAAACGCTGGCCCAGCGTTTTTTTGTCCGGAGGCAGTAAAAATATCGATATGGTTTCCGGGAATTTTTCCATAATTTGCAATGCCCCCTGCACCTCGATTTCGAGTAAATAGAAGCCTTCTTTCGTAAGCGCCTCTTTTAAAGCCTTCACCGGAGTTCCATAAAAATAGCCGCAATATTCCGCATGTTCTGCCAGTTCGCCTTTCCTGATCATCTCTTCAAATTCATGAGTGGATACAAAATGGTATGCTTCTCCGTTTTTCTCATTAGGCCTGGGTAAGCGCGTGGTAACCGATATGGATTTCTTCACATGAGGATCTTTTTCGAGCAGTTTACAAACCGTTGTCTTGCCAGATCCAGACGGCCCTGAAATAATTACCAGTTTCCCCATAGCTCCCGGCACTCTAAAAAACGAAGTAATTCATGCTGTCTATTCAATGTTAAATATCTGCTCTCGAATTTTTTCGATCTCCGTTTTTACATCCACTAAATCCTTCAACATGACACTATCATTTGCCTTTGAGCACATGGTATTCGTTTCACGGAACATCTCTTGAACAATAAAATCGAGCTTTCTCCCTACGGGTTCATTCAGGTGAATCGTTTCTTGCAGTTGATGTAAATGGCTCTTCAGACGACTGATCTCTTCGCTGATGTCAGATCGTTCTGCAAAGAGAGCAATTTCACGACAGAGATTGCTATCATTTAATTCTGCGGACGTTCCCGCCAAGAGCGAGGTAACCCTGCCTTGTAACCGCTTGCTATATTCCTGGACTACCACCGGTGCCCGCATCTCAATCTTATCAAGCATTGCAAGAATGCCGGTTTTTCTCTGTTCAATATCTTCTTTCAGATGTTTGCCTTCAACTTCCCTCATCTGCAGCATCTTCATGAGGGCTTCGTCTACCAGAGAAACACAGATGGATAACAGGGCATCAGCATCCTCATGTTTGTTTTTACTCTTCTGGAGCACTCCCGGAAGCATGGTCAGGGTATTTACTGATATTTTCTCCCTTGAGCCAATCTCTTTTTTAACATCGCTCAACAGGCGAAAATACTCTTTTAACCTGTCGTAATTCAAGACATATTCAGATTCCTGAATGAGCGACTGATAATTTACGTTTAAAAGAAGGGTGCCCCGATTGATTTTTTCCCGGATTGATTGCTCAATCTTGCTTTCAAACGCCTCCAAAATCTCCGGCAACCGTGAATCTATCTTCAAAAACCGATTATTCACCGAACGTAATTCTACACGAAGCGTCCGTTCAGCATCCTTATATTCTGCAATACCAAATCCCGTCATGCTCTTGAGCATCAAAGTCACCAAATCTATGCGTTGTTTAATTATTTATCCCAATTTTCATCCGCTTGTTTACTCATTTCGCTCAAGGGCTACTTTGTATTCTTTGACGCTTTTTCTTCTTCCGGAACAGGATTCACACCCGTTGGTTTCTCCTGCGATGCCGCACCCTTCACGTCTGTTTGGGGAGAATTTTTCTGTGCCGCGCTGTTTGATGGTTTTTCCTTAACTTCCTGCATTCCAATATTGGCAGAACTACTTTCTTGCCCCTCTGGATGAGAACAATTATCGCCATGTACATGCTGCGCTTCAGGCACAGGATGATCATGCGTGTGCGGCACTTCAGAAACTACCTGCGGAACCATCGTATGCATCATTGTTGTAGAGATGGACAGTTTAAACAAAAATACGGTAGCAACAATAAATGCAGCGCCTATAAGGTAGGTAACCTTCGTCAAAAAGGTGCTTGTTCTTGTACCAAAGGCAGACTGGTCTCCCAACCCGCCAATTGCCGCCAATCCTCCCCCTTTTCCTGATTGTAATAAGATAGCCCCAATCATGAACACGCATAATATCGGCAACACAATTTTGAATGCAATAATTAAATTAAAAAAATAGAATGCATTTAATATTCCAAAGATAACAATAATTGCAATTCCCCATTTAAATGCCTTTTCAGCCTTCACCATCTAACTCTCCAATATGAAAAAACTGTTATCAAAAAAATTTAATCTTTTGACACCGCCTCAATAATTTTTAAAAACGATTCAAATGTAATGCTTGCACCACCGACTAGAAGTCCATCAATCTCCGGCTGGGCCATGAGCTCCTTTGCGTTCTCTGGTTTAACACTACCGCCGTATTGAATATATAAGTTGGCAGCGAAATCTTTGCCGTACTCATCTGCAACGATGTTTCTGATAAACGAATGAACTTCATTGGCCTGCCCGGGCAAGGCAGTTTTTCCCGTCCCAATTGCCCATACCGGCTCATAAGCAATCACCAGTTCTTCTAATTGATCAGCATGAATATCACGCAGACCTCCTTTTAGTTGACTTTGAATCACATCTTTTGTCCTTCCAGCCTCCCTTTCCTCTAATGTTTCTCCGATACAAAAAATTGGTTTTAAAGTGACAGACAATGCCGTCTTTATTTTAGCATTGATAAAGGAATCGGTTTCATGAAAGATATGTCTCCGTTCAGAATGACCTATCAACACATGAGTACAACCGACTTCTTTTATCATCAGAGCAGAAACTTCACCGGTATACGCACCATTTGTTTCACTATGAACATTTTGTGCAGCGACACAGATATTGCAACCTTCCAGTATTTTACAAATCTCGCTTAGAAAGACAAAGGAAGGACAAATTCCACAAAGTACCTCTCGTTTTCCCTTCAGGCCATTTTTCAATAATCTGGCAAATTCTACTCCTTGTTTAAGGGTGAGATTCATCTTCCAATTTCCCACGATAAAAGGCTTTTTCATTATTGTCTCAGCATGGTATCCCTTCAATCGCATTTTGGAAACGATCCTAGTATTTTCATATCTGAACACTTTTTGAAAACTTCGTCAAGTGCCTTTTGGACAGATGCATTAGCTACATGTCCTTCAAAATCAAGATAAAAGCAATATTCCCACGCCCTTTTCCTGGTAGGCAATGACTCAATATTGGTAAGATTAATGTTATAGTTCTTGAAAGGTTCTAGTATTTCCAGCAACGCCCCTGGACGATTTTTGGTATAGCACATCACCGCCGTCCTGTCCTTTTCGCCCGGTGCACCGTATTCTTTGCTTAAGACAAAAAACCGTGTCACATTATTTGAATTGTCTTCAATATTTTTAAATAGGATATTGAATCCATATTGTTGTGCTATTTCAGCGTTGGCTATTATTGCGCAATGGTGCCCTTCTTTTGCCGACACTAATGTTTTTTCAAAAACACGGGCAGCCTCAGCACTGCTACTGACTTCTATCAACTCTGCATGAGGAAGATTGCTTGCCAACCAATTTCTGCATTGAGATAAAATCTGCAATTTAGAATAAACTTTTTTAATCTCTTCTTTTTTACAGTTTGTGATTAAATTGTGATGAATGGGAAAAATAATCTCAGCACATACTTTGACATCAAACTCTACAAACATGTTTAGAGTTTCCCGGATGCCACCCTCTGTGGAATTTTCAACCGGCACAATTCCATAATCACATCTTCCTGCCGCTACATCCCGAAAAACATCATCAATACCCCTTACCGGAACATATTCAACCGATGAACCAAATTTTCGTTTTGCGGCAAAATAACTGAAAGTACCCTCAGGTCCTAGATACGATACTTTGATTGCCTTTTCTAATACCAGGGAACCCGCCATTAACTCACGGTATATTGCCATTAAACAATCATTCGTTAAAGGGCCTTTATTTTGCGATGTAATTCTCGAGTAAACTTCTCGTTCCCGGTTTGGAACGTATACCTGAGCACGACTTTGTTTTTTTATCTCACCTATCTTTAAAACTATTTTAGCCCTTTCATTTAGCAGATCTACGATTTTTGAATCCAATTTATCAATTTCCTGCCTTAATAGGGCTATATCCATAGCAAATTTCAGTAAATTCCCGTTATTTCTTTATTTTATTTTTAGTTGTTGTAAACAAAGCATTTATATTTAGTAGCCGATCAATAAATTTATCAGAATTTATGGTAAGAGTCAATAAAATTAAGTTATTTCAGTTTTTTATTGACTGTCAACAAAAGGTTGTTAAAATAAATCATCAAATTTGTATATCGGTTGCCATAATATTTTGTAAAAAGGTATGTTATGACGAAATTTGTCATAGCTATCTTCTGCTCTTTGAACCTATATTATTTTACTTAACCTACCTATTTTTTATCATAGTTTTCTCTGTTCAGCAGCATTTAATTAGTTAGGTACTTATATTATTATGTATTCTTCAGCGTATTAAGCCTTTATTAGAAAGGAAGATATACATGGTAGGTGGACGAATCAAAGGATCTCAACAAAGGATAGGAATATTTGTTGACGTCCAAAATATGTTTTATTCAGCAAAAGCGTTGCATCAATCGAAGATCGACTATAGCAAGCTTTTATTAGAAATTGTAGGTGACAGAAATCTCATTCGCGCAATTGCGTATGTTGTGCAAAAACCTGATGTGGATCAATCGAGCTTTACCGATGCCTTAAGCCGGCTAGGATATGAAATCAAATCGAAGGAACTTCGGTTAAGACCAGATGGAACGGCAAAAGGTGATTGGGACATGGGTATTGCTATTGACTCAATTGCAATTGCGCCAAAATTAGATACCGTCGTATTAGTAAGCGGAGACGGTGACTTTGCGCCTCTTGTAGAAATGTTAAAAGCGCACGGATGCAGGGTAGAGGTTGTTTCATTTAGACGCAGCACCGCCGTTGAGCTTATTGATGCTGCAACCCAATACACTGCTATAGAAGAGTCGATGTTGTTTAAGGAAAAAAAGTTTCAAAAAAATGATACTCCAAACGAATAGCCACATAAATCCGGAAAAACTGAGTGAGTGTCAATTCTTAATAGGTTATTTTTTCAACAATACCGCGGTGCTTGAAAAGGCACTTACCCATACTTCATGTAAGTTGGAAAATAATTTTTCCAATGAGCGATTAGAATTTTTGGGCGATGCTGTATTGGGGATGATTATTTCTGACTATCTTTATAAGATACTACCTCACTATAGCGAAGGTGAATTGACAAAGATAAAATCCGTGGTAGTAAGTCAGACAACGCTTGCCAAAGTTAGTCTGGAAGCACATTTGAAGGATTTTCTTACGGTAGGAAGAGGTTTAAACGATCGGAATTTTCTTCCAAAATCTTTACTTGCAAATGTATTTGAAGCCGTCATTGCAGCAATCTACCTCGACGGTGGTCTTGAGGCGGCCTATACTTTCACTGTTAAGTATTTAAAGAAAGAGATTGATATTGTTTGCAAGAATCAGCATGAGAAGAATTACAAATCAATTCTTCAACAGCATAGCCAGAAGGAAAATGGTGTAACTCCGGTCTATCGCGTACTGCAACAAGTTGGACCAGATCATGGGAAATTATTTGAAGTAAGCGTGGTAATCAAAGGCAATGAATATGGCAGAGGTTGGGGGAAAAGCAAGAAAGAAGCAGAGCAACTCGCAGCAAAAGAGACCTTGAAAATACTCTTCCCTGATATAACTCATGAAATGCACGAAATAAATGATAAATCTAGCAATTTAGGAAAGGAGTTTCTGTAATGGCAAATATAAAACAGAAGATAAATAAAAAGAAAATCGTAAGCATCTGTCCGGTGAAAATGATTAAAACAAGGTGTCCCAGCATTAGACGGACAAGAAAAATACGCGTCAAATTATTAACATTACAAAGAGAAAACAATGTTGATCCCGGCCAGATATCAAAACTTCGTCTGACCTTAAAAGAAAAGAAGAAAAGAGGGATTGCGGTTGATTGTCAAACGTGCAGTTTTAATAAGACAGAACGCTCAGTTCCTGCCACTGCTTCTCAACAGTGAATTACTGCATTATACCATAGCAAAATATCATAAGATGCATGGAAGATTGGTACTGCCCAGGAGTAAAAGTGGCGCAGAGAGTATTTATTGCTATTTTTCACACCGGCAAAATAGACTGCCGGAAGATATGATTTCTTTAATTTGCAATACTCAGGACTTCATGATCCAAGTATGAATAATTTAAGAGTTGACCCATCTCTGCGGTGAGTAATTCGATTTCTTCTTCCTTTAAATGTGGATTTAGAACATCGAATTCTCTCTCTTCTTTGGGGTAAGAGAGGATAATAAATTCTTCTCCGTCTTGTCTTTTCAAAGATTTTAACTTAAACACCTTTTTTCTTATGAGATAAAGCGCAAGCACATATCGGAGATTTCTTTGGTGGGTTTCGTGGTTTCCCTCGAGCTTAATAAAAACATCTAAAAGAACTTCGATGTTTATCATAGTCTGAACGGGTTTGTCCTTTTTTGGTACTCTCGTCTTCCAAAATGAAAATTCCCTCCCCTCTTTGCCTTTATCCCAACATAAAGCACAAAAATCTTTTCGAATAAACGTCTTATTCTCATCAAAAAGAGCGGAATAATATTCCTCACCCTCGGATAACTCCTTATTACAAAGGAGGCAGCCGTTTGATCCCTTCTTTATCTCCCATTCCATATTTATAGACTATCTCTCCATTTTCCTTTGAACGTGTTCTATTGTTTCTTTATTCCTGGATAACAATTTCGGTATCAGATGTTACAAAATCATAGAGTTCCTCTACGTCACTATTCAACATTCTAATACAACCGTTTGAAGCAGCCGTACCTATTGTTTCTGGTTGCGTCGTACCGTGAATCCCGTATCCATGCTGATTTGGTTTATCTTTAAAGCCGATCCAACGCGTGCCCAGGATATTTTCCTTGTGTCCATAAGGAAATACCCCTCCGTCCGGCGAATACCACGCAGGTTCCTTCATTTTATTTTTTACTTCAAATGTACCAACCGGCGTTTTGTTGTTTTTCCCTGTTGCTACGCGATATTGTTTTACATACTTACCATTTAACAACAATAATAGGGTAAAGTCCCGCTTGCTAACGAGTATCTTTGTCTTTCCCGTTAAAATTTTTAACTGGTCACCGATATTTAACCGGTTGGGTACGACACCATTAATTTTCATGATTAATTCATAGTTTGTATCAAATCTTTTTGCAATACGTGCAAGGACGTCGCCGGATTGAACGGTATACATAACGGCATCAGGAGAAGGTAACGGAGAGAAGACGATTTCTTCGTTTAACTTATCAAGCTGATCCTGTATCTCTTTTTGTTTTTCCGGTATTTTGCCACTGATAAATAAATCCGACAGTAGATTCCTTGCTTCGTACTTTTTCCCCTCCGTTAGATACTGGCTGACGGTATTCAGTAATGATATTTCTTGTTTTTGTGATAGAGATTTTTCAACAGGCTTAAAATAATCGCTTTCTTTTTTGGATTCTGTCTCAAGCTCATGCGCACGAACAACAATATCTTTCTTGTAAATAACAATGTCGTCCCCTTCGTTTAGGGACGAAAGAGGCATCCCCTGATTATTTGCAGTAAATACCGTCTCATCGTAATCACCGGCATTGGTGCCTGGGTTGATAGTGCACACAACACCTATAAGGGGAAAAATACCTATCCTAAATATCTTTCCTAACAAATTTCTTATTGTTTTCATGTAGTGGAATTAATATCACACCCGCTTAGGGTTGTCAAGCCAAAAGAAAAAACAGGAAGAATAATAAGGCACCTACTATTTCAATATGTTTATGATTATGGACACCCGATCGTTATGGCAGTCACTTCTTATGTCTTTTGTTAGAGGTTTGTTGTTTCCGTATCCAATGGTAATCAATCTCTTGGGAGAAATATTCCCTTTGTAGCGAAGATAATCGGCAACGACTTCTGCACGACCCAGCGAAAGTTTCCAGCAGGTACTATATCTTTTTGAAGGTATAAAATTTTTTCTCGCATGGCCCTCGATAATGAGTGAACATGGCCTTTCCCCAATCAAATCAATTAATTTGTTCAATGCGTGCTTTCCGTCAAGAGATAAAATAGCGTCGTTTTCATCAAAATGCACAATTACTGCTGCCGGTATTTGTTTCTCTTCCTTGTCAAAGAGGTCGATTCCTTTGTCACCACTCTCAGAAGGCTCGTTTGTTCTGTCAGGATAGATATACTTCATCATATGGATGTCTTCTACCGAGCCTGCACTCCAACTAGGCAATATTCCACCCATACCAAAGGTTATATTACTTCTCGTTACTGATTTTTTAAACTCCTCAATAAATTCTTTTTTCTTTTCTTCCGTAAAGTTAACTTGAAATATGATAAAAAATGCTAATAATATCGTTATCACCGAACCATACGATGTCCAAAATAGATCGGGAGTACCAGAATCATGTAATTTTTTCTTTTTTTTTATGCACGTGATGTGACGTCGAAGACATCTTTTTAAAAAATCTGCAAGGAATGGTTAAATTTATTTTTTAAATATCATAATTGCAATCATATTTTCTTCTTCCGACTTTACACTATAATATCCGGATATCGCAATCTTTTTCGGGTCTATATTTGCCTTAGTTACTAAAAAATCGCAAATGCTGGCTGCCCTATCTAATGACACATCAGCCTCTGCCGGGAATCTCCTGTCTTGCCCTGTAGCCCTTCCCGCATTACTGTGAACTACAATTTTACCTCTCATCGCTCTTAGCGCAAAAGCCAGTTCTTTCAGGATCTTGTACGACTCAGTCTTTAATGTAGACTCACCCTTTTCAAAGCATAAGTCCACCGGTATTTTTATCTTACACCCTATCTTTACGTCTTCTATATCAATATATTTTGCCAACCCACTTTCTTTTACAAAACCCGATATGTAGTTATACGTCTCCTCAAAATCAACCAAATTTTCTACGGGTTGATCTTCTGTTTCAGAACTTTCCTGTAGCTCCAAATCCTTTTCAGAGAGGGTTCCTAACACCGCACCACCACCTTCCAGCAAAGAGTCTCCCCCCTTTCCGGCAAAAGATCTGGCATCCTTTGTCATCGCACCTTCATCAAAAAAGCCGGTAAAACGATCAACCCAATTCTGTGAATCAAAAGATTCCTCAAACTTAGGAATGTCTTCTTTATATTTTTCCACATTAATCGTAGAAAAGCTAATCATCATGACAAAAAAAGGCTACGAGCAACGTAATTAAATCACAGTAGGTAAGCAACCATACCGGACCACCGTGCCCTCCTGAAGAACCACCCTCATCACTCATGCAGATTTTTCCTTTTCTTTGGAACCTGAGGATAATTTACTCGCAGCTTTGGGCTGTAGAAAGGATTTCAGTTTATCCTCTGTTATCATAGGAGAATCGCCCTTCTGAATGGAGATTACCCCTTCCATAACTATCTCTTTCAAGAAAAGCTCCTTTTTGCTTAGAGTGTCCAACCTCCCGCCAAGCGGCAATAAGACGAGATTTGAAAAGGTAACGCCATAAAATGTTGCGATGAAAGCCACAGCCATAGCTTCCCCGATATGTGATGGGTCATCAAGTTTTCTCATCATTGCAATAAGTCCCAACACCGTTCCAATCATACCAAAGGCGGGAAAGATGGTACCAGCAAATTCCACAATACCCTTACCAGCGCTATGTCTTTGTCGAACATTATCAATTTCTGTCCCGAGGATACTCCGCAGAGTATCAGAATCAGAGCCATCAACTAATAATCTTATTGCTTTAATCAGAAACTCATCATTAATCTTTTCAATTTCTTTCTCCAGCCCTAAAAGGCCTTCGCGACGACTAATTTTACAATACTCAACCAACTGCCTGATCACTTCCTCTGCCACCCCAATCTTCACAAAGATAGCCTTTTTAACCACAGCGATAGCGCCAATTACCGTAGGGATAGGATACCTTATGAGAGTTGCCGCCAGCGTTCCTCCAATAGTAATCATCATTGCCGGCATATTAATATATCCCGGTATTGCTGAGGCACCACCTTCAAATATAATAGATACCAAGATTAACGCCCCACCAATAATCATTCCGATCAGTGCACCTGGATCCATAATTTCAAACTCTCCGTAAATTAAGGTTATCTACAGCCCTGATTCTCCTGAAAAATCTGGGCTGGTTTTGGATCTTAATACCAAACGAATTTTTGTTATACAGTATTTTTTGTTACGAATGGGTACTGAAAGTGTTTCGCTAGAACGTAATTATTGCGCAGAGCCATTTTGCAGCATGCAATTGGTAACCTAGCAAGCGCAAATAATATGCCTCGCTAACTCTCTTTGTCTTTTAAAGAAACTCGAATCCCTGTCACTATGCATAAGATAGGTATATATATCTTGTTATCTATGAAAAAAATAGGCTTGAAATATCTTAAATATTTATACCTGATTTACAAATTATTTACCTTTTTTAGCATTTAAAGATATTAGGGAAGAAAACATTTATTGTGTGTTTTTTGTACTTTTGTAAAGATTTTAAACAGTGCAGATGAACTGGAAATCGTTGAGGACTGGAAATGGGGATATGAAAATTTCACAAGCTATTTAAAGCGAAACTTATGAAATATTCCTATTTTGAAGAAGCGCCAGGAAGAATAAACAAAAACACTACTGTCCGGACGTTTGAATAAATATTTGTTGTAAGTATTATAATTCAAGAGAAATACAAGCAAAAAAGGTCGTAATCGATTTGAAATTCAAAGTATACTATAGCCATTCTATTCTTCATAACAAACGGAAAGGAATGGCTCATGAATATAGGAAAAACTGTTTCTCACAAGTAATCGATTTTTT
>AYTS01000164.1 GCA_002009475.1 Candidatus Brocadia carolinensis | reverse complement strand
TTTTTCAAGTGGATAAAACAACACTTGAGAATTAAGGCATTTTACGGTACCTCTGAAAACTCGGTAAAAACTCAAATATGGATTGCAATCTCCGTTTACGTGCTTGTTGCAATCATCAAAAAGCATCTCAATTTAGACATGAGTCTCTACACAATTTTACAAATTTTGAGTATTACCCTATTTGAGAAAGTCCCTATTTTACAAGTACTTACAAATTCTGATTACAAAAGCGAACCATACTTTCCTTATAAGCAATTGTCCTTGTTCAACTTATAACCGGACACTAGTGATGTAACAACGTTATTCGTGCGGGGCAACCGCAATTAAAATGAGTTACTTGTTATTTGAATTTCAAATTTGTGAAAAATAGACGCTTGTATTGTTGTTCGGCGCCGGACGATTTTTTTTTGGGTGCAGCTATGCTGCGCTAGTGTTTTGCATCTGGTACATAACGAAACTATGCCCCCTGACGGTTATTTCCTTGCCAGGGATCAGTGCACTGGCAAGAAGAGAGCCGGAACCGTTCCATATATTTTCCGAAGAATCCAGTGCCTTGCCCCATCTTCCTTCGGGGATGGATGGAATAATTTTAACATCAGAGCGATTGAAATTGAAAATAATAAATATATGGCTTGAGTTATTCCATCTTCTCACAAATACGATCTTTTCTCTTTCAAGACCATTTACGACAAGGCTCTTTTTGTCCAGGCTGGAAAGGGCTGAAGTTGTTTTTCTTACGGTTATGAGATGTTTATAAAATGCTAATAAAATTTTATGGTTATCTCCGGATCTTTTATTCCAGTTTATCTTTGATTTCAGGAATGCTTCTGTCCCTTGAGGGTCTGGCGGTTCGCCTTGCCATTTGAACTCACTGAACTCCCTCTTTCTCCCCTGTCGTACTGCCTCGATAAGATTAGGATCAGAATGGCTTGTAAAGTAAAGAAATGGGGCATCTTCCCCATACTCTTCTCCCATGAAGAGCAGGGGAATGTACGGGGAGAGAATGACGGCTCCTGCCGCAAGTTTCAGTGCTTCAAATGATACCAGTGCGTTGAGCCTTTCACCCAGCAGCCTGTTGCCTATCTGATCATGATTTTGTGAAAAGACAACCATTTGTTTTGCAGGTATGTCCTTTGAAGAATTACCGTGTTTTTTCTTTCTAAATTGCGAATACTCTCCTGAGTAAACAAAACCCTCTTTTAACGACTTCATCAGATGCCCGATCTTTCCAAAATCAAGATAATATCCAAGATTTTCACCGGTAAGAAGGGTATGAAGCGAGTGATGAAAGTCATCGCACCATACTCCGTCAATACCATACCCGCCCGATTCCCGTGATATGACAACACGGGAATCATTTAAATCACTTTCAGCAATGAGGTAGTATTTCTTACCCGTTTTTTGAGAAAATGCTTCAACCCGTTCTGTAAGCTCAGAGAGAAAGTGTTTGGCTCCCTTATCGAGTATGGCATGAACGGCGTCAATGCGAAGGGCATCCACATGATAATGACGAAACCAATAAATGGCATTATCTATAAAAAAATTCCTCACCTCTCTGCTGTATGCGGAGTCATAATTTATTGCATCACCCCATGGCGTTTTATATTTATCCGTAAAGTAAGGCCCGAAGTCCCTCAAATAATTCCCTTCTGGCCCAAGATGGTTATATACGACGTCAAGAATGACAGCTATTCCTCTCCTGTGGCACTCGTCTACCAGATATTTAAGTCCCTCCGGTCCTCCATAGGAATTTTGAACTGCATACGGATAGACACCATCATAGCCCCAGTTCCTTTCGCCGGAAAATTGTGAAACAGGCATTAATTCCAGGGCATTTATCCCGGTATCCCTTAATTCATCGAGTCTGGGAACTATAGCATGGAACGTCCCGTTAGGCGTAAACGTGCCGACATGAAGTTCGTACATGATCATCTCGCTTAATGGAATACCCTGCCAGTTTCCATCTGACCAGACAAAGGCGCTATGGTCGACGACTTGTGATGCTCCATGCACCCCTTGTGGCTGGTGCTGAGACGCGGGGTCAGGTCTATCCTTTTCGTCATTGAGACGAAAATAATATATTGTAGAGGGGGTTACACCCTCAATGGTCGTTCTCCAATATCCTTCCTTATCCTTTTCCATAGGGATAATTATTTCTTCGGGCGAAATTATCTTCAGCGCTACTTTGTGAGAAAAAAAAAGCCCAGAGATTAAACTCGTATTTTCCATTTTCTAAATAATTTATCCCATGTTTCATCAAAAAATTCCTTTGGAAATTGTATTATTATGAAGATACCATATAAGAAGTGGAGTACGATATACAAGCTGAATTGCCGCGGACGATCAAACTCAGCGTCGGGCAATTGCCGTCCGCTTGAGTGTTTTGTTAGGTACTGTGTTGTTTTTGTCAAGTCAGAACAACTAGCATAGCTGGGGGGGTTTAGCTTCGTAGTTATTGCTAACATTTCTGTCACAAAAGAAGGGCAAGCCTTTGGATAATCAATCTATTGTTGCGGATTATCTTAGCCATCAGGTCTTTTCATAAGCATTAAGGAAATCATTCCTTGAAATTCCCGATTGTGTGCAAATTGTACGAAGAGTCGAAGCTTTTATTTTCGGATGATTTGGTATGGTTAGTGGAGTTTTAGTTCCGTCTGTGTTTATCCGTTCCATAGAAATATGCTCTCTTTCACGAATCATTTTGAATCCTAAAATCTCCAGTGATTTAACTACCTTCTGTTTTGGCGCATCAATCGGGAATTTAGGCATCCCTCTTACACTCCTGCCTCTGCAACAAAAGCTTCAAGAATTGGTGGATCGATTTCAAAAACATCTTCTCCAAAAGATTCAATATGGAAACGGATTGCAGATTTCACATCAGAAAGGGCTTCTTCATAGGTGTCACCTTGACCAATTACAACACCCTTTAAACCTAAAGGGTAAGCAACATAACCATCCGAATGTTTCTCAACAATAATTTTGTATTGTCTCATATAATCGTCCTCATTTCCCTAAGAACATCATATTCCGCATTGACGGCGGCTTTCATGTCGTTTCCTTGTTTTATGACTAAATTGTTATGAATCTTATTTTGTTTATAAGCAAAATTATACCACTAATTGTCAAACAGCAATAGAGAAAATTGAGTTGAAATATGGAATATATTTATGGGAATAATAATCGAAACGATCCCGATGAGTGCAATTAATTACCAGAGCCATACATTGACTTACAAGACGTTCTTGTGTAAAAGTAGCCAAATCCGGCTACCAGGAGTAAGATGATTACCGATGTGGCAGCGCCTTGTCCAAAGTCTCCCTTATAAAAAAAAGAGTTTATAGGCATACACCGACACGGTTTCTGTTGAGCCTCCCGGTCCTCCGCCGGTGAGGACATACACGAGGTCAAATATCCTCATCGCATCAATCGCCCTGAAGAGAATGGCGACACCCAATACCGGCAGCAACAAAGGCAGAAAGATGTAACGAAGCCGTTGCCAGCCATTTGCGCCGTCAACAAGTGACGCCTTATACATTTCATGAGGAATGGCAGAGAGGCCTGCTAAGACAATAATGGCTACAAACGGAGTCGTCTTCCAGACATCCGCAATGATCATGGGAAAAAAGGCCAACCATGGCTTCCCAAGCCAGTTAATCTGATCTATTCCTATACCTTGTAAGAGATAGTTTGCGATGCCCAGATTATAATCAAAGATCCACTGCCACATCCTGGCAGTGACCACCGTTGGAATTGTCCATGGAACAAGGATAAGGATTCTCAAAAGGTTATTAACGGGCGATAGCCTGTTCATCATGAGTCCCAGACATAAACCTAGAATTGCTTCCAGGGATATCGAGACAAAGGTAAATGAAAGGGTAATAAAAAGTGAATACCAAAAACGGGAGTGCGTCAGAATTACCTGATAATTAACAATGCCTGCGAATCTTTCTTCCGGCAGGATGAGTTTTGCATTCTTGAACGATAGGATGAGGGTGTCTAGAAATGGGATAAAATTAAATACCAGTACCAGTATTATGCCGGGTAGGAGAAACAGATAGGGCAGTTTAGTTTTTCGCAAAATCACGTTTTATCCCCTCAAGTTTTGTCTTCATGGTCATTAACGCCTCTTTGCTGCTTGTTTGATTTGACAGTACCTTGTTAACGTGTTTTTGCAAAATATCGCTTATCCACTGGTAATAGGGAACGTTCGGTCGTATCTGAACATTGTGTAACGCCGATTCAACAACGGGCAGGAACGGCAATTTTTCGATCAGTTCCGGGTCTTTATACAATGCTTTTCTGGATGGCATCCATGATGCATGCATGGCCAATTCCTTTTGTGCTTCATGTGAAGTTAAGAAATGAATCAACTGCCATGCCTGTTCCTTTTTCCCTGAATACGCATTGATAGCGAGATGCCAGCCACCATACACTGATGCAGGTTTCCCATCAGAAAACCGGGGAAGCCGGGACACGCCTACCTTGCCATTCATTGAGGGATCTTCCTGGCACAATTTCCACACATAGGTCCAGTTTCTTAAAAACAGACCTTTCCCCTGTTGAAAGAGATGGCGGGACGACTCTTCCTCAAGTTCACTGTACGTGTTTTGCGGAGAAACGCGGTATTTCCATATCAAATCATGCATCAGATCAAGCACGATGGCATTGTGCACAGAATCGATGATGATATTTCCTGCGCTGTCAATGATTCCATCGTTATTGCTGCCAATGAATTCAATAAAGTTGCAGATCAACCCTTCATATTGCTTTCCCTGCCAGAGATACCCGTAAACTGATTCAGACGCTGAGATTTGTGTGCAGAGATCAATGAGTTCCTCCCACGTGTCGGGTGGACGCATATGATACTTTCCCAACAGATCTTTTCTGTAGTATAAGAGGCCTACGTTGGCATTCCAGGGTATGGCGTATAAGGCGCCCTGAAAGACATTTGTTTCTTCCGTCACCGGAAGAAAGGACATTCGCTCTTCTTTATTTAAACAATTTTCAAGAGATTCCAGCCATCCGGCAGATGCAAACTCAGCTATCCAGATGGTGTCAATCCTCATGACGTCAAAATCCTCGTTTTTCGCTCCCAGGGTGGTAAGGTAATAATGATGCTGCTGATCTGTGGGTGCGGAGAGGACGTTTAAGGTAACTTTTATGGCAGGATTTTCAGCTTCAAATTTATTTATGAGAGTTTTAATAACCCTGATTTCCTCTGTACCGGCTCCGATGCTGAAAACTAGCTCGTCCGCCTTTTTCGTCCGTAAGAACGCATAGGCAATCCATACCCCAACCAGGATATAAACAAATACAATACTTGTTTTTTTGAAATTACATTCCACGGTGGACTCTCATAGGAAACCATATTTGTAAAAGGCAGGGGCGTAGGAAGTGTTTTGTAAAGTATTCCCCTAACGACGCCTTCAGCGCTGCTGGCGCGATAGCTACTGCTTCCGCTGGAAGGCATTGTTATTTGTGTCTCGACCAGTGCTTTAAGGTTGAATCTAAGCGTCCCAACAGATCGTCATATGTGATTATGTCTATGACATTCTTGTACTTGCGCTTAATGACTTCAAAATCTTGACGCTGATTTACGGACAGCCCATCCTGTCGTCCCATAATGATTATGGCCCCGGGATTTGTGATCCTTATGGTAAATCCATCTCCTAATTGCTCGCGATAATGAGACGTAAGTTTCTCTTCTCCCTTTTTCCCCCATTTATTCAGATAGTAAATGTATTTCTCTATCTGCATGACGGTGCCTGACAGTTCGCGAAGAGGAATATAATTGTCTCTATACGTGCGATCCGTCACGATACACTTATCAAACGGTTTCTTAATTTCGATGATGTCCGTATTTCCCGTCGAGTCTACAAGCAGAAAATCAATACTTCTGTCTTTATTGCTATACGTATCACGAACAGGTGCTCCTTTGAATACATGGATATATTTCGGATACAAGAGAAGAATGATTTGAAGAATCTCTTCTTGCCACTGCGCTTCCGAATACGAATCTTCTGCTGCCAGCATATTTTTCAACTTAGATAGCAGCAGTGTGTATTTTTCGATCTCGGCACTGGCAACCAGTTGATAAGCGTTCGTATCTTTTATGCTTGCTCTGCGATTCATGTACTGCTGGTACTTTTCTTCATAATCCTTTTTCGTGGCAATGTATGAAGAAATGACCGCACCAACACGAGCAAATGTGTAACTTGTTAATTCATATGAATTTGGGAATTTCTGCAGCAATTTCGTAAATGCATCCTCTGGAATAGCTGTTTCCTCTGGTCCGCCAATTCGAATTATTGCCCCCACAAGCCTGCCTAATATAGAGAAGATCGATATATTTCGCTCTGCAATAAATGTCTTGGATGTAAGCTCTACACTTTCATGAATAAAGAGATCATATTTAATCCCTAGTACATCTTTTGACATGCAGTAATACTCGCCCTCCTTTGATCCGATCTCAAACAACACGGGAGCGTCTTCGTCTTCAGGATTTTCCTCGGATATAAGCTCATTGGTGCTTACGGTGAATGTTTTCCGCAACGTCACCGGACCACCCTTGGCTAGCTCTGCATATATCCAGTTTGAACCACTCTGTTCACCACTGTAAGAAAGGACTAGGCGATTATCTTCTTTCAGAAAGTCCAACATCCTTCACTACTTCTCCTTGAACACACAACAATAATAATACAATCTGCATAAAACGACAAACACAGGTTGTTTCGATATATATAAGAAGTGGCCGTGTCTTCTTGCCACGTATTGTAACAACTATCGCATCAAGCTATTTCTGCATTTTCATCAATTGCCCATTCCGGATTATACAGACTGTATATCCGGTCTACAACCCAACAACAATGCTTTGGGCACCGCAACCTCCTTACGTTGTTAGATCATTTTTTTATAATATGTTAAATCTTTGTTCCCCAATAGTAAACCAGGAACACTAATATCTTCATCAATTTCTTCCCAATGAATTCCTGTTCCGCCCCCACTCAATTCATAATTATCTCTTTGTTCAGGAGTAGCGTTTAACAAACGTGGAAAATAAACCAAAGGAATAGAAAGTTGTCTTCCATCAGTTAAGGCAACCCACATATTTTCATTGTCAAACCAAATTTTCGTTGCATTTGCTTCAAATGTTAAAGTGCTCATTCCATTTCTCCTCTATTAATTTACTTTTATCTTCTATTACTTTTCTGAATTCATTCAATTCCTTACTTGAAAATCCATAATTATATTCAAGACTGACAAATTGTTTAATCCAAAATTTAGCTCTGTTTGGACCTTTTTGGACATGAATATGAATTGGTTCCAATGGATAACCCTCATTTGAAAAGAAATGAAATCTATGTCCTTTCCAATCAAAAACTTTAGGCATTTAATTGTTATACTGTAAGGTTTTCTTTGTTAAAATTACATAACAATGATTATGCAGTCCGTATAAAACGGTAAACACAGACTGGTTCGATAGGCTTAAGAAGTTGTCGCACCTTCTTATCACCTATTGTAGCTACTTTTACGTGAACTTATTTTTGCATTTTCATCAATTGCCCATTCCGGATTACACGGGCTGTATAATCCTGTCAACAACCTAGCTTTGGACGCGCGTTCTCCTTTGCTCAAAATCGTCGTTTTTATATAGCGTTAGCTAGGGAATTCCCGGATGGTTAGAATATAATACCTCACTTTATGTTAGTCAATACAAAAAGGGTAGCAGTTCACCACAGAGGAAGCCTACGATAGCTGCATTTGGGGACAAGCTCCGAAGGCAGAGAAATAAAGGGAATTGATGGAATCTGCATACTTATTCCGGTTGTCCTCTATTATACTCTCTGCGGTCTCAGCGCTCTCTGCGGTGGGCTGAACCGTTACGTTGCATCAAAATTTTATCCTTGCTCTGGTTACACGGTCAAACCAATGGGTATCTTCCGGGGAAAACTGCAAGCCCACCATATCCCCCGTTTTTGTTCCTTCTGCCGCATCCCCTTTCACATACCACAGGATGTTTTTCGTAATTTCAACATGGCTTATTGATTCGCTTCCCAGGTATTCTCTATGTACGATTTTCCCGGTAATTACGTGAGGAGAATGCGGGGGCACAAGGGTGAGTCTTTCAGGCCGTATGCCGAGAATGACGTCTTTTGTGTCGGGCAAGAGAGCAGGAAATTCAACCACAACGCCGCCAATATTGAATGAGTGTGGATTACCAATACTTATTTGTGCCATGTTCATCGGAGGCATCCCTATAAAACCGGCGACAAACATGTTACGAGGCTTCTGGTATACCTCATTGGGCGTACCAATCTGTTGTAATCCGCCTTTATCCATGACGGCGATACGATTTCCCAGGGTGAGCGCCTCTGTCTGGTCATGGGTAACATAGACGGTGGTAATATTGCGTTCTCTGTGCAGCTTTTTTAATTCGCCGCGCGCTGAAATCCGAAGGCGTGCATCGAGATTGCTCAGCGGTTCATCCATGAGAAATATCTGCGGATTTCTGACGAGCGCCCTTGCCAGTGCCACACGCTGTCTCTCGCCGCCGGAGAGTTCTTTGGGATACTTTTGCAATAAGGCATCTATTCCCAGCATTTCTGCCGTTTTGGTGACCTTCTGGTGACTATCTCCTGCTTTTCGCATTTTCAGAGGAAAGACAATATTGTCATATGCCCGCATGTGAGGATATAAGGCATAGTTCTGGAATACCAATGCAACGTCTCTCTTCCCGGGAGGGACGTGATTGACCATACGTTCATGAAAGAAGATGTATCCGGAGGTCGGCTCTTCCAAACCTGCAAGCATATTTAATGTCGTGGATTTCCCACTCCCGCTGGACCCCAGGATCACAAGAAATTCCCCATCGTGTATATCCAGATTCAGATGATGGAGCGCGGTGGTACTTCCGTATTGCTTTGTCAGGTCTTGCAATCGTATCTTCATTCTTTCACCGCGCCAGAGGTTAATCCTTGTACAATATATTTCTGTAAAAAAAAATAAAATAATAAGGAGGGGAACCGTAACCACGACAGAGGCAGCGGCAATATCGCCCCAGGGAATCTCATAGGTACCCTGAAACAGAGCAATCCCCACAGACGCCATCCGTGTTGATTCATCAGGAGCAAAGGTAAGCGCAAAAAGAAATTCATTCCAGCAAAAGATAAATATGAGAATTGCTGCGGAGATGATGCCGGGGGCGGCTAAAGGGGTGATAATATACCGAAAGGTTTGGAAATGGGTGCATCCGTCTATGAGGGCAGCACAGTCCATTTCAATTGGGATTTTGTCAATATATTTTATCAAGAGGAAAAATGCCAGGGGAAAGTTGAGGGCGCTGTACGTACAGATAAGTGAAACGGGCAGATGAATCCAGCCAAGTGCATAAAAAAGTTTGTACAGGGCTGCGACAAGGCTTATCGAAGGAAGGGTAAACAGGATAATTATCATAAACAAAACAAGAGTCTTTCCCCGGAAAGTGAAGCGTGAAAAACCATAGGCAGCAAGAAGCGATAATGGTATCGTAATCAATATGGTCGATAATGAAACCATAAAACTGTTCAGGAGATATTTGGGAAAAGGGCTCTCGAAAAGGACATTTTTGTAAGAACTCAAGGTGTACATCTCCGGTAATACGGGAGGCAACCGCATAATCTGGGATGCTGGTTTGAGCGAAGTCAAGAGGATCCACAGAAAGGGACTTATACTCCATATGATGGTGCAAATTGAAAACAAAAAAAAATACGGATTTTTTGAGCATGTTACTGAAAGACGCAGATACCATAATATTTAACCCGGTTGAGTATTCTGATGAGATGTGCAAAGGTGTCTGAGACACGGAGAAGATCAGGAGATGTGCTCATGATGTCTCTTGCTTTCATAATTTTGCATTCCTTTTGTAATCACATGAGACGTTACAAATAAATGATATCCTCCGGATGATACATGCACAGAAACAAGAGCAGGTAGTCTTTTAAATGTCGGGTAAGGAGAAAGTTCTGTCTGACGTGCTCACGTCCATTTTCACCAAGCTTTTTAGCATATTCCGGGCTGTTTAATAACTGTTTGATGGCGAAGGCTGCCCCGGATATACTATGGCAGAGCAGGCCGCTGTATTTATGTTTAACCTGCAACGGAATTCCTCCCGTGCTGGATGCAACAATGGGCTTTGCTTTCCATAACGCCTCAGTCACCGTAAGCCCAAATCCCTCACGCAATGATTTTTGCACAATAACGGTAGATGCCCTCTGGAGGGCATTAATTTCCAAATCGCTGCCAGAAGGAATGGGAAGGATATGAATGTCTATATCGTTCCCAGCCGCCTCCTTCGTCTCAGCATAGACCTTGGCCGATTCCGGATCGTCTGTTGCCGTCCCGCCGGCGATAATGAGCTGACAGTTATTACGCTTCTTTACCAGACGGTATGCCTCAATAACCCCAACCGGGTCTTTTAAATAGTCAAATCGTGATATTTGGGAAATAATGGGCTTGTCGTTGGGAATGTGATATTTTTCTAACACCGCATCTATCATTTCCTGGGGCAAATCTTTGTTCTTGTCACTTAAAGGATCAATCGAGGGAGATATCAGGAATTGACGGATAGGCAGGGGGCGCGAAAAGCCCGGGGCAGAAAAAACAGCACTATCGTATTGATGGATGAATGGCGTCAAGAAATCCCATACCTGTTTATTGGGTGTTGAGACGTCAATATGGCACCGCCAGATCCACTTGCTGTTAGGCATGGATTCCTTCTTCTTAATGAGCGCAATGGGCTGGGGATCGTGGATAAGCATAACGTCTCCATGCAATTTTACCTCATCAATATTCCTCTGGCTGGTTTCCATAAAGACATCAAACATTTGTGGGGTAATTTCCTCCGGCTTTCCATGCAGCGCATTATGGAACTTCTTCGTGGCATTGAAGAAACTCTCGCCGCCTTTAATAAAATCCCATCGGGCATCCACCCCCAATTCCTGCAATAAAGGCACCATGCGGTTAAGGATTTCCGCCACGCCGCCTCCCACTGCCGTGGAATTAATGTTCTGAATCACTTTTCCCTGAAGTTTACCTGCCAGCAAATGTAGTTCTTCTATGGTGTTTGGGCCTACGATGGATTCATATTCGATAATCTTTGGCATTATTCTTTATCCTTCATTATTTTTTCTATGAAGCTCTTTATTACCGCGAATATTTTCGGACGTGACATTTCACTCATCGCAGATAATTTTCACCTGACGGACGGTTGCGGGGTAGATGTTTCCGTCTCTGTGTGCACCTCTTGATGTGTGACAGTCATCGCACTGCATGTTTCATTCAAAGGGTATATCCTCTCTTCCCGTTAAATATCCTTTTGTAAAGTGCGGTTCCGCAATACTATGGTTTAGGCAGAGCAATCTCTCTTTCCGCATCAGAAGGTTTCTCCATCGACTCGACAATTTTTTTCTCAATCAACTTTAGAAGCGTGGTCCGGAGATTTTCCATCGTATGGGTATACGGATCAAGCGAGGCGATTTTATTTGCCAGTTTCTTCTCTGACAAACTGCCTTCAAGCCAGTTGGAGAAATCATTGATGCCTTTCCCAATCCGAAGTCTGGCCTCGAACATGTGAAAATAGATAGACTCAAGCGATACTCTCTGCAGCGCGGCCTGAAACTCCTTGATATCTGACGCAGTATACGGTGTTTGGCAAACGAAGCTGACCGATTTTAAAAAGTGGAACTCTTCTCCGGGTGTCGTAAATCTCTGCAGTGCTCTGGGATTTTTTTTCTATGTATTCTCTATCGTGCGAATAATTTCGTCCCGAAGCTCACGGATGGTTGTATATTGAATGGTATCGATACTATACAATGCCTCTCCAAGCTCCGCTTCGCCTATGATGCCCGTAATCCAGTAGGCAAAGTCATTGGGGGGCTCTGGCGAGAGATATTGGTGCTGCTGGAGAAAGCGGTGGGTATGATAGTAAATAACGGAACCGGGGACGGTTTTTATGATATCAAGTAATTCCTGCAGATTGCTTGCCTTGAGCCCGGTAAGTTCAGGTATATGGATTTGCGTATAGAATTTAAATGGCTCTCTTGCCTTCGGTAAGGAGGTCATGGTTGCCCTCATCTTTTTGTTTATACAGAAGATCTAAAAACGACTTTACTTCTTCGGGGGAGTTGACATAGTAATCGGCCGCAGATGTATCGGCTGGTGTTCCGACAAAGACCATCAGCCTTTGTCCGCTGAAAGCAGTAAACACTTCGATATCGGCCTGATCATCTCCAAGATAAACAAGAAGTGCCTCCCCGCTGAATTCTAAGGGAAAATAATTGGTCAACAACCACTGAATTGTCGTGGCCTTGTTCCACGTTACCGGCGGGCGTATCTCATAAACCATCTTTCCCGTACTCAGGGAGAGGATGTGTTTCTCAAGATACGGTTTGATAACACGGTCAAGGGTATTCGTTACGAATTCCCTGTCACGCGCCTTTTTGACCAGCCGGTAATGTAGGCTAACCGTGTATCCTTTATCCTCCAGATATACCCCTTCAATGTGCCTCAGGGATTTGAAAAGCTGCATATAAACGTGCCAGAGATTGTACCGTGCCTTCTTGGCCTCAGGACTGCTAAACTGTATGCCAGGTCCTTCCAGTTCAATTCCGTGATTGGCAGCGTAGAGTATTTTTGGAATATTGACCAGCCTTTTTATCTGCCGGAGTGAACGTCCCGTTACGATGCCAAGAAAGAATGTCTTGTTCTGTGAAAATTTCAAGAGAACCTGGCGCATCTCCTCTGAAAGGAGAGCCAGGTCAGGATGTTCCTGAATAGACGCCAGGGTGCCGTCAAAGTCGGTTAAAAGAATGATTTTATTATGCGCACGGAGCAGCTCGTTAATTGTTTGAAGATGGTCGAATGCGTATTTCATTGATGTAACTTGATGAGTTCATTCACAATGCTTTGTCCCCAGTTGTAAACATTGTGCTCCTGCACCTGCTCCCTCATACGCTGCATCCTTTTCTTTTTTTCATCAGTTGGCATTTCAATGGCGGTCTTTATTGCCTCGGCAAACGTATCGGTCGCGTAGGGATTGATTTGAATGCTGCCCGTGAGTTCTTCGGCAGCGCCGGTAAACCGGCTAAGGAGCAGCACGCCAGACTCGTCGGAACGGGTGGCAATATACTCCTTGGCAACCAGGTTCATACCATCGTGTAATGAGCTCACAATACAAATATCTGATAAACGATACAGGGCTTGTACGCTTACACGATTAAAGTGCGACTTCAATAACCGAAGAGGCGTCCATCTTCCGCTGTGATATTTGTGATTAATCTCTACCATAAGGTCGTAGATGATATCATTACAATTGCGATAGTCGTCGATTTGTATACGGCTGATTGTGCCTGCCTGGATGAAGGTAAATTTTCCTTTGTATTCAGGATATCTTTCAAGGAATCGATCAATCGCTTTGAATCTTTCTGGTATGCCCTTGGTGTAATCGACACGATCCAGCCCCACGCCTATGATTTGATTCTTTAAACCCAGTTCCTTCTTCAGCCGCATCATTTCATTTTCAACGTCCAGACTCTGTGCCTGCATACTCAACTCATCAAAGTCAATACTGATAGGGAACGGGCGAACGTGGGTGACCTTGCCTCCTTTCGTAGCGGTAAATTTACTATAATCTATCTTTGACTCCAGATATCTGTCAATGGTATCGAGAAAGTTGTTGCAATGATACTGGACGTGAAATCCCAGAAGGTCATTGCCCAAAAGCCCTTCCAGGATTTCCTGGCCCCAGGGGCATATGCGGAATGCTTCCCTGTTTGGCCAGGGGATATGCCAAAACTGCGCTATAAGCAGGTCGGGTTTGCTTTCTTTCAGCATCCTGGGAAGCAGGGTAAAGTGATAGTCCTGGATGAAAATAAATGCCTTGTCATTTCCAACTTCTTCTAATACAACGTCAGCAAATTTTTGATTAACGGACTTATACGCGTGCCAGTCTGCTTCATTAAATTTTGGTTTCACATACACAATATGGCAGAGAGGCCACAGTGCCTCATTAGAAAAACCGTAGTAAAATCTTTCTTCTTCTTCGTGGGTGAGCCAAACCCTTCTTAGGGTGTATTGCGGGTTATCAGGGGGGACGGCAAGATGGCCTTTGCTGTCTACGACCTCCTTATCGGCGTCACCGCTGCCATAGGCAACCCACGTACCTCCCTCTGCCCGAATAATAGGGTCCAGAGCTGTAACCATACCGCTTGCAGGAATAATATATTTAATTTCCTCACCTGCATAGTTGTGTATGTACGGTTCACGGTTAGACACAATAATCAGCTTGTAATCATTCAGCTTGCTTGAGATAAGTTCTTTTAGTGAATCTTTTGTGTAAATCATATTTGATTATCTCTCTGAAAGGCGTTCTGCTAGGCGTTGTTGTTTGTTACAAACAGTGGTTGAGACACCACGCTGTTAATGTTTCACTTCTTTGGGAATTCCTGACGCAGGGGTCCAGAATAACTAAACTTACTGGAAAAAAAGATTTTACCATGCATCACAAACGGCACCAATAGGATGATTGGTTTCTTCTGAGGTATGTTAACTCTTGTAAACTTGTAAATGACTAATTATAATACGTAATATGCAATGTACGCAAGTAAATTATTTTGAGGTACAGGAATTTCAATCTCCCCACATAATCCCACCGTTTACGGGGAGAAACAGGGGGGGCGATGAATGCCTAATTCAATGTTAAGGAATTTCAATCTCCCCCCATAGTCCCCCCGTAAACTGGGGGGAAACAGGGAGGAAAGTTGCCGAAGGCTAATTAATCATTTATTTAAGGCGATCTCATGCAAATCAGAAAACACACGAAGATGAGAAGACAGCAGATTATTGATGTCATTCGACACATCATTTCTTCAAAAGGTATTGAATATGTCACGATAAGTGAAATAGCAGCGAGAATAGGCACTTCCAAAACGGCGATATATCGTCATTTTAAAAGCAAGCGGGCTATATTGAGTTTACTGATAGACAACATCGAGGAAACCCTCATGGAAGCCCTGGATAGGGCAATGGTGAGCGAAGACCCGGTTCAGAATTTAAAAAATATACTCCTGGCTCATCTCACCTATGCAAGGGAACGACGCGAGACATCGTTCATTGTCATCATGGGGGCTATGCAGTTCAGTGATTCGTTCATTCGCAAAAAAATTTCTCTGCTTATTCAAAAATATTTACAGAAGATAGAAAAGATTCATGTAAGCGCGGTACGGTTGGGACTCATAAAAACTGATACCGATTCCAAGATGTCTGCCATCGTATTTTTAGGTCTCATCCAGTCCACAGTTACGGCGTGGTCGTATAAAAATATAAATTTTATTCCGAAACGAATGCACGGAAAGTTGTGGCGTATCTATTGGAAAGGAGTGGGGGTATAAGTATAGGAAAAGTATTATACTCAAAGATGCTCATAAAAAAGAATTTTAAATTGGTAACAGGGTGGCAACTATAGTATTACTGTGTAAAAACATCTTTTTTTTTGTAAGTTTTTTAAGCAGCATTTTTCATATTCGTAGGGAGATACTTCTTTTTCATTTCAAGAGATGCTCCCAAAATACGATATCCTTTTTCAGTAACTTTATACCTCGTTGAACGGGGTATTTTTGATATGAGCCTGTGCGCCCTGAGCTGTCTTATTATCCTCGTTATTTTTGAGCCCGTCTTTTTCTTCTTTTCCGGTGACCTGGTATTATCACCAAACAATTGGTTCCTCAAATCTTTATTTCTAAAACCATTTATACTGTGAGCGCCGCCCGGAACGGCTTCAAATACTCTGGTTACTTCCGGGGATAATGGATTAAATCCGGAGTGACGATTCTGTCCGTCATGGACAGGTTGAGCAAGTTGCTCCAATTCTTTTATGCAATCGTGCAGGGGTACAACTGCCGATAATGCCCCCAAATAACGCTCATTGGCGCTTTTCGATACCTCAGCATAACGGTAAAGATTGAATACGCTCTTGCCCATAGGTATCCATCTCATGACCTTTTTTCCATACCGCTCTACCTTACGGTATATCTTAAACTCCCGCGGGTTATTAATGGTCGTTTCTACCCGTAACACACTCCCCTTGTCGTACATCTTCAGGGAATTCTTCTTCATGCGATGTTTGATGCGAACCCCTTGCGGTCTCTTCTTCGTATCCGTTATTATCTCGCCTTGAAAATTACCACTGAGCCTTCTCCCCAAAAAGGTCATGACGTCTGAGGCATTGAAGTTCACTAAGGCATGTTCTACCAGTTCCGGATAGATTTCCGTCAAGCTTTGCCGATCTTTGAACATCACATCGGTTGCATACTCTCCTTGATCCAGCACCCAATAATATCCCTGAGAAAATACCTTTTTTATTCGGGGCAAAATGGGATTTATCTGCCGCGAAAGCGCATCAAATGCCTTCACAAAATTTACGACAACAAACCGTTCCGCTATCTCCTGCGCCCTCTTTACATCATCAACCTGAATAATACTATTGTCGTATCTCTGATAACCAATGCCCTTACTATCCAGCCGTTTACACAACCATTCACGTCCGTTGATATAAATTTGTATCTGAAAGGGAAACCACGTCTGTATCCGTACCTGCATGAAACCAAATTCCTTATGCTGGTAATAAAAATACAGAAACAAACATCTGCGTTCCCGAATTACCACCTCTCATTTTCCCGTCTCTCTATTACCCCGTGTATCAAACGACACGCACGGCTCTACAATCGTTATGACACAAATAAGCCCTTCTTTTACTCCCTCTTCTTCTTGTATTTTCCGTGCAACGTCTTCCTTCCTGATTCTGCTTGAATCCAGCGGTATTAACGGACGTCCCTCTTTGTCCGATAGCTCTCGTGCTTTATCCTTAATTTCACCTGACACTTTCTTCGCATACTTACCAAAATCCTTAAACAATACCTTCTCCTGAAATAAATACTGATGCCTCTTGCCCTTTTGAAAAAAGGACATGATATGCCCTTTAAATATCATCCGATCAAAGGTTGATATTACCCCACTGATTTTGCTATCACATCTCTCCAGAAATTTCTCCATTGCCGTCCTCCTCTATCGTGTATAAATCATTCAGTGGTTAACCGAACTTACGCAAAAAGTGTAGCCGAAGCGGTACTTTTGCATAGTGAGCAAGTCGTAAGTGGTAGAATAATAAGGGTCGAGAATTTTTGCCGGCGATGTAGTGTATGAATAGTGGGGGATTGTGTTG
>AYTS01000163.1 GCA_002009475.1 Candidatus Brocadia carolinensis | reverse complement strand
GAATTTTTCCTCCTTGATCGCTTCCAAGGCCACCCTCGCCATAAATTCTTTATCAAAACTCTTTCTCATTTTCCAGCCCCCCCTCCTTATCCTACTCTATCTTACCAAATTGCACCTTCACTACTGGCCTGAAAATGCCAGTCCATTATACTACCCGGTGCCAAAGGCAGCCTAATTCAATCGGCATACATGCGTTCATATCCAAACCAGTAAATGCTTCGCACCTACACTGCGCGGCAAACATTGTTATTCCTGGAATTTTTCAAAAAATTAAATTGTTACAATAATTTATTATTTTTCAGTTGACAAACTCTAAAGTTATATATTATAAAATATACTTCATTTATGAGCTCAATTATGATCAAAACAGCTCGATGAGGGCAAACCCTGAGCGATCAGGGGACGCAAAGGAAAGGGTCTTTCCCTGTATACGGAAGTACAGGAATAAAGAAGTAAAGATTCTCTAACGTATACGGAAATACGTATCACATAAGATAGCCTTACTGCTGAAGGTGATTTTATAAAATATGTTTATAAAATATCTTTGCAGTAAGGCTTTTTTGTTTTTAGGGATTTGTGCGATGGTGTACATACGGTAGAGGACATGGAGACGGACAAGTAATTTGAGAAAATGTCCAATTATTGTGTTCGTCGCAGATAGAAAGGAGGCGATAACTGACAAAGAAAAAAATAGTGCTGCACTATTGCAGAAGAAAGAACAACTTAGAATTAGGGTAAAAGGAGGAGAAAAGTGAAAATTAACAATACTGTGATGTATCGTTTCATGGGGTTGACCATATTTTTTCTGGTCATTTTTTCTTTCGAGGCATATGGTCGGCAACTTTCTTTTGAACAACTAAAAGAAATACGTAAAAAGGCAGCAGAGGCAAGCGCGTTCTCCGGCAAGAGAAGCAGCAAAAGTATTGCTGGAGCGCTGAAACCGCTGGCAGTAACATCCGATTTAAATTCACTTACCGCAACTCAACTCGCCGAGTCGCTGGTTGGGACTGGAGTAAGCGTGAGTAATGCAACGTTTACGGGTGCCAATGTAGCGGGGGGTAGTTTCAGCGATGGGTTATCAAATGGAATAGGGATAGAGAGCGGTGTTGTTTTAAGTTCCGGAGATATATCTCTTGTAAATGGTCCTAATGATTCGGATTACTTGACCGTAGGAAACGGCCAGTCAGGAGACTCAGATCTTGATTCATTGGCTTCTGGTACGACGTTTGATGCGGCAGTGCTTGACAGGCTGTCCGAGAATGCAGCCATGAATAAAGACACAGGAAATTGTGTATAAAGGAAATACGGTCGATAAACAAATCAGAAAAAGGTTAAAATATTTCCATCCAAATCATACTTTTATCTCAGGAGCATAAAAAGTACCTGAAACTGCTCAAGGAGGGCTTGTTCTCCTGGCATTACCTTATACCGTGGCGAGCCTTATTCCCAATTTCAGCATCTTTTTTAAATTCCATCCAATACACATCAGTTTAAACTCCGCACGTACTTTTTCCAGTCCTCGCAAGAGAAAGTTGCGATACCCCACATTAAATTTCAAATGCCCAAAGACGGGTTCGATGATGTACT
>AYTS01000162.1 GCA_002009475.1 Candidatus Brocadia carolinensis | reverse complement strand
AAAAAAACAGCTTTGTAGTGAGGAAAATATTTGAGGACCCTTGTATGCCAGCTACTTATGCTCTTAAATGCGTAACTTAGGCTAACTGCTTCTCCGGGTATTGTTTGTCCAATTCTTTCACCGTATGCCAATCCAATTTCAACTCTTTGGCTACATCCTGGATCGTCATCGACCGGCATCTCCGCCCTACAAAAAAAGCAAACCTCTTTGTGTAAAAAGGATTTCTCGAAAGCCACTCTAACGCCTCCCGTTTCACCTTCCCGCATCTCTCCGCAGGATAAGTCTCGCACTCGACGCACTTTCTTGTCGTAATGACTCCGATGCACGGTACCACAACTAACGCACACCGTTTTTTTGAGTCCGCACAAGCCGAATAACACGCGCCTTTGAATCTCCAAATATCCCCTTTATCCCGGCCTTTGGTCGAAACCCGGGGAACCGATATTCGTCCAGGAGCCGCTTCTTTTTTCTCATCTTGTAATCATGACATCTTTTTCCATCTCCTTCAATCCCTTTTTCATCTTACTTTATGCAGCTTCGCAACCTTTTTTCCCTAAATTTTATCCACTCGTTTCCACGATGACCCACTTTATTTATTATAACAAACGCGATACTTGCCTTCTCGGGAAGATTTTTGACTAACTTACAGACGGCATGCACATTTTCCCCTCCACAGGGCAATCTTATCATACGTGAGGTCATACGGTTTACAGACAATCTGGTCAGCCCCGTTAGATGCTTACTATCTACCGGAGTCAATGTGACATCCCCTTTAGGTTTTTTATTCTGGCTTTTTGAGGAATCCTTGTCTTTCGTGATAGCAATGATGCGCCTTGAACTGTTCCCTTCAGATATAATTTGTCAATTTGAAAGATTCGAAAGTGTTTCTTATGAAAATGCGCTTTTTCTACCTCCTCTTATATTTTACACTACCTAAATTGTTTTGCAGGATTTAGATATTATTCAGTAAAGAATTTTCTCAGCGAAATATTTTTAAATACTTCTCCGGATCAGCGTTGTCCGGTTAGGAAATTGCGTAAAACTGGTATCAGAAAAAGATGAGAAAAAAATATTGTTTTGAGGAGATATTTTACTTGACAATCCAGCAAAAAGTGGGCGCAAAATTTTTCGTAAAAATCCTTAACTATTGGAGTTACGAAAAATGCCGCGCACCTTTCATCCTCACGACAAAAGACAAAATGCACCATCGTTTCACGAATTGTGGCAACCCGTTGAATCTGTTTCTATCGACATGCCTCCGCTTGAGGCACGAGGAAATAAACCCTTGCAACTGAATTTTGAACATCATTTGAAAGCACTGGTCTTTTATCACCTTGAGGAGCATACTTCCGGGCGACATCTCCTGCAGGTTCTTGAAGAAGACGACTTCGCTCGTGAAGTGATAGCACCACCCAAAGGGATAAAAAAGAGCAGTTTCTTCGAGGCCATAAATTCCCGCAGTCTCGAACAGTTAACCTACGTATTCCAACAACTTCAGGCGAAAGCAGCCAAAATCCTGCCCAGGGAGCACGCAGAACTGGGAAATCTCGTAGCCATTGATGGTTCACTGATCGATGCGGTTCTTTCCATGCACT
>AYTS01000161.1 GCA_002009475.1 Candidatus Brocadia carolinensis | reverse complement strand
TTACCTAAAAGATTATGAGGTTTGTCGTGAAGCGCGCGAGGGATTGGAGAAGTATTTTTCATTTTATAACAATCGGAGGTATCATCAATCCCTGGGGTACAAAACACCGTATGAAGTTCATTTTGGAGTTCCTTACGGGAACAAATAAGGAAAAGGCGGCGAGGAGGGATGGCGAAAAATTGCGGAGTGTGCAGAAGGGTAACTCCAGTCGCCCTACGGGCTCCTTCCGTTACCCTTCTGCACACTGTTATTAATAAAGTGATGCATCTAAATATTAACACAAATTGGTCTTGACAAACCCGTCCACTTTAATGAAGAGGGACGAGAAATAAAAGACTAATAAACAATGTCACAAAAAATACGAGGGTACATTTTTCTACGGCCCCCATTTTCCACCTCCAATATTACTCTTCCGGTCAGATGGGTGTAAAATTATACCACTGGTCTGGATAAAGCATTATATACTTTTCAAATATTTTTACAACTACTTTTAATGTTGCGCATTCCTCGTCTTCATGGGTAACTATGAGAGGTCTTTCTATAATGCCTTTATATACATTTTTCTCTTTTACAACAAAAGCGACAAGTATCGGAGCGCCCGTTAGCCTGCTCAGGACAAATGGCCCCCTTGGAAACAAGGTATGTTTATGAAAAAAGTCCGTTGTAATACTGTCCAGTCCGGCATGGTATCGATCAATCAACATGGCAATAATTTCCTTATTATCAAGCGCTCTTACCATTTCCAGCATCGAAAATGGAGTGTTGCCGACCGTAATAGTTTTTACTCCATAAACACTCCTGTACCGGCTCCTGATCGTATCAATTTCCGGGTTCTCATCGGGAAGGGTCAGTACATTTATTTTAAAACCATAGCTTCCAAAAAACATCCCTCCCAATTCCCAGTTGCCAAGATGTGCTGTCAGCAAGATCAGCCCTTTATTCATGTAAAGCACCTCGTCTAGGTTTTCTTTTCCCTCGTAACAAACTATTTGCTCGGTGAGCGCCTTTTTGTTGAAATTGGTGAATCTGCCGCAATCAACGATGTATTTGCTGTAGTTTCTAAAGAGTTTCCTTGAGAGGCGTGAAAGGTTTTTGTCCGGTAGATCCGGAAATACCAAGCGAAGATTCTGTTTTACGTTCTTCACTGCTGAATTATAGAGCGCATAACTAAGGTCTGCTATGTGCTGCGAAATAGCGTAGGATAAAGGTGTTGGCAAATAACCTATCCACCTTGTTACCAACCGATACATGGCAGGAATATTGAGAAAATGCTTTGACATGGTTTTTCCTGAACGACCTTGTACATGAAAGTATCGAAGCTTTTCTGTACAGGCTAGCAAGGCGTTTGTCTAATCAGCAAGCAGTATTTCTGATTTCAAATAATTGGCACAATAATTTTTCCTATAACCAATTATGAGCAACAAGCAATAGAAGTGAACAGGGCCGGCCCCATGTAAAGCACGTCTTCATCTAAGAAAAACCGTGAGCTGTGTAAAGGCTGGCTGGCGCCTTTTTCAATGTTCCCCGAACCGAGAAAAACATAGGCCCCCTTTATTTTTCCCAGGTAATAGGAAAAATCCTCTCCGCCCATTTTTGGATCTATGTTTTCCACCGATTTATTGCCAAAGAGTTCAATAATTTTACTCTGTATGAAATCCACTTGTTGCTGCGGGTTATTCAGCGGCGGATGACCCTTGAGGTATTCAAATTGGTATGTGGCATTGTTGCGTGAAGTACTCCCCCGAATGGCCTCTTCTATCAGGATCGGCATCTTGTATCTCAATTCCTTGGCAAGGGTTCTTACCGTACCGATAATCCTGACCTTGTCCGGGATAACGTTAAAGGTTGTTCCGCCCGAGATTTGGCATAATGAAACGACGCAGGGGGACAGGGGATTCACCTTACGTGAGACAATAGTCTGAATTGCTAATATTACCTCGGCTGCGGTAACAATCGGATCTACACACAAGTGTGGCGTAGAGGCATGCCCGCCCTTCCCTATAATGGTAATGACGATGCGGTCTGTCGCTGCCATTGTAGCTCCTGCCCGCAACCCAAAGGTGCCGGAAGGAATATTCGGGTCGATATGCACTCCATAGATTTCATTTACATCCTTTAGGATTCCCTGCTCAACCATGAGTTTTGCTCCACCCGGGTGTTGTTCTTCACAAGGCTGAAAGATGAATTTCACCTGTCGTTTCAGTTTGTCTTTCAACTGTACCATGAGTTTGGCAGCGCCCAGAAGCATTGCCATGTTCGCATCGTGTCCGCAGGCATGGGATACCCCCTCGTTTTGGGATTTGAATTCGAGATCGGTTTCCTCAGTTATCGGTAAGGCGTCCATATCGGCCCGGAAGGCAACAGTACTGGATGCACCATCAACCTGAAGAGTCCCAAGAACTCCTGTCTTCGCGATTTCTGTTTGTACCTGATATCCCAGCCGTTTCAATTCTTCAGCGATAACACCGGCGGTGCGGATTTCACCAAAGCCTGTCTCAGGATGCTTGTGAAAATCCCTCCGCATCCTGACAACATAATCATGAATTCCTCTGGCATGAGCCAGTATCTCCTGGGTAAGTGTTTTATCTGTCATAACCCCTCTTTCCAGAATGCTTATTTAATTTTCTCACTATGGACAAACGGTTTGTTTGCACCAATCTTGCGAGGAAGATAAGGCCTTGTCGTTGCGTGGCGATACTCCTAATCCGTCACCCGCCGGTAATGTCAATCTTCCCTTATCGACCGTTACTCCCGTGTACGGATCGTTGGTAACAAGGAGATGCCCGTCAAGATCGACATAGTCAACCAATGGCGTCAAATGGGCAGCCGCGGTAATGCTTACTGAGCTTTCGATATTGCAGCCAATCATTATTTTGAGCCCATGGGCACGAGCTGTGTGAATCATCCGAATGGCCTCACGAACCCCACCACACTTCATGAGTTTGATATTAATTCCGTCCACGGCACCGGAAAATGCGGGGATATCTTTTGCCTCTTTTATATCTTCGTCAACAAAGATGGGGATTTTTGCATGACGCTTGACTTTCCTCAGCGCATCAATACTGCCGACGGGAAATGGTTGCTCCACGAGTTCAACCCCAAGGTTTTCCAGACAGTTCAGTTTTTCTCTTGCTTCATGAAATGTCCATCCGGTATTGACGTCGACGCGAAAGATGGCCTTGGTGATTTTGCGCAATTTTCTGAGTGTCTCGATGTCTTCTTTAAAACCTGCCTTGATCTTAAGGATGGGAAAATCCTTTGCCTCATCAACCTTTTTGCACATCTTTTCCAAGGTGTCGATTCCTATAGTAAATGAAGTTACTGTTGTGGTGGGTTGCTTTAATCCCAAAAGCTGAAAAAGGGGGATTTTAAGTTTTTTACCAATCATGTCGTAAAGGGCAATATCTATCGCCGCACGGGCTGCTGCGTCTCCGGGAAACCTCTCTTTGAGGAGGAGGGTGATGTCTTCCAGGTAAAAGGGGTTCGCTTGTTTCAAAAGGTCAATCGACTGATCAAGTACACTGCTAACACTCTTTACCTCTTCCCCAAAAAAACGGGTTGGTGCTGCTTCTCCAACACCATCAACGCCGTCGGTATCTTTTAACAGGACTACGACATTCTTTTGAATATCACGGGTTTCTCTGGCAATCTGGAAGGTGTGCTTCAGCTTCAAATCGAGAGGGTAATAGGAGAGATTCATGGTAAAAGGGATTGAATGCTGTCCATAAATTTGCTAACACCAAACTTAATGGGGTCAGTGACGGGAAGTTTTGTTTCCTTCTCTATCCTTTGAATCTCTTGTAAGGCATCACGGTCCGTCATGCCGAAGCAATTGAGTGAAATGCCCAGCACCCTGCATGGATAAACGGGCTGCGCCAATTTTTCATAAAGATCGATCAGGTAAGAAAGAGGTAAAATGGGAAAATCATTGAAATGGCGAAGTGTCTTTCGTGTGGGTTGATGGCACAAGATGAGTCCCTGGGGAGCTGCGCCATGTAACAGTCCGAGGGTCACACCAGAATATGCCGGATGGACGATTGTGCCTTGCCCTTCGATACTTAAGAGTTGATACTGGGCGCGGTCAAGCACCAGTTTTTCCGCTGCTCCGGAAATGAAGTCGGAAATGACATGGTCTACGGCGATTCCGCTGCCATCGATCATAATGCCCGTTTGTCCTGTAGCAACAAAGCAGGCGTTAATACCCCGATTTCTGGCAGCATTGGCAATCTCAATCGAAGTCACCATCTTCCCAATATTACAATCAGAGCCAACAGTAAGGATCCGGAGCGTCCTGGTGTTTTTCGCTTTTCCCGTGCCCAAAGGAATATCCTCGGAAGGTTTGCGGACATCCCAGATTTCCGCATGGTGCTCGTTTGCCAGTTGACGAAATTCGCTATCATCGTTTAAGTGGCAATGAAGTCCGCTGATGATATGGAGTCCATTTTTTAATGCATCGGTAATATGCTTACGCCACTCTGCTGGAAGCATGCCACCGGGCGGTGCAATGCCTATAAGGAGCGCATTGGGTTTCAGGTGAAGTGCGTCTCCGATCGTAGGGACGATAGGTATTCCTTTTCCACTACCGACAATTGACTCGGGATCCTTCCCGGCATTAACGCGGTCTATGAGCGCAACCACATCCTCTTTGCGGTAACGAATGACGCTGGCGGCGGTTTTTGCACTAAAGAGATCGAGCCTTCCTTCAGTTAAAATAACCAGTCTGCGGTTTTGTATGAAATTCATAAAATATTACTTCCGCCGCCGTTTCCCTTTTTTGCTTTTAGAGTATCGTTTCCGTTGGTGTGGTGCAGCAGTAAATTGCAATTTACTCAGAAGCGTTCCGTATTCCTTAGCGTCTAATAATTCATTCAGAAGATGTGTTTCGGTGGTTACAAACTTTACTAGCCAGCCATGATGGTATGGGTCACTACTTAAGATATTCAGATTTTCGTAAAGGCGTTCGTTTACCGCTATAATCTCGCCAGCCATGGGCGATGTAATATCAATCAGCTTATCTAATGCCTCTAGTTCTCCAAAGGAAATTCCCGAAAGGATTTCGTCTCCTACCTTCGGAAGGTCAAGAAATAAGAGGTCGTCGAGTTCATCAACGATAAATTTTGATAGACCAATAGTGATTGCTTTCTTGTCCCAAAAGAACCATTCGTGGGTTGTCGTATACTTTAAATGTTCTGGAATCATAACATAATACTTCACAATAAATTATAACTTATTAACCAGCGAATCTTAGCAAAGGATATTGCTGTTGTCAAGGATAATTGCTTCTTATATATAGCTATTTTAAGCTTTTTAGAGAGCCATGGAAAATATCCGCTTTTCATTTAGAAGAGAATTTTTTATACTGTCTTAGTGAATATTTATACCGAAGCAACACGGGAAAGAGCCCTGTAGCGGGAATAATGAGTGCTCTGTTCACGTTAAGGAATTTCAATCCCCCCCGTTTCCCGAGGAAACAGGGGGGAAAGTCACCGAAGGCCTAATTAAAGGTTAAGGAATTTCAATTACCCCCCATAGTCCCCCCGTAAACTGGGGGGAAACAGGGAGGTAAGTCGCCGGAGACCTAATTAAAAATGCATCTACGTCGATGGAAACAGCACGTGCTTTAAAGAGAGGAGTTTATTGCCTCGTTGTTCAACTCCATCAAAGGTCTTGCCTCGAGATCGGATGCCTCGGTACCTTTGATTTCCCGGCAGGTTTTTATGTCTATGTGGGAAGTGCACAAAACAACCTTGAACGCAGGATTGAAAGGCATTTACGGCAAGAAAAGAAGAGGCGCTGGCATATTGATTATTTATTACATTATGGGGAGGTCATCTCCGTTCATACCTACGCCGGCGAAAGGTACATGGAGTGTGTTCTGAGTCACAAAATTGGAACCATGAAAGATGCTTTGTCACCAGTAAAAGGATTCGGTTCATCGGATTGTTCCTGTTATTCACATCTTTATTTTTTCCAGAATAATCCTAGACTTAGGATTTCCGTTCTTAAAACAAAATGGCCACTCAAAGCGCAACTATAATTTGCTGAGGTTATTTTCCCATGATTACTGAGACGCCCATGATGCGGCAATATAACGAGATAAAAAGACAGCATAAAGACGCGCTGCTTTTTTTTCCGTATGGGTGATTTTTATGAATTATTTTTTGAGGATGCAAAGCTCGCCTCAAAGGTGTTGGGGATCACCCTTACCTCCCGGTCTAAAGGTGAAAGCGCGATACCGATGGCGGGTGTGCCCCACCATGCAGCAGAATCATATATCCGGAGATTGATTAAGGCTGGCCACAAGGTGGCTATTTGCGATCAATTGCAAGACGCCGATGAGGCAAAAGGAATCGTCGATCGGGGTGTTACCAGAATTATTACCCCCGGTACGGTAACCGAAGATACGCTGCTGGAGGACAAAAGCAATAACTATCTCATGGCGGTATTCGAGGCAAAAAATCTGTTGGGACTGTCCTGGATCGATTTATCTACCGGCCAATTTGAAGTTGAGGATGTCCCACGGGAAAGACTTTTTGATGAATTTGCAAGACTGAATCCGTCGGAGGTATTACTGCCAGAAGAAACCGTAAGGAATAATGTCGCCTTTATGGAGCAAATTCGGGCAGAATGCAACGGAATGATTACCTCGCGACCTGATTGGGAGTTTTCACCCGATACCGCATATAAGACCCTGACAGAACACTTTGGAACAGCATCCCTGGAGGGATTTGGTTGTGAAACCGTTGGATTAGCCCTGGGCGCTGCGGGCGCAGTAATCCACTATCTGAAAGAAACACAAAAGACGTCACTCCGGCACATTATCAAAATTCACCAGTATCAAAGAAACAACAGGGTGCTCATGGACAAGGCCACACAGCAGAGCCTGGAGCTAACCCAGACCATAAGAAACGGCGACCGTGAGGGCTCTTTTCTGGGTGTGATAGACCAGACAAAGACGCCCATGGGTGCACGATTGCTCAGGGACTGGGTGATCAGCCCGCTGCGGGCATCTGCTGATATCAAATACCGACAGCTTGGGGTAAGAGAGTTATTTGAAAATGCTGCACTACGACGGGAGATCCGCGATATGTTAGGCAATATCTATGATATGGAAAGAATTACAACAAAGATAAGTTGTGGCCGTGCCACTGCCCGTGACCTTGTTAGCCTAAAACAGTCCCTCTCAAAACTTCCTGCACTCAAAGAAAAACTAGCATTTTGTATTGCGGATATCCTGATTTTCCTGGAGCAACAACTGGACATCCTTGAAGAAGTACGAATCCTGATCGGTACCGCTCTTGTGCCTGATCCTCCGCCCACCATCAAAGAAGGGGGACTTATCAGGGAAGGCTACGATGCTTCTCTTGATGAATTGCGATACATGAGCAAAAACGGGAAGAGCTGGATCGCTAATTTTCAGGCAGAAGAAATCACCAGGACGGGAATTAATTCCCTCAAAGTAGGGTATAACAAGGTATTCGGATATTATATCGAGATCACCAATGTGCACAAGGATAATATCCCCCAGACCTATATTCGGAAGCAGACCATCAAGAATGCCGAACGTTTCATCACTCCGGAACTCAAGGAGTATGAGACTAAGGTGCTCACGGCAGATGAACGCGCACGGGATCTGGAGTACGATCTCTTTCTCCAGATACGTGAGCAGGTGAGCGCTTATACGGCTCGGCTCCAAAAGACATCAGAATCAATTGCTATCATCGATGCGTTATCAACCTTTGCGAATCTTGCAGCAGAAAATCGATACGTCATGCCCGAGATCACCGATGATTTGGAATTAAAAATCCTGGATGGGCGTCACCCCGTGCTGGATCGGCGGCTAGGGGTAGAAAGCTTTGTCCCCAATGATATCCATCTGGATGGAGCGCGGGACACCATTATGGTAATTACTGGCCCAAATATGGCCGGGAAAAGCACGTACATACGCCAGATAGCGCTCCTTGTCCTGATGGCACAGATGGGGAGTTTTATTCCCGCAAAAGAAGCGATTATTGGAACGGTAGACAGAATCTTTACGCGGGTGGGAGCATCGGACGAGCTTTCACGAGGGCAGAGCACCTTCATGGTGGAAATGAATGAGACGGCAAACATCCTCAATAACGCCACGGAACGCAGTCTGATTATCCTGGATGAAGTGGGGCGGGGCACGAGTACCTTTGATGGTGTCAGTATTGCATGGGCAATCACGGAATACATCTACCAGCACATTCATGCCCGGACGCTCTTCGCTACCCACTATCACGAGCTCACCGAACTGGCATTACTCTTTCCGGGAATTAAGAACTTTAACATTGCCGTCAGGGAGTGGGGAGAAGAGATTGTTTTCTTGCGGAAAATTGTGGAAGGCGGAACGGATAAAAGTTACGGGATACACGTTGCGCGGCTTGCAGGAATTCCAAAGGAAATTATCCAGCGTGCCCGAATAATCCTTAACAACCTTGAAGCAGCAACCTTGGATGTAAACGGCAAGCCAAAATTTGCACCATTGAAGACCATGCACGATAAAAAACAGCCAACACAGTTAAAACTCTTTGTATCCAGACAGGATAAGGTAATTGAAGAGATCCGGAAACTTGACATCTCAATCATATCTCCCCTCGATGCCCTCAACAAACTTGACGAACTGAAAAAAAAAATTAGAAGGGGATTGAAGTGCGTAATGTACGCTACATGATCTTTGTAGAAAACAACAAAATTCTACCAACCATCGCACCACCAGAGTGGAATACTATGATTCAATTCGCATCAAAGGTAACGACACAAATATTCGATTTATCGGAGTGCACCGGAAAATAGCGAAAAACCATTATAATTTGTTGCCTTGAAATTCCAATAGGAAAGTAACTGCGTAGAGATTCGGACTATTTACGACTACGGTACTAACTAACCGCATAGCCGAAGATTTTGAAAATACCCTGATAAAGAGAGACTACACGACATTTCTCTGCACACGGGATGTGGAACAATCATTGACACGGACGATATCGATGGTATAGTATAGCAAAACGGATAAGGCTTTACTGTCAGGATAAGAACACCCGCTTAATTAGCCCTTCGACAACTTTCCTCCCTGTTTCCCCCCAGTTTACGGGGGGACTATGGGGGGTGATTGAAATTTCTTGACGGTGAATTACCCGGTTAAAACCGAAGCACAGACTTATCAAAAGAGGTTTTAAGAGAGGAAAGAATATGCAATATATGCCACTTCTTACGATGTGCATAAGTACGTCCATTTTTTTGTATGTCTTGCTCTTTTTTTTTCATCTCTTTCTGCGCATTTATTCTCTATAAATTCGGCGGGCTTTATATCAAGGCCGTTCTATCGGACGCCCATGTATCCCTTGCGCAGATGATCAGCATGACCCTCCGGAATGTCAACGTGCGGGCCCTCGTGGATCACCGTATTATGGCAAAGAAGGCGGGGATCGACATTGCCACACCTTCCCTTGAGGCGCACAGCCTGGCAGGCGGAAATGTGAATCAGGTCATCCGTGCCCTTATTGCCGCGCGGAAGGCGAACATCCCGCTGGGTTTTGATCATGCCTGTGCCATAGATCTCGCCGGAAGAGATGTATTTGATGCTGTAAAAACCTGTATTAACCCGAAGGTAATTGATTGCCCCGACCCATCGAAAGGTTGTTCCACTTTGGATGGTATTACCAAGGATGGTATCCAGGTAAAGCTGAAGGTGCGTATCACCATTCGCACGGATATCGAAAGAATTGTAGGCGGGGCTGCGGAAGAAACGATCATTGCGCGCGTTGGCGAAGGCATTCTCGCAACCGTCAGTACGTTTGAAACCTATAAAAAAGCGCTTGAAAACCCTGACGTGCTCTCGAGGCTTGTCATGGAAAGGAAATATGATAGCGATACGACATTCCAAATTCTCTCGATCAATATTGTAGATATTACCATAGGTGACCATATTAGCGCAAAACTACAGGTCGATCAGGCAGAAACAGACAAACACATAGTACAGGCGGATGCCGTGAAACGACGCAGTATGGCTCTTGCCCGCGAGCAGGAGATGAAAGTGCTTACCGAAGAAAATATTGCAAAAATACTTTCAGCCGAGGCTGAAGTGCCAAAGGCCATTGCCCAGGCGTTTCGTGAGGGGAATCTTGGAGTAATGGATTATTATCATCTGAAGAACCTCCAGGCTGATACCGAGATGCGAGCATCGTCGGTTGCAAGGCCCGGTATTTCACCACCTGCAATAAAACCATGAAATTTTCTTTGATTCTTGTAAATAAATTATTATACTAAATACCTCTATGCCAGAGTGGTGGAATTGGCAGACACGCCAGACTCAAAATCTGGTCCCCGTCACAGGGGGTAAGGGTTCGACTCCCTTCTCTGGCATTTATGAATAGCAAGGCATGTTTTGCAAAGTTACCAGTCAAAATACGGCGAGTAAAGAAAGCTTTCCCTTAGAAATCGTCCGCCTTCTTGTCTTATACGAGCTTACCCCAACCGTTGCACCTTGATACGTGCTTAAATTGGCACAGTCGTAAGCCACGCCGCTCTGAAAATGCGATTCTTGAGATTTTGCCGCGTTGCATGAACAGCATGGAAATAATTTAAAAAACAGAAAAGGGAATGAACCATCCACAAGGCGAAACTGCTTTTCTTTCATACCAGGAGGCACTGGCCTTTCTTTATAAAGCCATCGATTATGAAAAACTGATTAGCTATCAGTATAATGCGTCAACCTTTAGTTTAGACAGGATGGAAAAACTGCTTGCGTATATAGGAAATCCCCATAAAGAACTCCCCTGCATTCATATAACCGGCACAAAGGGAAAGGGCTCTACAGCTATCATGATATCCGCTGTCATGGAACGTGTCGGCCTGAGAACCGGACTCTTCACCTCGCCTCACTTTGTTGATCTCAAGGAACGAATTCAGATAAATCACCAAAAAATATCAGAGACCGAGTTTGCCGGCATCATGCATGAACTGCAACCGTACATCCAGCATTTACAGGAAACGGCGCCGTCCGTATCTCCCACCTTTTTTGAAATACTTACCGCACTGAGCATGGTCTATTTTAAAAGGAAGCATATCGGGATGGCCGTTCTGGAAGTGGGGCTTGGCGGGCGTCTTGATTCCACCAATGTTGTCGTGCCGCTGGTGTCAATTATTACCAATATCGGATTCGACCATACCGCCATTCTGGGCAACACCCTTTCAAGTATTGCATATGAAAAAGCCGGCATCATCAAACAAGGTATCCCAGTCGTATCCGGTATAGAGGCAGCCGAAGCCCTTTCTGTAGTAGAAAGAACCTGCCGGGAGAAAAACGCCCCTTTGTATCTTCTCGGCAGAGATATGTGGGTTGAGGAGATGAAACCTTTTGAGAAAGATGGCGCCCGGGGAATGATATGTAGAATAAAGACCTGGCGATGCGCCTATGACAACCTGTATCTGCCCCTTGTTGGCATGCATCAGACAAAGAACTGCGCCCTGGTCTTAGGCGCCTTGGAAATTCTCAGAGAACATGCCCACCTTACTATAAGCCATGACACAATCCGGGAAACCCTTGCCTCCCTCCATTGCCCGGCAAGGATCGAAGTCGTTGCAAAAAATCCCCTCATTATCTTGGATTTTGCGCATACCGTAGATTCCATGCGGTTTCTGAAAAAGGCATTGACAGAAAATTTCGAATTCCGGAAGCTCATCTTAGTTCTGGGTTTCTCGCAAGACAAGGATTTGGACAACATACTGAAGGAAATCGTCAGGGAGGCAGACTCCATTATTGTAACCAGGAGCAAAAATCCGCGCGCCGCTCCCCCCGAGGATGTATCTCAGAGAATAGAGAAACTCTGCGGCAAGCACGCAGAGACGGTAAATGACGTTCAGGATGCCGTAACCACTGCAAGACACATAGCCTCCAGGGAAGATCTGATCTGTATTACCGGCTCTGCCTATGTGGCCGGAGAAGCACAACAAGCTTTGGGTATCTCATGAAAAATATTTTGTTGATAAACTATGGGAAAATGAAATAGTTCATATGCTGAAATACAACCCAAAAATTCACCATCGCCGTTCTATTCGTCTGAAAGAATATGATTACCGACGTGCAGGGGCGTATTTTATTACAATATGTTCATGGAATAACGAATGTTTATTTGGCAGCATTTCAGATGGAAAAATTCAATTGAATGAATACGGTCAGATTGTTAATGTTGAATGGTTGCAAACAGGTGTTGTTCGTCCCAATGTAAAATTGGATACATTTATCGTAATGCCAAATCAAATTCACGGGATTATTATATTAAACGAGGACGCCCGAACGATCCAACCTGTGGTAGGGGCGACCCGCCGGGTCGCCCCTACAAGACGGCCAAATGGTCCTGTTTCTGGTTCCATCGGTGCAATCATGGGACAGTACAAATCAATTGTTACCAAACGACTCAATAAAATGCGTAACACAACTGGTTTTAATATCTGACAAAGGAATTATTATGAACACATCATCCGCAACGAAAACGAATTGAATCGCACCCGTGAATATATCATTAACAATCCCACCCGATGGACAGAGGATGAAAATAATCCAGAAAACATAAATCAACGCAAACCGTAGGGGCGATTCGCTGAATCGCCCTTTTGTTTGCAAGTGAATAGGTAGGTTACAATAATAAACGACGATATTGTAGGGCGGAGATTCGTCTTCACAAAATAAAATACAAAACGAAGTGAAGAATCCGAAGGGATGAGATATGTTAATTAGTAAATCTTTATTTTAATTTATGCCACTCAACATATCACCACAAGGTTGAAATGTTATTCGTTTACGAAACACTCTTTTCAAGATACGTTCGCTTCACCCGTAACTGGATATCCAGCAGTCATCAAAGAGTCAAACCAGAAGATTTACTTACAACTAAGATCGTGTATCCTTCTGACAGTGTTTTAAAAGAGTTTACCCAAAAAATTCAGCCACGGTTTGTTCAAATTCGATCAAATAAAGAGCAATCCAATATCCTCGCCGCCATCCATGACGCCTTACTGCCGAAGCTGTTGTCAGGAGAATTAAGGGTAAAGGATGTGAAGGGTTTGTGGAAGATAAAAACGAATGATTTAATAAATCTGTAACACATAAAATAAGGAGGGTAAATTATGACAGAGAAAAAAGAAGGAACTACAAAAAAATAATGAGTAAAACTCCCCCTTCATGAGATGATACAAAACAAGCCTTTCCAATCACTGTCAAAAATTATTTTAATCCTTGAAAGCCACAGGGAAAGCATTATAATATTTTCGCTTTTAGAGCACAAACTTTTTTCAGTACCTCTCGCATACATTTTTTAAGGAACGTAAAGATCGATGAAATGGTCTCAAACACTCATTCCCACCCTGAAGGAAAGCCCATCAGAGGCGGAAATCGAAAGCCATAAACTGATGATCCGCGCCGGGCTGATCCGGCGAGTCACCGCAGGCGCATATGCATATTTACCCCTGGGAACTCTGATACTGAATAAAGTCATTGCTATTGTACGCGAAGAGATGAACCGGGCGGGTGCTGTTGAGGTATTCCTCCCGTCGCTGCAGCCACTGGATCTCCTCGAAGAAAGCGGCCGCTTACAGATATTTGGAGACGACCTGATTACCTTTGAGGACCGGCATGGCAAGACCACTGCACTCGGCCCTACTCATGAAGAAATCATTACGGATATTGTGAGAAACGAAGTCAATTCCTACCGTCAACTCCCCATTACCCTGTACCAGATTCAAACCAAATTCCGGGATGAAACGAGGCCCCGGTTCGGCGTTCTGCGCAGCAAGGAATTTATCATGAAAGATGCCTATAGCTTCGATATGGATTATGAGGGTCTCAACAAGAGTTATAAAGCCATGTATGATGCCTACTGTCGCATCTTTGACCGCTGCGGCCTCGACTATCTTGTCGTTGAAGCAGACTCAGGCGCTATGGGCGGGGATGTTTCCCATGAGTTTATGGTTCCTAGTCCTGTGGGTGAAGACGTTCTCATCCGATGCCTGAAATGCGGTTACAGCGCCAATCGCGAGCGGGCAGAATCTGCCCCGCTTCTGCAGGAAAATCACGCCACGCTTCAAACGCTTAAGGAAGTTCCCACGCCCAACAAGCATACCATCCAGGAAGTCAGTGACTTTTTACAGGTGAAACCGTGTCAGATGGTCAAAACCATGATATATATCGCGAATGGGCAACCGGTTGCTGTCCTCCTGCGGGGCGACCATGAGGTCAATGAAACCAAATTAAGCAAGGTGCTTGGCCAGGATACTGTTGCGCTGGCAGATCACGCCACCATAGAACAGGTCACGGGCGCCCGGGTTGGGTTTGCCGGTCCCGTGGGATTGAACATAGAAATCATCGCTGACCAGGCCGTTTCCGTGCTCCGCAATTTTGTTACGGGTGCGAACAAACCAGATACTCACCTGGAAAATGTAAATGCTGACCGTGATTTCAAAATCGGCCGTGTTGCCGATGTCCGCTATGTAACCACGGATGACAGGTGTGTAAGATGCGATCACAAGATCGATATTTCACAGGGGATTGAAATTGGACACGTATTCAAACTGGGCACGAAATACAGCGATGCCCTGAAGGCAAAATTCCTGGACGCCGACGGCAAGGGGAAATCTATGATCATGGGCTGCTACGGTATTGGGGTTAACCGTATCATTGCATCCGCTATTGAAAGGTCACATGATGAAAACGGAATCATCTGGCCGCTTTCACTGGCGCCGTACAAGATTATTATCATTCCCGTCAACGTCAAGGATCCATCTGTCATGCAGGTGGCAAATCACCTTTATGACGATCTCACCAATATTGCGGACATGGAGGTATTGCTGGACGACCGGGATCAGCGACCCGGCGTTAAATTTAAAGATGCCGATCTGATTGGTATTCCTGTAAAAGTTATCATTGGTAAGAAATACACCGAGACGAAGGAAGTCGAAGTAAAGTTAAGAAAGAGCAATGAACCATTTCTGACCTCACCCGAAGGAGTTCGACCGAAGATCAAACAGCTTTTTGAAACACTGTCAAAATCGTAAATGCAGTATTTGTAGTTATTTTAATGTTAAGGAATTTCAATCACCCCCCATAATCCCCCCGTAAACTGAGGGGGGAAACAGGGTGGTATGTCGCCGAAAGCCTAATTAAACCTTTGTTAATACAATTACCTTGGGTCATATTTCCAGACCAACGCCGGTAAATTTAATTGTTGGTGTTTTGACAAATGATCCCAATCTTCTCAGGGAAATTGAGGAGACTCTGGAAGCATCGTTTGGCGCCATTGACCTGAAGAGCGACATATTACCTTTTCACTTTACCGAGTATTATCACGACGAGATGGGCAAAGACATTCTGAGACAATTTTATAGTTTTGAAAAACTCATTTCGCCCGATGAGATTGCCGCTGTCAAAGTACAAACCAACACCGTAGAAGAGACTTTTGCAGCTTCAAAGAAATATGCCGTGAAACGCCCCGTCAATATTGACCCTGGTTACCTTAACGAAAGCAGACTCATCCTGGCTTCCACCAAGGATTTCTCCCATCGCATCTATCTGCAACATGGTATCTATGCCGAAGTAACCCTTAATTATCGCCGGGGTGGATACGAATCCTTCCCATGGACGTTTCCAGACTATAAAAGCCCGGAATACCAAAATTTCTTCTTACAGGTAAGGGCTCTTTATGTCAAAAAGCTTAAAAAAGGTAACTATAAATGAACCTCAGAGACTGCCGTATGAGGCTGAAAAGAGAAAGGAAAAACGTGGAATGGAAAAGACCTTAATTATCTTGAAACCAGATGCCCTTCAGCGTCGCCTTATGGGCAAGATCATTTCTCGTTTTGAGGAAAAGGGATTTCAAATCATTGGACTAAAGATGATTCACATCCCTGAAAATATGGCGAGGAAACACTATGCCGAACACGAAGGTAAGGATTTTTTTGAACCCCTGGTCAGATATACCACTTCTGCACCTGTTATTGTTATGGTACTGAAAGGGAAAAATATTGTAGAAATTGCACGGAAAATGATGGGAGCAACCTTTGGTTTCAGGGCAGAACCCGGCACCATTCGCGGCGATTATGCCGTCAGTAACAGGTTTAATCTGATCCACGGCTCGGATTCTTCCGCCGCTGCCGAACGGGAGATAGGCACCTTTTTTCAGAAAGGAGAACTTTTTGAATACAAACCGGCAGATTTCTCATGGATCTATGATCTTTCCACCGGAGACATTATCTGAAAAATCTTTCCTGTCACAGCGAAGCCGCAACCAATGCTCTGCTGTGATAGTGGGAGATTGCTTCGGAAAAGACCCTCGCGATGAAACTGGCGATGCACTGATGACTTATGGTACGTTGTCATTGCAAGCGAAGCAATCTTTCTCTCATAGCGCAGCAAAGCCGCAACTAAGTCCCGCCTTCTGTGCAAATTGTGAAAAGGTTCTCCGGGTTATCGGACAGGGGAAAATTACCAGGATGCAGGATGCCCGCATCGTGCGATATAATGGGATGAGTGAGACGAAACTCGAAAACTTTATAAAAAAGAGGGGGGGTGGTTACAGAAAAAGCCATAACCAATGATAAATGAAATAGTTATATTAGCCTTTATCGAAAAAATTTGAAAATTTTTCTGTGAAATGATTACAGATTAGGGAGGTTACAGAAAATGGCCTTGCAAGTGGTTGTAAAAAGATGGGTTACAAGGGGCGCTGTGTGAATCATTGACCTGATGAATAAAGGATTAGAAATAATGAGTAATGAAGAATGATCAGTGATCAATAAATTGAAGAGAAAATAAATTGCTCATTGAGCATTGATAATTACTCATTGACAATGGAGCATTACGGAGAAATAGCACGTGACAGCCATTATTCTGGCAGGCGGGAAAAGCCGGAGGATGGGTTTTAATAAAGCCCTTCTTCTGTATGACAAAAAAACATTCATCGAGCATCAAATTGCCCGGCTGAAAACCATCTTTGATGAAATTATTATTTCTGCCAATGATACCGGTACCTATGCACATCTGAATTTGCCCATTGTCTCAGATATCATGCCCGAAAAAGGGCCTCTCGGTGGTATCTGTGCCGGATTGATGCGTTCTTCAAACCAGCATGCCTTTGTGGTTGCCTGTGATATGCCTTTTGTGCATGAAAAGGCGATACTCTATCTCAAGGAACAGATTGATGACTATGATGTCGTGGTACCACAGACAAGTCGCGGGCTGGAACCTCTCCATGCCTTTTATTCCAGGAATTGTATCCAACCGATCCGCCGGTGCCTTGATGAGGGTAAATTACGAATCATCGATTTTTTTGCAGAGGTAAAGGTAAAGATTGTTCTTGAGCAGGAATTGAAAGGACTCGACGGTTCCACTCAATCCCTTGCAAACCTGAATACCCCCGAAGAATACAAGAAATACTTCAATGCTGCGATATCCGATGGAAAAAAACCATGAACCAATCACCACAGAGGTTCATGCAAAACATTGACCATTGGATTCAAGTTATACGTAGTATGGATAGGGGCGTTGATTTTTACGCTGTATCCACCTCCAATATTTTGTGATATGATGGATTCGCTTCGCTTAATCTACCCTACCGCAAAAAGGTACAAATAAAATGAAAATTCCTATACAATTGAATCGGGCATTCGCCGACGCTCCCTCTGTTTCCCCCCCGTTTACGGGGGGGATTATGGGGGGGGATTGAAATTTCTAAACCTAGGCCTTCGGCTACTTATAAACACAAATTTTCCCGGCAGGCGTCCACCTCCTTCGCCCCCGCCAGCGGGAGACAGTTGTTTGTCCCCCTCCAGAAGGGGGATTAAGGGGAAGGAATTTTTCATTTGAAATTCCTAACCCGAACGAGTCGGAAAAAAATATTTTTTTGTTTCTCACACAAAGACACCGAGACACAAAGAAATACATAACGCAGCAAAGCCGCACCCAATTCTCCGTTGAGAAAGCGGGAGATTGCTTCGGAAAAGACCCTCGCAATGACATAGGCTATGCATTTGATGACATTGCTGTGCTGTCATTGCGAGCACATTCGCGCTGCTCAGGGTAAACTCCGCGAAGCAATCTTTCTCTCCTAAACAATCTGTACCGCTTGATAAGGGATAAATAGGGTTGTGAAAAAACTTACAAAAAGAGAAGTTTTTATACGGTAATACTATAAATAATTGAATGACGAATATCGAACAAGGAATTTTGAATCATGAGGTTTTCTCGATTAAAAAGATGCCGGGTTTCCCCATGCTACCGTTCGGCGGTTAACCCCGAACCCAGAACTTGCCGAATGGTAACCGTTTCATTTTATGAAAAAGTATCGGGAAAAGCTCCGTTAGGAGCGATATATTTATAGACAAACCATTATGCCATAATCAAGCTCCATCGGAGCGGCATGTTGTTTCTGTGTTTCACATGACGCTCCTATGGAGCTAAGACTTTGTACATCGCATTTTCTATAAACATCTCACCC
>AYTS01000160.1 GCA_002009475.1 Candidatus Brocadia carolinensis | reverse complement strand
TTGCAGGATTAGGCCAGAAATGGTAGAATCTCCAAGGGATTTGAGGATTTAAAACAACTAAAAGGAGGTTCACCTTTTCAATGAAGAATATAGCACAAAAAGAGGCAAGAAAACAACCGAAAATCAAGACGGAGATGAATGGGAAGGGATTAACGGTACATGCAGGGCTGTTACCGGTACTGACCTTCATGGGGAAGTTGTTATTCAGGGAGAGAATACACGAAGCAGTACGTAAGGAGCGAGGGGCAAACGCACAGTATCAGTTTGTCGATGCAGTGCAAGTGGTGGTAATTGGGCTGATAGCCGGGGCGACTTCGATGGCACAGGTTGTGAAGGTATGGGCAGATGAGGTACTGATGAAGATGTCGGGATGGAAAGAGGTTCCTGTAGATACCACGATAGGTCGAATTATGAAGATAGTAACCCAGGGGGATATTGTGGAACTGACGGGGGTGACCCATCGATTCAGGGGAAAGGTATGGAAGCATGCGATACGTTCGGGGCAGAAACTGAGGAGTGCGCTCAGCGACATGTGGATTGATGTTGATTCTACGGTGAATGGGGTATATGGGAATCAAGAGGGTGCGGAAGTAGGGTATAATCCACATAAGAGGGGGCAGAAGTCGTATCATCCTTGATGGCATTTATCGGGGAAACAAAGGAGATATTGCATAGTTGGTTTCGTTGTGGAAGCGCATACACGAGTAATGGAGTTGTGGAGTTCATGAAGGAATGTATGGCGTATATGAAGAAAGGGGTACGAGTAATATTTCGGGGAGATAGTGGTTTTTTCACGGGAGAGTTGCTTGAATATCTTGAGTCAGTATCGGCGGGATATCTGATTAAGGTGAAGCTGAAGAATCTTATCGGATTGCTCGAAGGTCAGAAATGGGAGGCAGTGAAAGGGAATGCGGGGTGGGAGCAGGCCGATTTTCGGTATCAATGCGCTGGGTGGAATCGTGCAAGACGTTTTGTGGCAGTAAGGCAATTGATCAAAATAGAAAAGGGATTATTTGCTGTGCCTGTGCATGAGTATTTTTGTTACGTTACGACAGAACGGTTAAGTCCGATAGAAGTACATCGCTCGTATGGAAAGAGGGCAACCTGTGAGACGTGGATAGAAGAGTGTAAGAGTCAGATGAATGCGGGGCATGTACGCACCAGTGAGTTTTTGGCCAATGCCGCGTTATTTCAGTGTGCGGTGTTAGCGTACAATCTTTTGAAGTGGATGGCGCTGCTTACCGGGGGAGTGATACAACAGTGGGAAGTAAAGACAATGAGGCTATGGTTAATCCGTGTAGCAGGGAAATTGACAAAAGGAAGCAGGCAGTTGACATTAAAGTTACCCGAGAGGTTTCTCCATCAGGAAGAATGGCGAGCGTGGGAAGGCATGTCGCTGAGTGTAGCGTTTGGGTAGAAAGTGATTTTTGTCTTTGATTCCAGTCATTTTGGTCGCTGAGAATACAGCAAACAGAGATAGTGTTTTTCATATCTTGGTTTTTATCGCTCAGGGCGGTTTAATTTGGGCTATTTTCCAAATCTTTTTGCCTGAAATGGCGCTGCTAACCCCTAAAATCACTACAAGCTGAAGGTTCTTGTTGATTTTCGTCTATTAAGGGTATTACAGAAGGTC
>AYTS01000159.1 GCA_002009475.1 Candidatus Brocadia carolinensis | reverse complement strand
CTCTCGTTTCACGGTACCGCACTTCTTGCGCTTAACTCTCCGTACCTCCGCCTCCAGGTATATCCTGGCATCCCCGCAGGATAGATCCCGTGTCTGCTGCACTTTCTTGTCGTAGTGGCTCCGATGTGCCGTGCCACAACATCCGCAAATCGGTTTTTTTGGATCCTCTTAAACCGAATAACCCGAGCGCGTGAGTCTCCAAATTTCCCCTGTATATCAGATTGCGGTAGGAACCCGGGGAAGTGGTATTCGTCCAATAATCGCCTCTTTTTTCCCATAAGGTAATCATACAGATTTTACGCCCCCTTTAAAAGCTCTTCTCCCTTTATCTAAAGCCATCTTATACTAATTTGCACTCCCTTTTTACCCACACGACTACGCGATGACCCTTATTTAAATTAAGAGGGCCTCGTCAACCCCCATCCAACGTCATCATTGTTAATATAGACAAGTATACCGCAGATAAGCTGCACTTGTCGAATCACCCTGAAAAATGGCCGCGCTCTTTCCATGCCACTCTTATCGATAACTTAATCACCTTAGGCGCCAGAGTGATTGCTTTTGACGTTTTTTTTCAGTGAACCTACTTCTGCAGAAGACGATAAGGTGTTCGCCAAAGCAATCAAAAATGCCTCCAATGTTGTCCTCTTCGGATCACTGAGAAAAGAGAAAGCCATCTTGACTGGTGAACAAGCTATATCTCCTGGGGACATCTACCTTGAGAAACTGGTGACACCAATTCCTCTTTTTGAACAGTCCGCTCTGGCATCAGCTCCATTTCCCCTGCCCAGAAGACCTGTCAAAGTAAGTCAGTACTGGACATTTAAAACATCTGCCGGGGATATGCCAACCATTCCCATCGTAACATTTCAGTTTTTCGCATTAACGGAATACGATAGATTTATCCAGTTGTTCAAAAAATTTGATACATCCGAAAGCGGCAAGTTACCCCAGAGCAGAGATGAGGTCATCCGTTCGAAATCAATGGTAAAAGTCATCAAGACACTGAGAGATATTTTCAAACGGAAACCACAGATTCCGGAAAAAATGATAGAGGAGATGGAAAAGTCACAATTTTCGACTACAGATGCCGAAAAAAACCGGATTCTCACGTCACTTATAAAGATTTACCAGGGTCCCGATAGCCGGTATTTAAATTATTTTGGACCTTCCTTTACTATCCCCACGATCTCTTTTTATGAGGTATTGCAATTTTCAAAATCAAACGGCAATGCAGGATCAATGTATCCTCGTTTCCGTAATAAAGTTGTATTTATTGGGTCCTCCGGAAGTTTAACCGTAGCACAAAAGGATAGCTTTTACACCGTTTTTTCTGAACCAAACGGATTTGATCTTTGCGGAGTTGAAATTGCAGCAACTGCTTTTGCAAATCTTCTCGAAGACATGCCGATTCAACCACTCCGTCTTTATGCATGTTTCGCAATTATTTTCCTTTGGGGATTCGCGCTCGGTATTGTTTGTCTTCGGTTGCCTTCTCTCATCTCTGCAGGAAGTGTTTCAGGAATAAGCGCTTTGTATTTACTTATCGCATTGCATCAATTTACGAATACCGGCGCATGGTATCCATTGATTATCCCCTTGTTTTTTCAGGCGCCACTGGCTTTCTTTAGCGCTCTGGTATGTAGATATATCGAAACGCATAAAGAACGCAGGAATATCAGAACGGCATTCAAATATTATATACCTGATGAGATTGTTGATCAGTTAACAAAAAATGTTGAAGGGTTAAAAACACACGGACAGGTAGTTTATGGGACTTGTTTGTCTACGGACGCAGAACAATATACCTCTTTATCTGAGGCTATGAGCCCGGGAGAGTTGGGTGTTTTTATGAATAAATACTATGAGACAATTTTTGAGCCAATAAGGAAGCATGGCGGGATGATTACAAATGTCGTGGGAGATGCTGCGATGGCTATATGGATTGAAATGCGTCCGGAAGAAAAACGAAGGACGCATGCCTGCTTCTCAGCGCTCGACATTGAACGGGGAGTTTGTCGATTCAATCAGACTTCCCCCTATACCCAGCTTCCAACCCGCATAGGCCTGCATTCCGGGCAGGTATTGCTTGGCAATATTGGCGCGGGAGATCATTATGAGTACCGCCCTGTAGGGGATATCGTCAATACCGCATCGAGGATTGAGGGATTAAATAAATATTTAGGCACAAGGATATTGGCCTCCGAAGAGGTAATCACGCAACTCGACAATTTTTTTAGTACGGGAAATCGGAAAATTCCTGTTGGTTGGAAAATCAAAGCCTCTGGTAATATACGAATTGTTATTCCGGAAAGAAGAATCGGATCAAAAGCAGAGGGACCTCTGTCTATCTTACTCAGATGCACTCGATGCGTTTAAGAGGCAATCCTGGTACGAGGCATTGGAAAAATTCTATACCATTATCCAGACATACGGGCAAGATGGTCCTTCACTCTATTTCGTAGCGTTGTGTAAAGAATACAGAGGAAAACATTTTGGTGAATCATGGGATGGAGTGGTTCGTATGGGAAAAAAATAAGGTGACTGCATTACCATAATTTCACTGAGGAGGATTTGTATGAAACAAATTCAAACTCTTTTTTTTAAGCAAAGTACTATTCATGGTTACACAAGCCGGACTCTTATTCTCAGAGGTTGCCTGGGCAGAAACGGACGAGGAATGGGTGGCCAAAATGGTATCAGTGCAGGGTGACGTACAGGCAAAAAGAAAGGATACAACACCGTGGGAACCTGCTAAATTAGATGATACCTATTACCCTGGCGATATGATCCGAGTGTCAGAACAAAGCCGGGCAGGGATTGTCTTGAGTAACGAAACAGTTATCCGTCTCGATCAAAATACCACAATAACGTTTACGGGTATAGAAAAGGAACAGACCTCTTTACTCGATATGCTAGCGGGAGCTATACACTTCATCAGCCGTACTCCCCGGACTTTAAAGGTTAACACACCGTTCGTAGATGCAACGGTAGAAGGCACAGAATTCCTCCTCGTAGTCAGGGAAGGCAAAACTTTACTCACGGTATTTGAGGGTCAGGTATTAGCAACGAATCAGGCCGGCACCCTTTCGCTTACCAGTGGCAAATCAGCGGTTGCTAAGGATGGACAAGCGCCTACGCCGTACGTTGTAGTGCGTCCCAGAGATGCCGTGCAGTGGGCGCTGTATTATCCGCCAATTCTCTCCTACCGGGGAGAAGATTTTCCTGACGATGGTAAAAACACATGGCAGGAAATGATTCGGGAATCCATACCGTGTTACTGGGATGGAGATCTGACACATGCCTTTTCCCGTATTGAGAATGCACCAAACGATATCCAAGACCCGCGATTTTTCAATTACCGGGCCGCGCTGCTCCTTACGGTAGGGCGTGTTGAAGCGGCATATGCAGATGTTGAAAAGGCGTTGAATTTAGCGCCAGGTGATAGCACTGCTACAGCGCTCCAGTCGATTATTGCCACCGTGCAAAAGGAAAATGAAAAGGCGCTCAAACTTGCACACAAAGCAGTTGAGACAAATCCTGATTCAGCCACTGCATACATTGCCCTTTCCTACGCCCATCAGGCACATTTTAATCTTGAAGAGGCATTGGCAAGCCTTCAGGAAGCAGTAAAACGAGCTCCGGAGAATGGCCTGGCATGGGCGCGATTGTCTGAGATTTGGCTATCACTGGGTAATCTTGATAAGGCCCTTGAGTCCGCAAAGAAAGCGGTGTCATTCAATCCAAGGATAGCACGAATACAAACTGTTTTGGGATACGCATACGTCACCCTGATTAAAATAAAAGAGTCAATAAAGGCATTTGAAAAGGCAATTGAACTGGATCAGGCGGATCCGATCCCAAGGTTGGGACTGGGATTGGCGAAGATACGAAAGGGGAAATTGAAAGAGGGACGCAGGGAAATTGAAATTGCCGCCAGCCTTGACCCGAATCAATCAATTATCCGCAGCTATTTGGGTAAGGCGTATTTTGAAGAAAAGCGAAACAAGCTGGCGCAGGATCAATTTGGCATGGCAAAAGAACTCGATCCGCTCGACCCCACCCCCTTTTTCTATGATGCAATACGAAAACAAACACAAAACCGTCCCGTTGAGGCATTGCAGGATTTGCAAAAATCGATTGAATTAAACGATAACCGTGCCGTTTACCGGTCGCGCATGCTTCTCGACAGTGATCTGGCGGCACGGAGCGCCAGTCTTGCGCGTATTTATACTGACCTTGGCTTCCAGCAGTTAGCCCTGGTTGAAGGCTGGAAGTCAACAAATGCCGATCCTGGCAACTATTCTGCGCATAGATTTCTTGCCGATGTGTACTCGGTGCTGCCGCGCCATGAGGTTGCAAGGGTCAGCGAGCTCCTGCAGTCTCAATTATTACAGCCTATTAATATTACCCCTGTTCATCCCCAGCTTGCAGAGAGTAACCTATTTATACTCGAAGGCGCCGGTCCGACAGACGCTTCTTTTGCGGAGTTTAATCCCCTCTTTAACAGAAACCGGCTTGCATTACAAGGCAGTGGTGTTGCCGGTGGAAATAACACGCGGGGAGATGAAATTGTTCAATCAGGTGTATATGACAGATTATCTTACAGCATCGGTCAGTTTCATTATGAGACTGACGGGTTCCGCAAAAATAATGACCAGGAATTGGATATTTACAATCTGTTTACCCAGTTTAGCCTGTCTCAAAAAACCAGCATTCAGGCAGAGTTCAGGAAGCACGACAGGGATAGAGGGGATTTGCAGCTGAGATTTGACCCTGATTCATTTGACGAAACACTGCGCCTGGAAGAAAAGACAAATTCTGCGCGACTGGGTTTTCATCATGCCTTTACCCCAAATTCAGATCTTATCGCTTCAGGCATTTATGTGGATAGTGATTCAGAAGCTTTTACGGAATTCCCTGATATATTTTCATTCGGTCTGGAAGGAAAAGAGGATGGTTTTATGAATGAACTTCAGCATCTGTTCCGGTATGAGCAATTCAGTATTATAAGTGGCGCCGGATATGTTGATACCGATCTTGAAGCAACGGAGACCATTACCGATTTTTTAACGCCAGCAACCGTAACAACTGTTCGGGACTTTGACACTCGTCATACGAACTTTTACATCTATTCACAAATTGTCTTTCCGGAAAGCGTGACATGGACTGTTGGTGGAAGCGCCGACTTTTTTGAAGACGTCTTGGTAGATCGTGATCAATGGAATCCTAAATTTGGACTAACCTGGGATATCCTTCCGAATACTACCTTTCGTGCCGCAATATTCAGAACCTTACAAAGATCCCTTACAACAAACCAGACTATCGAACCTACCCAGGTGGCAGGCTTTAACCAGCTATTTGATGATAGTACCGGCGTAGATGCATGGCGATACGGCGCCGCCCTTGATCAGAAGTTTTCGCGCACTTTATATGGAGGAGTAGAATTTTCCAGGCGGGAGTTGGAAATTCCTTTTGAGTTTATCAATGCATCTGATGGTACCCGTCGAGTTGACGAAGGAGACGCGAAAGAGCATATGGGCCGTGCATATCTTTTTTGGACGCCCCATCCCTGGCTTGCAGCAAGCATAGAATTTCTTTACGAACGGTTTGAAAACCCTGACGTGGTCTTCGAAGAATTATTCTCCGATCTCGAAACGTTTCGGATGCCGCTTGGAATCAGTTTCTTTCATCCATCAGGATTTATTGGGCGGCTAAAGCCGGCATTTATTCACCAGAGAGGAAATTTTGGAGACCCATTCCAAGGGACTGCTGAGTCTGGAGAGGATCAATTTTGGGTAGTTGACGCCTCAGTTGGGTATCGGTTGCCGAAACGCTGGGGGCTTGTCACGATTGAAACAAAAAACCTGTTTGATGAAGAGTTCCAGTTTCAGGACACCGACCCTGCAAGCCCACTCGTTATCCCTGAGCGATTAGTTCTCTTCCGGTTTACGTTGGCGTTCTAGCTGATTAAGGTGATATTGGTTTGAAACGGTTAGTTTAAATGCTTGACTTCCCCGCTGCCACGTTCCCGGACGCCTTTGTGAATAATCAGTCTTTTTCCTTGTGACACTCCGCAGTTGTAGGCATCCTGACTAGTCCTGGAATAGCGGGAAAAAGTTCTGGTACGCCTGGGATTTCTTTGGTGATAAAACTCCCTGAGCCGGGGGTCTCCCTTCCATACCAGTTTTTGGGAGGCATTCTCCTGCACCCTGCCTTCCAGCTTATGATAAAAACCTTCCAGGAGGCCATAGATGAAAGTCCTTCGATGTCGGTTCCCGTTGACAGCATTTTTCTCTTTGTACTCCGTCCATAAAAGTTCCGGGATGTTTTGAAGATAATGATATACATATTCCGCCATCTCTACATTTTCCGGTGTCCCGTAAATCTCCAAAACCCGGCCGCGCTGGTTTTTGAGCTGGTCGTACCCGAACGTCCAGATGGCCTCTACAAAAAAATATTTGCAAAGTATCGCGCTGATCGTAGACTTCACGGGATCCCGCCGCCCTATTTCACCGACTTGCTTATGGATGTAGTTCCATTTCGTTTGCGTGTCCAGGAGCGACAGGTTGTGCCTTAATAACAACTCATGGGCTTTGGCCATGGCAGTCTGCGCCTCGTGTTCGTTGGGGCTTTGTGCCAGTGCGAGCAGCTTATGAATCTTATCCAGTATCTGGTGGTTTTCCGAACTCACGATGCATCTGTTTTTGCGTTTTTCCATCCAGAGGTGAAGGTCGCCCGTAGCCGTTGGATCAATTCCCTTCTCCTGGCAAACCCTCTTAAACGCCTCTCCGTGAGGAAGTTCTTCGCAGATCCCTAAAACCTCCTCGACGTACTGATGTGCCATTTCATGGTAAAGAACCTCCTGCACATATTCCCAGGTGTACTTCTCGATAAGATGAATGCTGATGGAGAGACGCCGGTGACAACCGCCTTTCCACCTGCCCAGCGCCAACCCTGAATAGGATAGTTCATAGCTTGGCGGGCGCATTGAGTCTTTAAAGTAAAGGAAGTTTGCCGTCTTCCAGTCTTCATTCAATTGCCTGATCCATGCGGTTTTTAGCTTGTCGTTTTCATCACTCATAGGTAAAAAAACCCTTTTGCTCAAGAGAGCATTTCGTTAACGATGTATGCACCGGCAATTACCCTTGTGATGGGTGCATTCCCAAATATTGGTAAATTATTTAACATTTTAAAACGGACATCATATATCCCTTGAATATCATTCGATCAATAGTTGATATTACCCCACGGATTTTGCTATCATATCTCTACAAATCCTCCTGATGCCTCATTCGCTACAAGGGAGTTCAAGCTGGTAATTCGTTACAACAAAACAAATATCGTTATGGCTGAAGAAAATGCATTGGATGACCTTATAGAGTCATTTATAAACTACCTGCTCGTTGAGTGTGGTTTGTCCAGGAATACCATCCTCAGTTACAGCCGCGACCTGCAGATATTTACCACCTTCCTGATATCAAAAAACATATTGAACTTTGACCGTGTCCGCCCCGATACGATTACGAGCTTTATTATTTCCGAAAAGAAACGCGGCCTTTCCATAAACTCCATCACCCGCACCATTGTGGCCATCCGCATGCTATACAAATTCCTCCTCTCGGAAGGCACATTGAAAACAAATCCCCTGGCCTTGATCGATTCACCAAAACTCTGGCAGAGACTGCCGGAAGTCATCTCCGTTCACAAGATTGACGATCTCCTATCAATCCCCAATACCAGCATGAAATTAGGGATAAGAAATAAAGCCATTCTTGAGCTTCTGTATGCCACCGGTGCACGGGTGTCAGAGGTCATTGCAATCCAGATGGACTGGATTAACCTTGAATACCGTTATATGAAGTGCAGGGGCAAAGGCTCAAAGGAACGGATTGTACCCCTTGGCACAAAGGCAATCGAGGCGATTCAGAACTATTTGAAATTTGCCCGGCCTAACATAAAACACAGCGGTGACAGCACCTATTTATTTCTTTCAAAGACAGGGAAACCGCTCAGGAGAGAGAATATATGGGTTGTCGTGAAGAACTGTGCCCTAAAAGCAGGTATTCATGGTAAGATATCGCCCCACAAGCTAAGGCATTCGTTTGCCACCCACATGCTGAAAAACGGCGCCGACCTGCGTGTCGTGCAGGAAATGTTGGGACATGTCAATGTCTCAACCACGCAAATCTATACCCACGTTGGCAAGCACCACCTCAAAGCCATTCACCGTCAATATCATCCACGGGCTTAAACAGCCAGCGGGGCGCCGGTAATTTTCCGCTATGACACATCACACAAAGGATTCGTAACCATCGCCATCTTCCCAAACGACTCAGCGGGCAGTGGCTTGCAGAATAAATATCCCTGCATCTCATCACATTGATTTTGTTTTAAGAACATAAGCTGTTCCTCATTCTCAACTCCTTCGGCAACAACTTTGAATTTAAGACTTTGCGCCAGGGCAATAACTGACGACACGATTATTCTGTCGTTCTGGTCAATTGAAAGACCACTCACGAAATGCTGACTGATTTTTAGCTTATGAATGGGAAATTTTTTGAGATAATACAGAGAGGAAAAGCCGGTGCCAAAATCATCGATAGAAATTTGGATGCCCAGAGAACTTAATTGTCCCAGCTTATCGATCGTCGTTTCTATGTCTTGCATTGCAATGCTCTCGGTGATTTCCAGCCCCAGAAATTGCGGATCCAGCCCGTTCTTTTGTAACGCCGACACAACTGTTTCCACGAAAGTGGGCTGCTGGAGCGTATGCGCTGAAATATTCACTGCTACAGACAAGGGTTGATGTCCGTCATTCTGCCATATCTTGCATTGTGTACAAACGGTATGCAGCACGAATTCGTCGATAAATACGATCAACCGGGTATTTTCTGACAGGGAGAGGAATTCCTCGGGGAGCAAGAGTCCCCTTTCCGGATGCCTCAAACGCACCAGCGCTTCCATACCGACGACATGTCCGGTGCGGATATTCACGAGTGGTTGGTAGTAAACCGCAATTTCCTCACGTTCCAGAGCACGGCGAATATTGCTTTCCAGCAGCATTTTTTCAAAAGATTTGTCGTGCATAGCTGCGGTGTAGAATTGGTAATTGTTCCTTCCCTGTTCCTTAGCGCAGAACATGGCTGCGCCTGCATTCCTCAGCAGGGTTTCCGCACTATCACCATGGTTAGGATAGAGGGCAATACCAATGCTCGCCGTTATGTACAGTTCGTGATTGCTGGAGATCCATGTCTGTTTGAATACATCAAGGATTTTACACGCAATCGTGGCCACGTGATCCGTTTGTGTGATTCCTAAGACTAATATCGTAAATTCATCCCCAGCAAAGCGCGACACCGTGTATTCATCATGCACACAGCTTTTCAATCGGTCGGCGACCTCACGCAGTAACTGGTCTCCCACCGTATGCCCCAGCGCATCATTGATGACCTTGAATCTGTCCAGATTGACAAACAGCACAGCAATCATCTCATTCTTCCGGTGCGCATGAGCTAACGCCACGGTCAGGCGATCGTTAAACAATAGCCGATTGGGGAGGGAGGTAAGGTTGTCATGAAAGGCCATGTGTTTAATTTTTTCCTCCATCCCTTTACGCTCGGTTACGTCGTTTACAAGCACGACCGCAGCACGTCTGCCTGCAAAGGTTATGGTATGTGAGCTTATTTCAACGTGGATGATGCTTCCATTCTTTTTCCGGTGCCGCCAAATACCTGCGACGCCAAATCCCGCGCCAACCTTTGCTACGCTATCAAGAAGGGCGGGGACATCATCAAAAGGGCGAATATCCTTGATCGTCATTGCAAGAAATTCCTCGCAGGAGTAACCATAGTGGTGGATAGCTGCGTTGTTGACAGCAAGAAACCTGAGCGTTTCAAGATCGTACACCCACACCGGATGGGGATTGCTTTCAAGCAAGTGCCGGTATTGTTCTTCACTCTTGTATAGCGCGTTTTCTATCAGCTTGCGCGTTTCGATTTCTCTCTGTAGTTTTCTGTTTACCTGCTTTAGCCATACCGTGTGTTCTGTCACGCGTTGTTCTAAAGATTCGTTGAGTACCCGCAGTTCTTTTTCTAACTGTTTGCGCTCTGTAATGTCCTGAACTATTCCGTTCATCCGAATCGCCTTGCCTGCTTTGTCATATACAATCTCAGCCTCTGCGTAGACAATGCGCTCGGAGCCATCTGGCAAAACTATACGATAGTCAATACGGTAAGGTTTCCTCTCATATAATGCCTCATTAACAGATTTTCCCACAAATTTTCTGTCGGCAGGATGAACGGATGTCAGAAATGTCTCATATGTTGCGTCAAATGCGTGTGGAACCAGACCAAAGATACGATAGACCTCATCAGACCAGTGCACTTCATTTTTAACGATATTCCAGTCCCAACTTCCCATGTGTGCAATTCGTTGCGCATTGGTAAGACTGGCTTCGTTTTTCTGTAACGCCACCTCTGCCTGCTTACGCTTCAGCCGTTCTTCCGCCTTGACCAATTCCCGCTCAACAGCCGGAACCAGCCGCGCTAAATTGTCCTTCATGATATAATCATGCGCGCCGGCTTTGATAGCAGAAACCGCACGTTCCTCTCCTATAGAGCCAGAAACGATGATAAATGGAACGTCCGATCCGCTGAGATGCAATTCCTTCAGCGCCCCGATTGCGCTGAAGCACGGCATATCGTAGTCTGAAAGAACGATATCCCATTTCTGTTTTTCAAGCATCATCTTCATGGCCGCTGCTTTTTCAACCTGCTCAAAAAACGGCTCATACCCCCCGCGTTGCAGTTCGCGAAGAATCAATGTAACGTCGTCCATCGAATCATCAACAATCAAGACACGAAGTGGTTTTTTCATTTAATGCATTCCTCCGCTGCTACCGGGAGATTTATTCAGGAGAAGCCCATAAATTCCCAATAGACCTGCCGCCTCGGAGAATTGGATACAATCCACCGGCTTTTGAACACAACTATTAGCGCCGACCGTGTAACTATCAACCAGATCCCCTTCCTCGCTTGAGGACGTGAGCATAACCATCGGATGGTGTTTCGTTCGCTCATCAGGACGCGGTCGTTGCAGAACCTCAAGACCATCCACCTTTGGCTGTTTTAAATCCAGCAGTACAACTTCCGATAACGGGTGCATATTTTTGCTGGTGTACTTACCCCTGGCAAAGAAATACTCCGGCACTTTATCCCCGGCACTTGTTGTTACATCCTCGTTTATCATATGGTATTTCTTAAATGCGTACCGTACCAGATCAGCATCACCCTGATTGTCTTCCACAGTCAAGATGGCCTTGGGCCGCAACTTTTAGGGTATCGATAGCTGATCTGCCATAATCACACCACGTTTGGCATATCACAGATTTCCGATTCTGTCTATAAGATTGAACTGCCCTTGGGCTTGACAGAAAAATTGAAACTTGTTGAAATTCTAAAGTATTATATCAGGATTTGCAATCTTAAATACAAAGGAGTTGATCCTCTGTTTACCCATAATGGTAAATGTTATTCCTGACAACTCCTGAGTGACGAAGTTCAGGATGATGCATTCTCAAACAACCTGTAAAGGTATAACTCCACGATCCCCCGTTCTGACGTTAATTAATTGACAAACTCTTATTTAAGCGTATAATAGCTACAAAATTAATTGATAAAAAAACAAGACATGTGGTAGGTGGGGCATAGCGAGATACAACATCGCTATGCAATATGACAAAACAGGAATTTGTTACGCATTGTTTTGAATGTGTTTTATATATAATTGTTCATGAGTAATAATATTGGGGTGTTCAAAGAAACTTTTTACAGGGAGGATGCATAATGGCAGCAAGAGAGATTGTAGCAAAAGATATTATGACTAAAACTCTTATCGCAGCAAAGAAGGAAGCAACCGGTAGACATTTGGCTGAAAAGATGTTATCCGGATCGTTTAGCGGGATGCCCGTGGTTGATGGAAATAATAAATTAATTGGTGTTGTTAGCGAGTTTGATCTGATAAAGGCTTTGGAGTATGGAAAGCCTCTTGATAAGGTAACGGCTGAAGAAATCATGACAAAGAAACCCATCTCTGTAACAGAGGATACTAACGTTGAAGACATTATTCACATCATGACAAAACAAAATGTCATGCGGGTTCCTGTTGTGAAAAATGATATACCGATTGGAGTAGTATCAAGGTGTGATATTTTGAAATGTGTGTACGGTGTTTTAAAACCGGAATTTATAAAGATCAGCAGCGAACGCGGAGAAGTCGAATTTTTTGCAGAAATTTCATCTTCGGAAAAAACGACTCTGACATAAAGCACGCTGTGACCACTACGGTTACTATTCATGTGACATCGTGCTTATTTATAATACGGTAAATCTATGATTTATCGATCTTCGCAGCTATTGGTACCGTGTTTGATTCGCTAATGTGGGTATTGGGCATCAAATTTTTGAGTGGATTTACCGATCTTGAGACTGAAACCGACTTCAACCGGACAGGCAGGATAAAGCGCTTCGTAACAACAATAGCATTGAGCAATCGATAGTCTGTTTAGACGCATTCTAGAATGCGTGTCTTGCTTTATCCAGTAAATAGTCGTGTAAGCATACCTGTAGTGGTAAAACGCAGTCCGTCCAACTTCAGGAAAGAGCGGGCCTCACCATTTTGCTACGTTCCCAACGATAATGTCAGTGGACCAATGTTTTGTCTGAGACGTTTTTCCTTCTTCATAAAATGCTTGTCCCATGTCATAAATTGAATTATCGAATGTAAAAGGAATTGTAAACCCTTCCTCAGTAACATCCGTAACAACTATTTTACAAATAGTCCCAAAAGCCCCAAATGCAAGGTTGTAGCGGGTATCCGTTATATCAGGAGAGGTTAGACTATACCATCCGTCAGTTTCCTTGTTTAACGTCCAATTCTGGCAGAGCCCTCCGTTGTATGTTGACGTAAGCACCACGTTATAAGGTTTATCGGTGCCGATACGAAAACGAAATTTATTAACATACCTTGGCGCATGTTCGCACCACATAAATATTTCAGCCTGATTGTATTTGATTACTGAAGGAGCGGAAAACCGCAATTTACCCTCAATCGTTTTCCCAAAAATAGAAGATGGGACTATTTCGTCGTGTAATAATGGTGTGGCAGTAACGCCCTTATACGTAACCTCACTTTCCACGACAAAGCGGTTATCCTCTGGTTTCTTCGGGGTAATATATTTTATCTTATATTGACCTTTTACGTCTTTGATGGTCTGCTTAAACCTCTCTCGTAAGACGTTTATATTCTCTGAAAAGACATACGTACCGCCTGTTTCAAGAGTAATGGACTCCAGCACTTTTTCTTCGCTTCCATGCCCTATCCCGAGGACGTATATGTGAACGGCCCTTTCTTTTGCCAAAGCAATAATGTCATCCGGAGTGTTAAAACTGCTATTATCAAATCCGTCTGACAAGAATACGAGTGTTTTGAAAACATTGGAGTCAGGTTTTTCAGGAAATTGCTTCAAACCTGTTTGTACTGCATCCCAGCAGCTTGAAAAATCGCGGTAAATCTTGCCATAACTAAAATGGTCAATAGCCTCTTTTGCCGCATTTTTATAAGTAGTGAACGCTTGCAAAAGTGCCGGGGGCTCATCTGGACGATGGAATTCTACCACTCCGACCTCATGTGTCTCGTTAAGACTGTCAATTAAATCTTTAGCACTCACTGCCATCGTATCAATGTCTTCGTTCGCTTCATACATTGACGCTGAGAAATCTAACACAATCATTGCCTGCAACTGGAAATCATCCTGCGTATAGAGAAGCGCATGGCTTTCCAAATAATCAATCTCGTGCTTATTTTCCCAAATTTTTATGTTTTTCCAGTTAACCTGATCAGAATCAAATAAAATAGCGTGATTATTCTGATCTCTTAAAGAAAATATAAATTGAACGGTGTTGGGGAACTGGTGGTCTGTTGTCTGATTTAACACCTTAATTCCACGAAGTGGCTGGATAATCTTTATTGGACTGATCACGTCATATAATTTAGGATTATTTGCATCCTCAATTCTGATGGCATAATCGTTGCCCTCCCTGATAAAATCATCTACTTTCCAGCTAAATGAGCCTTGGACGGCCTCCGCTTCCTTAAAAACATAATTTTCTGCAATCGTTCCGATGTTTACCCCATTCGAATAGAGGAAAATGTTTACCCCTTCACCAACCCCGGCAGTCGCCGTCCATTCTATAGTCTTTCTGTCGCCAACAAAAATTGACGTTCCCGCTGATGGAGATATAAGAGTCAATTTCTCCTCGTCTTTTTGCACTAATATTCGAACAACACCATTTTCCGCATTCGTTAAAATCTTCAGTTCCGCCATAGAACTTCCATAAGGAAGAATATCCCTATTAACTTTGACGCTGATTTTTGCAGATTCTTCTAATACAGAGCCTTCGACAGGCTTAACGGTAAGCCAGCCTGGGATGCCTCTGTTATCAATCTCAAACTCCAAATGTTTAACGCCTGGCCTGAAAAATCCACCAGCCTTTGCCGTATTTTTAATGGTAAACTCCATTTCCTTCACTTTATTTTCAAAATTCAAACCTGTTGGAGATATTTCAAGGATTGGCAAGGCATCCCGGCGCAAGAGAAAAATAATCAATATCGTTATAAATAATAAAATAATAGGAACGATAATGATTTTCTTTTTCTTCTTCTTTTCTGGAATATAACCAGCTTTTTTGCTTTGGTCTGTCTCTTTATTCACATTATCACCCGTCTTTTCAGGTGAATCCTCATCAGCAAATGACATTTTTTCAGGCTCCTAATTTCTTGTATAGTTTACCAAAAACAACAATTCGGTTGGAATAAACTTTGGGATATTATATATTGATTTCAACGATAAAACAACTTTTTATCCGTCAAAAAATTGTTGGTTTGGAAAATTACATTTGGGTCATACATAAAACAGGAAGTATGGAAAGCAAAGAATTTGCTAAAGAATTGAGTTTGGATGGGGAAGACAGATTAAGGATAAAATTTGAGGTAGAAAAAAGGGAAAAGTTGTTTTATATAAAGTCGAACGTGTTTTTGCTCCCGTTAAAGGCTAAATTTGGTTCTTTGTTTGTCCTTTTAAATTGCTCAAAGAGTGATTGTGCATGGCGCTGAAAGCAACGCCAATCTTCGGAGAGTCTCGATTCCATATCCAAGCTTACCTCACAAAGATATCGAGTAGCGTTACACCCATAAGACCGACACTGATAATGCCGTTCACGGTAAAAAAAGCGGTGTTGATTTTGGATAGGTCTTTGGGCCTGACGAGGGCATGTTCGTAGACGAGCAAGGCGGCAACGATACCTACACCGATCATATACATCATACCCAATTCTGTGTATAGAGATACCGCCAACAGAACCCCTACCATAAAAAGATGTAAAACGGCAGAAAGGACCAGTGCCCCCTTGATGCCTAATTTCTTGGGGATGGAATGTAATCCCGATTTTATGTCGTGTTCCAGGTCCTGACAGGCGTAGATAATATCGAATCCAGCCGTCCACAAGACTACGGCAAAGGCCAGCAGGAAAGGCGTAGTTGTCAGCGTTCCCTGAATCCCCACCCATGCACCGATGGGTGACAGTCCCAATGCAAGGCCAAGGACAAAATGGGAGAAATGGGTAAACCGTTTTGTGTATGAATATCCAAAGATGATGAGAATAGCCAATGGAGCCATGGAGAAGGCCAATTGATTGAGCAGCCATGCGCAGGCAAGAAAGAGCATGACGCACAGGATGGTAAACACCCACACAGAGCCTCTCCCGATTTTCTTTTGCAGTTCGACACGATACGCCGTGCGCGGGTTGTGGATGTCGTATGATGTATCGACTAGCCGGTTAAACGACATAGCCGCGCTGCGTGCGGTTACCAGTGCTGCGAGGATTAACAACAATTGTTTCAGTCCGGGCATGCCTCCTGCTGCGAGGAATGCGCTCATCACAGCAAAAGGGAATGAAAATAGGGTATGGCTGAATTTGATTAAATCAAATATCGAGGTGATTTTTTTTAGCAGGGAAGAAAAACTCATGGTGGCTTTCCGAGATTTTATTTACCGTGTTATCAAAACTTGGAGCCGATTTTCTAAAATTATTTGAAATTATAGTATCAGACCGTTTATTAATCAAGGATGGAGTCGGGAACAGGTACGGCAGATGTGCCTGCCAGAGTGACAGTGACAAAAATTTGCGTATCCTGAAAGTGCCAAAATGACAATGTCAAAATCGCGTTGATAAATAAAATAAAAATTTGTAAAATGAATTACTTGTGGATTTCAATAAGTCATTAAGTATTTGGATTATAAAGCACTATGCCTGTTTTTATGTCATACTAAATTGCCTCATTGACCGATTGATAATAAGCCAGGTATCATCGGAAGAATTGCGAAGATTTTGTTGGTATATTATTTGCTAATTTTCAACTAACGTTTTTTAGATTACATGAGGATTAGTAATTATGATGGCATTATTAGATCCGCGTGCAGGGCATTATTCACTTCTGATAACAGATGATGATGCGTCATGCCGTGACAGCATAAAAGACATCTTCGAGCCGAAGGGTTATACCACCTATCTCGCCAGTTGTGGGAAGGAGGCTATAAAAATTGCCAAAAATGAAGAGGTACATCTGCTGATTTTAGATGCACACCTTCCTGATTATAGTGGTTTAGAGACATTCAAAATTATCAAAAGAGAAATCAGGCTTACGATTCCCAGTATTTTTATTTCTGGTGCAATAACAAAGGAACTTCAGATAGACCTTATTACCGCAAATGCCTATACCCTGATACCAAAACCAATAAACGTTAACATCTTACGAGATTCTGTCGAGCAAGTGATTGCAAAGTATTACTGGAAATAGTTTGCCAGACGTATGCTTTACATCAGAATATACGCGTGTATAAAGACAAAGTGATGAAAAAAGAGTATAAAGAAAGGAGCGATTTGAGGTATGAATGTAATGCCATTAGGTGAGAAGATATTGATTAAAAGGATCGAGGCAGACGGAAAGACTGCAGGCGGCATTGTGTTGCCTGACACAGCGAAGGAAAAACCCAGAGAAGGAAAGATTATTGCCTTCGGAAACGGAAAGTTATTGAAGAGTGGTGAACGGGCGAAATTTCAGGTTAAAAAAGGAGATAGAGTGCTTTTTAGTTCATACGGCGGCACGGAAGTGAAGATCGACGGCGAAGAGTATCTGTTGATGTCTGAAGATGACATTTTGGCTGTAATTGAATAATATTTGAGGAGGATGTAATGGCTGCAAAAGAGATTATCTATGGGTATGACGCCAGTGAATCTATAAAACGAGGCATCAAGAAATTGGCTCAAGCCGTTAAGGTCACTTTGGGACCGAAAGGGCGCAATGTTATTATCGAAAAGAGTTTTGGTTCTCCTTCCATAGTGAACGACGGAGTTACGGTTGCAAAGGAAATTGAACTCGAAGATCCTTACGAAGATATGGGTGCAAAGATGGTGAAAGAGGCTGCATCCAAGACAAATGATATGGTGGGCGATGGCACCTCTACGGCAACGCTCCTGGCCGAGGCAATCTTTGAGGAAGGTCTGAAGAATATTACTGCAGGAGCAAATCCGGTAGATGTCAAACATGGCATTGAAAAGGCTGTGGCTGCCCTGACAAAAGAATTAACCAGGATGAGTATTAAAATATCGGGCAAAAAAGAGATTGCACAAATTGCTACCATTGCCGGAAACAATGACGAAGAGATTGGAAATCAAATAGCCGATGCTATGGACAAGGTGGGTAAAGACGGGGTTATTACCGTGGAAGAGGGAAAAAGCCTTCAGACTGCGGTGGATGTTGTAGAGGGGATGCAATTCGATAAAGGGTATCTATCTCCTTATTTTGTGACCTCACCTGAAACCATGGAAACAATATTTGAGAATCCCTACATCCTGATACATGAAAAGAAATTATCTGCCATTAAAGACCTTGTTCCTTTATTAGAAAAGATTGCCAAATCAGGCAAGGCATTGATTATTATTGCAGAGGATGTCGAAGGAGAGGCTCTCAGTACGCTTGTTGTTAACAAACTCCGCGGAACCCTGCAATGTGCAGCCATAAAGGCGCCAGGTTTTGGTGACAGAAGAAAGGAAATGCTGGGAGACATTGCTGCCCTGACAGGAGCCAAAGCCCTGTTTGAAGATTTGGGTATCCAACTCACCAGCGTGCAGCTGTCAGACCTTGGCAGGGCAAAAAAAGTGGTTATCGGCAAGGATGAAACCACAATCATTGAAGGAGTTGGCAATAAGAACGAAGTACAGGGAAGAATTGCACAGATTAAGGCAGTAATAAGCACAACGACCTCTGACTATGATCGCGAGAAATTGCAGGAACGTCTTGCGAAGCTTTCAGGAGGAATCGCACGAATTAATGTCGGGGCGGCTACGGAAGCGGAGATGAAGGAAAAGAAATATCGTGTTGAGGATGCGGTGCAAGCCACAAGAGCAGCAGTTGACGAAGGTATTCTGCCGGGCGGGGGAGTTGCCTTCATACGGGCGTCGAAGGCCTTAGATACGGTGTCTGTCAAGGGTGACGAGAAAATTGGTGTAAACATTGTCAGGGTAGCCATCGAAAAACCCATCCAGCTGATTGCTGAAAATGCTGGGCTGGAAGGCGCGGTTATCCTGCAAAATGTGAAAGATGCTAAGGGTAATTATGGATATGATGCCTTTGCTGATCGATATACCGACATGGTAGAGTCTGGTATCATTGATGCAGCAAAGGTTGTAAAAACAGCGCTGCAAAATGGCGCAAGCATAGCCACCCTGCTACTTACGACGAATGCAGTTATTGGAGAGATACCCGAGGAGAAAGAGGCTGCGGCATCAGCCTCGTGCGGCCACAGGCATTGATGAGTAGCACGGTTAAGTTTTTTAACCTGAACCCACGAGGAAGTTCGAAGTAAAAAATTGCCAGATGAAAGGCGTTGTACCTGAACAGTCAACGCCTTTTTTGTTTCCAGTTGCTTTTCATATTTTTATGATTAAAATACTCTGACGCGATAGCGCCGGAAAAAAAATCCGAAACACGAAATTCGTAAACCAACCCTGTCAGGGTTTAAAACCCTGACAGGGTTAATGTTAAAAGTCTCAAAATATTTTGTTACGCACATAGTTGTGATATCTTTGGGGAAAGAATTTCTACCACTAAATCCGGTGACGCCTTGTATATTATTATG
>AYTS01000158.1 GCA_002009475.1 Candidatus Brocadia carolinensis | reverse complement strand
TCACCCCTTATATGTTAAGGTGTCTATAATTCATTGAAATATTATAAGAGTCAACTAAAATAGTTAACAGAATTGCGGGAAGGAGCGGTTAACGGAAGGAGTCCGTAGGACGACTGGAGTTAACCGCTCCTTCCCGCCAGAAAAAAATTGTCTCTGAAAGAGCACAGGAAGATAGAGTCTCGTTCACCCTGTCACCCGATGACCTCGCGTAGACCATACTCATCTTCCTCGTGCCGATTTCTGCAACCGTATGATCAATAGAATGTTCTGAAAAAGTCCATATAAGGCTATCAACGGGTAACAGAAATAGCTCGCTCTTTCCGGGCATCCACAAACACGTTTTCATAAAAGGAGACCATGCCATGGAACAAAAAATGATTTATGTTGGTATTGACTGGGCTGATGAGCATCACGATATCGTTATCACCGATGACTCAGCAAAAACACTCGATCAATTCCGGATTGACCATACCTGCGACGGCTTTGCCCTGCTTCATTCACACATCGCACATCATCAGACATCACCCAGCCTCGTATTAGTCGCCATCGAGACAAGCCGTGGACTTCTGGTGCACGAACTCTTGCAGAAAGGCTACACCGTCTATGCCATCAATCCAAAGGCAGTCAACCGCTACAAGGATCGGCACGTGCTTTCAAAGGCAAAATCGGACGTCCTCGATGCCCTGTCGCTCGGCAACATCTTGCGAACAGACCGCCACCTGTTTCAACCGCTCAAACCCCTTCCCGAAGATTACCGGCTCCTCGACAGGCTGTGCAGCGATCTCCGTAAAATGGTTGATGAAAGATCAAGAGTCACCAACCAGATTACTTCCTGTCTGAAGGAATTCTACCCAAAGGCGCTCGATATATTTACTCTGGATTCGCAGATATTCATCAACTTTTTCAAGACTTTTCCCGAGCATGACGCCCTGAGTGCTTGCACAAAAAAGAAATTCTTGGCGTTTCTCAAGAAACATCGCTACCCGTGTCCCTCAAAAGCCGGTGAACTCTGGAAAATTATTCAATCTCCCACCCTTCAACCCGACAAGGTGACAGCCCACGCTGGAAGGCTTCGTTTGGGAATGCTTCTGGACCATCTCAAAAACCTGAAAGAACATGTTGCCCACTATGAACAAGAAATCCAGGCAATCCTGGACAAGCTCCCCGAAGCAACTTCGGTCGAGAGCTTGCCGGGCGTCGGCGAACGTCTCACCCCGGAACTGGTCGCAATCCTTGGACCGAATAGCAAAGACAGCCATCACCGCTTCCAGGCCTCAGAAGAAATCGCAAAACTCTCTGGCTGCGTGCCGGTTGTCAAAGAAAGTGGAAAATGGAGAAGCGTCTCTCTGCGTTATGCCTGCGTAAAATCCCTTAGAAGGACATTCCGAGACTGGGCATTTACCAGTATCAACTCCTCATCCTGGGCAAGAGCATATTACGATTACCACAAAAAGAGAAACCAAAAACATAACACTATCCTGCGCAATCTCGGCAAAAAATGGATCAAGATACTTTTTGCCCTTTGGTCACAGCGAACAACCTATGATGAAACGGTGCATATTCAAAACCTCAAAGCAAGAAATGTCCCATGGGCTATGGCTTTGTAACCATTGATTTTCAAGGTCTTTTTAACTCTTTTTTCCTACAAGTAAAAAA
>AYTS01000157.1 GCA_002009475.1 Candidatus Brocadia carolinensis | reverse complement strand
GAATATTTCTTATCACCTCTCTTTTTGTATGCATCTCTGATATACATACCATGATTATACCAGAGAAGATGAAAATGTCAACACAATCCTCACTATTCATACACTACATCGCCGGCAAAAATTCTCGACCCTTATTATTCTACCACTTACGACTTGCTCACTATGCAAAAGTACCGCTTCGGCTACACTTTTTGCGTAAGTTCGGCTAACGGGGTGGCACGGACAAGCATAGCTTGTCCGTGTTTTTACACCACCGCTTATAATGCCTTGTGCTTGCGTGGTCTGCCTGGTATTGTCTATCCAAATGTTAAAGCGAATACTTCGTAAACAATGTCGTGCAAGTCCAACACGGACAAACGGGGTTTGTCCGTGCCACCATGTTACCAATTTAAAATTCATCTTTTATGAACATCTTGAGTATAGTTCAGCTCATTGTTACCAGGGTATTAAATCCCGGGAAATCTGTAGAATTTGCTGTGCCAGATTGGATTCACGGTTACCACTGCGTTGGTTATTTAGCGTTGACTATCGCAAAAAAAGTGTGTCATGACACACAAGTGTAACGTCACAGAAGTGTGACATGACACACTTTTTTGCGGGTTTTCCATGAAACTGTTGTTCGGTATCTCTGTGCTTTTTTTTATCTATAACTGGTTTAAAATACATGACTAATGAAATAATTAATCAAAAATATTTGTTTTTTTTCTGTGGTATGGCTTCTCTTTCGCCTATGGTGTATATCAGAAAACATTTGATAAAGGTAAACCCTGAGTGATCAGGGGGCGCAAAGTAAAGGGTCTTGCGATCCGTTTAAACAGTTTAAACCGCTTAAACCGTTCAAACGGCTTTGAAAAAGACAGCCTTACTGCCGAAGATGTTGAGAAAAAATCTTTGCAGTAAGGCTTTTTTGTTTAGGGGGAAATAGGGACGCTCCTAATTTCTTAACTATCGGAAATAGAAAATCCCTTATTACGCCGGAGAAAAAATTTATTTGCTGAGGGTAATCAATAAGCATTAAATTATTTGTCATCCGGTTTTATTCTATGTAAAAAGGTGAAAGGAGTTTTAAATAAATGCAGAAAAAAAATTTTTTAACAGAATAAACAATCATGAGCCAGAGACCGACAAAAGAGACCGAAAATGTGCACTTTCGTGCCAATACTATAGTACACATGCGAGTGTAATTAACAGAGCGAGTGAATAAGTTTGTAATTTTTATTCAGGGAGGTGAAAAGTCATTATGTGTAATTGCCAGTCCTTTTAATAAACTAAGAATATTCTACTAATTTTGTAAATGTTAATAGTTTTGGTTGATCGTACAAAAGGAGAGAAATATCATGATAAAACAAAAAAAGGTTGTTTCGAGCATTGCTTTGCCAGGATTACTGGCTATTGCAATGTTAATGCAAGGGTGTGCCACGCCTATCGAAATAAAACAAGCATCAAAAGCACAAATAGAATTAATTAAAGCGGTTGACGACGCAGTCGTAAATCTACAGACGGCAATTAATCAATTTCATAATCAAAAAGAAGCGAGGATTTTGGAAGAAGGTCGTATGCAGATTGCTCAGCAAGCTATAGCGGTGGCAATTTCAAATAATGGCACTAGTACAGTAATAACTGCCGATGAACTATTTAAATATTACAATAAAAATATTCAACCATATATTGATTATGCGTTTGATATTGGGCTAATTGATTTAGAAAACAAAATACTAGAAGATAAGATCAGCAAGGAAACCGATCCTCTTAAGAAGGGAGAATTGCAAATGTGTGCTCAAGACCTTGATATTATCAAAGAAGGTTTTGCAAAAAAAAGACAGCGAAATTGGAACACTCGAAAAATCTATAATGGACAATCGTACTAATGAGGTAAATACAGCAAAGGAGGTTAATAATAATCTCAATATTCTTAGAGGACAAGTTGCATTTATGAAGATGATGCATGGAAAAGTGGATGCTTGGTTGTCAATTGATATATCTCCTTCACAAGAACAGGTAGATAAGCTCAAAGAAAGCGTTACTACTGCTCTTAATAAAATTAAGAAAGGAGATCAACAATGAGAAGTATGAAATGGGCAACAATTACTATTGGACTAACCTTATTTATAACCTCAGGCTGTGCTATGAACAGGGCTAACATTACAGAACTTAGCAAAAAACAGGGGGAATATTACGCAGAACTTAAAACAATGTTACAAAATAAAAGAACGCTCATGGCGTCTGCCTTAACTGTGCAGTTGCAGGCAGACAAAGAATTCGAGCTTAATTTACTAATGTGGAAGCGTGACTTAAAAAAGGCTGAAGTATTACTCCAGGTTGATGCTGATGTTACAGGTAATAAAGAGTTGCTCTGCAAAAAATTAGCGGAAATTAACCTTGAAGAAGTAATTGATATCTCAAATCTACAAATTGAGGAATCGCGTAAAGACGTAATTTTACAATTATATGACAAACTGAACAATGCAGTAGAAGATTTAGAAAAAAAATAACAATACAATCGTCGAATATTTAAGCAGTGCAAATGCAAAATTTGCCATTCAAACTCTTGATGTTGATGGAATTGTTGGAACTATTTCTGCTATTCGTAGTTTACAGGAAGAGTTGGGGCAGATTGAAAAGAAGTCCGAAGATGAAAGGAAAAAAGAAGCTGAAAAAATACAAAAAGCAATTGAACGTGCCCGGGATGTGCTTATAAAAGGATTTGAAAAAGTTAGCTAAATAGGAGGATGCAATCATGTCAAATTTGAAGGACTTAAAGGATGTAGGTAAGGAACTTGTGCCAATTCTCAAAGATTTATTTGACCTTATTAAAAATAGTACAAATAAAAATGATAAAAGTTCTGAAAATGCTATGATTCAGCGTTTAAACAAATTGATTCTAGAAGGCAATACAACTACACCAGGAAGTCTTGCCGAAAGGGCAGAAGCTATTGTAGCAGTAAGAGCAGCACTTACTGAGATAATAGTACAATCTACGGCTAGTAATAACCCTTTGCCTGAGACTACAACAAGGATAATAATGGCAGAAAGAAATGCATTGAGAAGTGCTTATGGTTTATTATTAGAGAGGGCTGTATTTGAGGATATCCCACAGTTGTTGACAAGTAGTGAAATTGAAGAAATATCGAAAACTATTAGAAAGGCAGAGAGCGAAATTGCCCAGCGTCAACGGGCAAAAGATATTCTGGATACCGTTATCAATGTTGCAATTGCTGCCGCAAATATTGCTGTAAAGGTAGCAGCCTAATGTTTGCTGTAGGATTAAAAGGTGCATGGCGGAATTTTAAAAATATTGTTGAAACAAGGCACAGTTTTGTCTTTGGATCTACTTCAACTTGGTGCTGCTTCGGGGGATGGTATATACTTTATCGTGGGAGCAGGTTTGATACCTGCTCCCAAAGTTTTGAGTTCGTATTCGCATGGTAAAGCTGTTTACGACCGTAGTGTTGAGAATAGTTAAATAATTTATCATTGACTACAGTATTTGATGGGAAACAACAATAATAATGTTGAACCAAAAAGGCTTTCTGCCAATTTAGTGGATGATGATCTTGATCTCATTGCAATTAAAATAATAAGAAAGTTTCGTATTGCAATTGGCGTTATAGTGTCAAGCGTAATAGTGCTGTTGAGTCTTTTCGGTATAAATATTATCGATATTGGTAAGCAAGCTGCTATTTATAAAAGCGAAAGTGAAGTTCTCCGCCAGGATGTAGCTAATATTCGCGAGCATGTAAAATCTATCAATAGCATTATTGATGAAGCTAAACGATTGATAGTAACAGTGGACAATTCTACTATAGAAACAAAAAAAACAACTGGGAGAAAGTAAAGATACATTATCTGAATTGGGAAAAATAAAAAGGGATTTAGATAAAAGATTGAATGATCTAGTTAGTTGTCAATATCTTAAAATAAGGGAAAAAACATCTTTAAAAGTAGATTATTTTGATTTGACCATATATGTTGACAATATGGGGTGCTGGCCACGATTTTGGAAGATGAAAAAGATTGAAGGTGTAGAAGTAACAAGAGATCGTGACGGTGAAAAGGAAGTACTTTATGACCAAACTGATGAAGGTAAAAAAGTATCTGAAGGTATACCTATAGAATTTACAGATGACGAATACTGCTATAAGTTAACGTTTGGTTTAATAGAAATTGGAGTCGTAGAACATGACCAGGCACAAATAAAAATTAACAGAGAAAAAAAAGTAACTATTCAGCGAAAATATTTTAGAATTTAGTTGACATTCAAAGTAAGAAGAGGAGGCATATGATACGGTTAGAGGTATATATTGCTGTAGAGGCTGTGGGGGAGTGGGTCGAATCTTTACAGGTTGTCCGAGAATTCACTTTTTTGTGATTTTTCAAGTCATAAGTCCTTGTAAATCAAGATTAAAATTTTTGTGGTTTTGCATTCTCGGATAACCTGTTTGTTCGTGGCAAATAGTTTGTGTCTGATCTGATAGAATTTTGGAATGATAATACCATTATGATGCGCTCTGCAAAGAGACGAAGAAAGGTTTTGATGAAATAAAAACGGGATGAGGTATACTAAGGCAAATGGTGATGGACTTGTTATATCGGATTGGCGGACTCAGCGGAACTGAGAGAGGAGAAATTATGGGGGCAGACTATAGTAATGTCAATTATGGAAACCTACCAAAAAATTCTATGGAAACCATTGATAAGCTCGTTGGTCTTATTAAAAAGTGACACTTATTCCATTCAATGATGTTGATGTCGCAAGATGTACTTAAATTAGTGCAGGTAAAAGTGGTACAGATCGATTGATTATCTCTTAAAAATTGAGGAAAATATTTCGTGAAACAAAAAGGGAATCGATTCTAATAACATACTTTAAAATAATACGCCTTTAATGAAAGAGAGGAAAAAAATGGCAAGCTTTGATTTTAATCCAAATACAAGGAATTATTCACTCGAAAACGCATATTGGCTAAGCAGGGCTTCACAGCTCGCTTACGAGAACGAAAGCAAAATATCCCAAGGAATACAGGCATGGGGTTTCAATGACTTTAAATATTATGAGCATAAGAAACTTGACACCCAAGCATTTATTGCGGGTAACCAGGAGATGCTCATGTTGGCATTTCGTGGGACTGCTAGTTTAAAGGATTGGATGACTGATATTAACATAGACTTAATAAACGGACCCGATGGAAAAGTTCACGAAGGCTTTAGTATGGCAATAAGTTCTGTGTGGAGAGATATCTGGAGTTTTATTCGAAACGAACGAAAAGGGCGGGCTCTTTGGATTACAGGACATAGTTTGGGAGCAGCACTTGCGACATTGGCTGTGGCGAAGCTTCGCCTTGAAAAAGATGAACCGGTCAATGGACTATATACCTTTGGTCAACCCCGTACCGGAGACAGGGAATTTCAAAAAAATTTTGATGCCGATTTCGTTTCTCAAACTTTTCGTTTTGTATATAATAATGACATTGTTGCTCGTATTCCGTTTCGTTCAATGCATTATAGTCATGTAGGCACATTTAAATATATTGATAAAAAAGGAACCATCAGTGAAGATATTAGTTGGTGGGATATAATAGCAGACAGGGTGCACGGTCGCATCGAAGATTTATTAAAGCCCGGAACTGACGGCATAAAAGATCACGCTATTGATAATTATGTAAAATTTCTAGAGAAAGCAAGATCATAAACTTGAGACATTGTAAAAAATTTTTGTGGAAATTCGTGAGTCATTCCTGTCAGGGTTAAGGGGATTTTTACCAGAAAACGTCCTGTCATTGTTATTCCAGTTCTCTAGCCTTTTGTCATTCTGAGCGAAGCGAAGAATCTCGGTTATTGCTCAGGACAAATTCCACCAAAAAATCTATTTGAGCAAGACATTCACCTTCGGTTTACAGCGCCTATAGCGTTCGTTGTCTTTAAGATGACATGCTAAAAGTGTGTCATGACACACAAGTGTGACGGTTACACAAGTGTGACATGGCACACTTTTTATCTTTTCTGCCTTGACCTGTTGCTGTTTGCATCTGAGTTGTTTTGTCTATAAGTATTCTAAAATCAAAGAGTAAAGAAAAGCCTCATTAAAAATTTAATTTTATTGTTATACGGCGTCTATTTTGCTTAAAATACCACTGTTAAAAAACATAGTGACAAAGGTAAACTCTGAGTGATCAGGGGGCGCAAAGTAGTGGATCTTTTAAGCCTATAAGGAAGTGGTTTAAAAAAGCCATATTTGCAGGAATAAAGACAGCCTTACTACCGAAGATGTTTGGGAAAAATCTTTGCAGTAAGGCTTTTTTATTTACAGAACTGACCTTCGTGTGCTAAAGGCTCGCAAAAGAGCCTATATTAAGGATACTTTTTAAAAAATGAAAGGAGGAGATAATATGTCATTGCGGATTACGATTGATATTTTCAGCGGTAGGGAAAATCCTGTTGTTGAGCTCACGGGAAAGGAAGCACAAGAAGCAATTAAAAGATTACAACCCATGCGAAGGATTGAAAAAGGAGAAAAAGGACTTCCGCCGGAACCAACCTTGGGATATCGTGGATTGATTATAGAACAGACCGGGGAGCCAGTTAAAGAACTTCCAAAGGTGTTTCGTCTGGTTCATGGTGATATGCTTGGTGCGCGCCTTGCTCATCGTGCAACAGATGAGGCATTCGAGGATTTTATCTGTGATACAGGGCCTGTTAGAAAACTCGATCTGGAAGAAGAGTTTCCAAAATTTATGAAGAAGGAAATAGAACGGTTTCGTGGGTTGAGGGTAAAGTGGCCATGGAAAGGTCCCGTCGTTTGGCCAGTGAAAAGCCCGTGCAATTGCGCCCCTCTTTATGAACCTGCGTGGTGGAATGTCCCACAAAGACAGCCATTTAACAACTGCTATAACTATGCTACTAACTACCGTACCGATACATTTGCACAACCAGGCCGTGCTGCAGGCGCAATTTATGCGACACTTACGTGCACCGATGTCAAGTCTGCGGCTATGAAAGACGAGTTGATTAATAGCCCCAAAGCTGCTAATAAATGTCCAAAAGAAGGGCACCTCGTAGCGTTGGTAGTTGCGCCCGGATGGGACTACCATTGGTACCGAAAGGGCCGTAATGGTTACTGGACGCATAAACCTGGCAGTACACCTGTTACAAACCTCGACAACAGTGCGGTAACAATTCCGGATCCACGTACGGCAGACCGGGGACCGTATACCAACTTTTGCACTTTTATGGTTGTAATGCATGGGCATATCAAAATTAAATAAAGGGCAGAAATCTTGCAAAGGAGGTATCTATATTTTTTCGGGACGAGCTGACCCAACATGGCAAGTTGCGGAGGTTATTGCACAAAGATTAGAGGAAATATGGGATTTGCTGAAACCTTTGACAGGTGAACGTCCGTTTGCTCCACCCCTTGGCTACCGGGGTTGTTTCCTTCGATGTACGAATGACCGTGAGTGGTTTGCTTACGGTGGTGCGGTGACGTTGAGAACAGGTGGAGGAAGTGAATCGCGAGAGGACAAAGATGGAAATTTCGAAAAATTGTTGCTGTCTTCAGCGCCTAAGGGGATGTTTCCCGTCTCCTTTTAAGAAAGAACAACTGGATGGGTTGATATGAGAGGGTTTCCAGGGAGTATTGTTGGACGAGCGGTATCTCTAAGAAATGGAGAATAGAGGAGGGTCATGTGTTAAAAAATTTCATAGAGGGATTGCTGAGAATTACGGCAAAGAATGGGTGTAACAGTTATTCTGAATATCCGGAAGTTACACGAAACTTTAATTATAAAAAGAAAAGGCAGAGGGAGGATATATGTCTATAAAGGTCTTTTTCAGTGATGTTCATTTATCTGATGCTACCACAGGTGATCACAATATTACTGCCGGTACGCTTGAGGGCTTCTGGAACGATATTCAATGTGACGTAGACAATGCAGGCGGAACTGAAAAATTGGAAATAGTCATCCTCGGTGATTTTATTGATGTAATTCGTTCGACGTGTTGGATAGGTGATATGCAGCCATGGGCAGGAGATTCAGAGAAGAAAAAAAATAAGGTGGATGAAGTATTAAACGAAGTCATCAGGAAAAACAAACCAGTCTTTGATATGTTCAGGGGATACGTGAAAGAAAAGAAAGTAAAGATTACCTATATCATGGGCAACCACGACCGTCTTATTAATAGCAAAGGGTATGATGATATTAGAGAGAAAATCCGGGAGGCTTCTGGAATTACCTATGGAAAGGACAAGGGTGAACCGTTTCCCTGGGAGTACCGCGTGGATGGATTGCCTATCTATGCAGTTCATGGCAATAATTATGATGTGCACAATAAGACAGAAGACAACGCATTGCCTGTCGGTGATGCGATTGTAACCCTTTTAATCAATCAATATCCCGAAGAGGTTAAAAAGATTATCGACGATCCGAAGGTGCATCACGACCTTCAGGAGATCGATAATCTCCGGCCGTCCACCATTACCCCTTACTGGGTTGACCAGGTGAAGAGCTCTCTAAAGTCTAAAAAAAAATCAGGATATATTGATCGACACATGGAAAAGATTGGCTGACCAATTTTTTAATAATGCATTTGTTAAAGATTGGATGCGAAAACATGACTATTTGAGCCTGTTTCCTGACGATGCTGATAAACTTGAGATAGCATTCAGGCATTTTACCGATACCACCCTGGAACGTATTTACGAAAAATTTTTAGAAATCAAGCGGGATTTTATAAAAGATACAGACAAGAATGCATTGGAAGCATTGAAATTGTGTGAAAAATACCAGTGCGATTACGTCCTGTTCGGCCACACTCACGAGAGTTATGTTCAACTCCTGAATGTGGAGAACGGCAAGGAGAAATACTATATAAATACCGGCACGTGGCGAAGAAGGATTGTCCCTGGCGGATACAAGAAAAAGCAGATTGTGTTTGGACAACAGGAATCGATTGATTATGTCATCTTCAAAATTGACGAGCAGTCGAACGAAGTCAAAGGTTTTCAACTATGGAATGGTACGAGCAACCGGGGGGGAATTGTTTTATAGCAAGGCGGAATAAATGGGTAAAAGGGCATTGTTGGTGGGAATTAACAAATATAAATACGTGACGTCTCTCAATGGCTGTGTCAATGAAGTAGGATGATGCCTTCACCCTGGCACAAAAGATAAACGACTTTAATGCGGCGAGCGGTCGACAATCGATGCTTGGCGGAGACGTAAATGTTGTTTCCGTTTCAAATACAGCGGTGGGGTTACGTCATATCTGCAATAGACCAATTGTAGCCGGTGTTCGTGGGATAATAATGAAAATTAATGTTCAAGACTTAAGGGAAATTAAGTCGAGACGACGATATACCAATTACACTTGAAGAGCATAAGGAGGTACGATATGCGAGTCCTGATATGCTGTAATCGCTAGTTCCCACGGATCCAGAGGTGTTGCCCTGATGTTTTGTATCAATGCCTCGAACTTTTGCATGATGCAGAGATAACAAAAGTGATACTTATTGGGTTAAAAATAAAAGCCAAATACTTTTGGAACAATGCGTATGAATAATAAATCAAAAAAACTCGTAATATTCTGTGATGGCACATGGAACCGTGTCGATCAAAAAACCTTGGATGGTCGTCCTTGTCCCACCAACGTACTTAAGCTTTTCGAGGCTACTATGCCCTACGATCAACATGGTAATCCTCAAGTCGTACACTATATCGAGGGTGTGGGCACGCGCAGAACGGAAAGGCTCAGAGGCGGCGGATTTGGATATGGCATTTCCGACAATATTAAGAATGCCTATTGTTTTATTGTTAGTAACTATACACCTGGCGACGAGATATTTTTGTTTGGATTTAGTCGAGGGGCATTTACGGTGAGAAGCATTGCAGGGATGATAAGAAATGTAGGGATTTTAAAACGAGACAAGCGGCATCTCGTCAACGAAGCCTTTCGGCGATATGTTGCTCGATCCGAAAAGTGGCATCCTGACAGTGAATTTTCAATAAATTTTAGGAAAGGAAATACCCATCTAAACGAAACCATCCGATTTCTCGGTGTATGGGATACCGTTGGCGCCCTGGGTGCTCCTTTTGGCATAGTACTTGGCTGGATAGTTGGCAAATTATTTAACTGCCGGTTTCATGATGTCAAGCTAAGTTCCATAATAGAAAGCGCATATCACGCGCTGTCCATTGATGAGCGACGCTGGCCGTTTCGACCTACTCTGTGGAAACTGAACGACAAACACCTTCAAAAGAATGCACAAAATGCAGCCAATGGCCGCCCTCCGGCGTATGAAGAAAAATGGTTTCCCGGTGTGCATTCAAACGTTGGTGGTGGTTATCCATCTGCAGGGCTGTCAGATTGTGCCCTGGAATGGATGGTGGATAGGGCGCGGAATTATGGATTGAATGTAGATATGAATCTGATTTCAGACCCTAAATACCAACCTGACGCAAAGGAGCAAATTGAGAAGTCACAAACGATCGTGTGCCGCTTGGCTACAGCACTGTTTGTCAAATTGCCCAGTTTGATTTCAAGCAAACTGGTATATCCAAAGGATAGAAGAAGTCATGTCGGCTATATCCGATTAAATGGCGACTATGTGCGTCCCATAGATAATCCGGGAAACATAAAATCAGCCGTTACCCAGTATCCTCAAGCGATGAACTACCAGGGAGATATTTCCAGACACGCCATTGAAAAACTGGCAACAGACCAGTCATACCACCCTTCCAATGTGCCCATGATTGACTTTCCGGCAGTTGCGAAATTGCCGATCGGTAATGAAACAGAGATCATTGTTGATCCACGGAATCGTTACCATCCCACGGGTTTGCAGGTAACGATAGGTGAGCAATACCGTTTTGAGGCAAAGGGCGCATGGAAAGATGCTTCACGCATTTGCGGTTCCGAGGGGTGGTCTGCCTGGTGGACTTTTGTGGTGAAACCATATAGCCGGCTACCAGGCAAAAAACTTTTCTACCTCTGTGGCAATGTCAATCGTGATGAACGCGCAAACTTCCCCATAGGTTCCCGCACCGAAAAAACCATTGAAATTACTGACGGGCAGCTCTATTTGTTTGCTAATGATCTCTGGTATTTCTATGGCAATAACTACGAATTGCCGCCGGAGCAGGGTGGTCCAATGAAAGTCAAGATTCGCCGGATTAAATAGTCTGATATGATGGATTGAACGGAGCAAAGGTAAGACAGAAGATGCTCGTTGATGGTAAGATTAATGTTTGAAAGAACTAATTGGGAAGTCAGTATGTGCGCGAAGGTGCTTGAATAAAAGGAAAAGGAGCGTTGCAATGAATAATCCTGTATGCTGTGTTGTGATAGCATCATTCTTACTCTCTGTCGGATGTGCTCATGTACAGAATCGTAATATATACGAAGACAATAAAATGCAAACATACCTGCCGTATAGTGACCTTGCCCGTATTTCACATCTTTCACTAAATAACGACGGTTACATCATCGGTATTGAAAAAAGAGAAAGAAGCGCATTGAATGGAATTCCCGAACAATATTACCCTGACCGGTTTTCCGGGAAACCTGAATTAGCAGAAATCAATAAAAAAAAGCCAAAATGAGGAATCGTTACGGGAAAAAGAAAAATACTTTAAGAAATATACCAAGTATGACACGGCAATGCTAGTTACCCATGTTGCACGTTATTTTGACAAACCAAGCAATCTTCCCTTCAATAGTTTTAGAAAGCCATCCTTTCTCTATAATGCCTACGATGAATACAAAAAAGATGCTTTAAACTACGAGGAAGGATATGCTGCACTCGCAAAATTAAAAACGGAAATATTCGATACCCTCAAAAAGAGAATAGATGAGAACCCCGGGAAACGGCCGTATTCTCACATCATCGTATTTTCCATGGGGTGGAATAATAACCAGCAGGAGTCACTATACCGCTATAATAGAATACTTGATAATGTAAAAAAAGTGAAACAGGAAGAAAGCCCGAATGATTATTTTGAACCCCTCGTGATTGGAGTTACCTGGCCTTCCGTATGGTTTGGAATTGAAAATAGCTGGCTGAAAAAAAAATACATCCTTTATTTTTAGTTATTTTACGAAACAAGATGATGCAGACGAAATCGGATGTACCATAGCAAACTGGATTATTCACAATGTGGTATTAGCAGCAAAGGAAGAATTGAAAGACTATGGTAACAAGCAAGGTGCAAAAGATTGTAGCCCCAGGGTTATTGTCATAGGGCATAGTATGGGAGCACGTCTCCTCTCTCGATCAATTTTTAGTCGAGAGTATATAAAGCCTGAACTTCGTGAGTGTTCACCAGCATCTCAGGTAGATCTTTTTGTTGGCTTACAAGGGGCGTTCAGCATAAAAAGATTTGTTAAAGGTGCGGGGTGGGAAGGGTCGCCGTATGCTGAATACGCGGAGTATTCCACTGTTTTCTCCTTAACAACATCACGGCATGACAACGCAAATCCTACTGCGCGTTTTATTAGCGGTGCGCGGCATGTTGGCGGGAAATATGGTTTGGCGTATGCAAGTAAAGAAGAAAATAAAGGTGTGTTTCAGGTAATTAAATGGACAGATAGTGTTGAGGCAGATTCCGGGAAATTATCATCACGATCCGAACGGAAGGTACTCATGATTGATGCGAGTAGTATCGTTGATGGGTATGATGCTGACACTGGGGTAAATAAACCGGACGATGCACATAACGATATCTTAGATGAAGACATGGGCCGGTTGATCTGGTTGCTGATAAAAGGATTTGCCCCGTTTTCTTATTCGGCTTCATGAACGGTTGCCGGAAAAATTGGCCTCCGCTCTTATGGCAGGATTGAAAAATGGAGCAACAGGGATACTGATTTCCGTTGCCCGCAACGATTAAGAATGTGTACGATGAGATTATAATCACCACTCAGGAAAACTCGAGAGTGGTAATTTCTTCCGGCTATTGTCAAGAGTCTATGAAACGTTCCTATGGGGTGGCAAATTAATGTATAGGAATTTCCCGGTTGAAGATTGTTTCGCGGAATTTAGACCGAGCAAGGCGAAGGTGCTCGCAATGACATAGCGAAGCAAAGCCACAACCAAACTCTCCCGACCACCCTCTTTGTCCCAATCTGAAGAGGAGGACGGAGTGGGAAGGATGGGTAGAAAACTTCCGGAAAGAGAAAGAGTTTACACGGTAATACTATAATACAGGAAAGGAGCATGGACATGTTTAGTTTTCAAATACTGGAAGTGGGAATTGGTCTGGCTTTGGTTTATTTTATTTTAAGTCTCATTTGTCAATCGATTAATGAGTGGTTTGCCAGCCGACTTGGTATGCGTGCTAAATCCCTTGAAAAAGCGATCAGAAAATTATTTAATGACCCCAAAAAAACAGAACAATTCTATAGCCATTCACTGATTACGAGCCTCATGGATGGCGAGAGACGACCCTCCTATATTCCAGCAAAAACATTTTCACGTGTCTTGCTGGACATGATTACACCTTCTTCTGCAGCAGAAGGAATCACGGGAATCAGGGGAATGAAAGGTGCGATTTCTCAACTCTCTGAATCTGAAATAAAGGGTGCATTGCTTTGTTTTTTCAATGCAACGCAAGAGAACCTCGCGCAGGTACGCAAGGATATTGAAGACTGGTATGATAGTGCGATGGAACGCGTTTCCGGTTGGTACAAAAGGAAGATACAGTGGATCATATTGGGTATTTCTCTCGGAATAAGCGGACTTTTAAATGCCGATAGTTTTACGATTGTAAATACCCTGTGGCGCGATGATGTCTTGAGAGCTTCGATTGTCGCATCTGCGCAGAAGTCCGTTGAGAATCCTCCTTCATTTGATCAGGATACTTCTCCAAGGAGTATTGATGAGCTTTATACCGATCTTCAGAAACTTAATCTTCCCATTGGGTGGGTTGGGCGTGATAATCCCAGAGCATTAAAAGATGACCCACGAGCGGTTCCGGACGATTTCAGGAGCTGGGTCTATAAAGTTATAGGAATAGTCGTTACAGCGCTTGCGGCATCACAGGGCGCAGGTTTTTGGTTTGACTTAATGAAAAAGTTTGTTGACTTAAGGGGCGTTGGTAAAAAGCCGGAAGAGGAAGAAGTAAGGAAAGATAAAAAGCCAAATAGTTGATACCCAAAAAATGGGTGTGAAGTAAGCAAAATCTTATGGGAGATGTAATTTTATGTTGTGCCTAACCCGCATTTCTCACCGAGGGTAATTTGTGATGTCAAAAGGTCGCAGGGGACGTAATGTTGTTGCTTCACAAGACTGATTTTCTGTTTTTATGCAGCATCATTGAATACACGGATGATTGTATTAATAAAAACCCGGTAAGATACGACCAAAGGGCGTATTTTAGCCGTAGCGTCTCAGTCCGGCTTAGCAATCGCACGATAAGGGTAAATATTTTTCTGAACCTCAGCAGAGCAATGGATATACTTCCTGGATATTTTGAAAAGCGAGACGAAGTACCTTTTGATAGTATCTAATGAAAAATATTTTACATTATATCTTCCTGATAATCCCCACACAGTTTTTTTTCGAGAAACGCTGCGATATCTCAGGCTTTACGGTATGAGCAGCAGTTCTTGCAAGAGCAACGTACATGGTCTGTAAGTAGTTTTGCCGCTTAAAGATGATATCTGTTGCATACTCCACTTGCATGATACTCCTGTGATAGAACAAGTCAAACTTCCCTCTTCCCTGGGAAGGGGTGGTACCGCCGTGCAATGCAATCGAGAATCCTGTGGAGTCATTCCGGTAAAAAACGGTTGGCAATTTCTTGTATCTTTTTACTATCGTCGATACGGAGAAATGCATTATCGCACAGAGTGTAGGGTCTCTTCTGCCTTTGTAACTGAGAGGCTAACCAGCTTTGTCCGTTAAAATAGATTTGAAGACGGAAGGGAATCCATGTTGACACGCGGCCGTAACACAGCCCTAAAGTTTTATGAATAAAGTAGAAATAATAGTGAAGACGCTTTTCGCTCGAATCGTATTTGAGGAAAGTCTTGTGGGTATTCTTGTCGTGCCATAGCTTATAGGAGGTACAGGATTCCTGTACTGGAAAGATGTGAACAAGATCAGGATGGGTACCGCGCTTTTTCAGAATTTCAGCAACATATTCTTCCTGGCGAAAGTTCTTTTTTGGGAGATATTGGATACTCAGGTTATTCTCGCTGGCAATCTTTTTGATTTGCGCAATCAGTTCATCCCGCAAAGCCTGTGCAAATTGCGGGTAGTCAGCGATACGGATTATTTTCTCATCTCGTTTGGGTTAGGAAATAAGTACATGCAAATGTCATTGCAAGAGCGAGAACCTGAATCAATCGTTCAACTGAGACCACAGTGATACTTATAGGGATTCGGTTGCGGTTTTGCGGCATTAACGATATAATTCCGGGAAGCTATACACTTCTGGACTCAGTAAAAAAACGATAAGATAGGAGGTCTGTTTTATGAAGGAAAAAAGAAGGCCTGATAGGGCTGATATCGAGGCCGTCAGAAATCAGATACTGGATTTTGCCTGTGCAAAGCACGATTTCAAGCTCGAATCAGAGGAATTCCCATTTGATGGAAATTGGAATGGGGTATTTCTCGTAAAGTTTCGGGATAATTTTGAGGAAGACAAATTATACAGCGAGGTGCCGCTGGGTGAACATTTCATCCGGTTTGGGCTGGATTTGGAGGTTGATGAAGAGGTCTGGCGGAAGTCACATGAAGACATCCTCAGAGAGGCATCGGGATACGATGTAGCGATTTATCCATCGCACGCACCAGATGAGGGAAAGCGTCGTTGCCGGCTGTCCATACGGGCATGGGTTCCCAATTTTGGCCAACGCATCTTTGGCCTGACCTTCTCCAACCTCATGGACTGTAAAAAGGCCATTCTGTCAATGCTCGCCCCGGAATAGCAGTGCAAACAATAACAAAATGCCAGTAGTTAGGCAGGGTATCGCCTGCAAAAATCAAGAGGGTCTGGCTGAATCAAGACTAAGATGAGCATAAGAACGGAAATAAAGAATTGATGAAATCTCCTTTAGAAAACTAGAGGGATTAAAGCGGATGTTCACCGTGGGGTGAACATCCGCTTGAGATTCTGGGCGAGGACATACGAGGCAAGGTTTGATATGCGGACATCGGGCAAGATCAAAAAACGACTGTTATTGGCAATAAGAGACAGTCGTTGGTACTGAAGAAAGGAAAGCCATCAGATCCATTGGTCACGCACCTTGCACTTGAGTGCGGCGGCTGACCATCCGATCAAAGCAAGCCACTGTTTCTGATAAAAGGCTATGTATCGGATGCTTTCTCCGATGAGGGAATGGAGTCCCAGGTAATGGTGGTGACGGATGAGTTCATCCCATTGTTGTCTTTCGTCCCGACTGATGGGTCTTACTTCAACATCCTGGAGCCGTTCTCTGTTAGTCGTGCTTTTTCTTGTCCTTTCGAGGTTCGTGGTAATAGTATACTTGAACCGTTTTGAAAAAGTCAGTTTATTTACTTTCTTTTTTACCTGGAATTACTTTTACCTATATTTGACGTAGCCCTGGGCAGAGCATCAAGGATAATATAAGTTTATTGGATGATGGACGATCGCTAGGATCAATGAGGTGGTGGTAAGGGCGGGGCACAAGTTGGTTAAAAAAAAGGCGAAGGGCTGCGAATTAAGGCAGATACGTATGTATTGGAGAGCGATGTGCACTTTCCAGCGGATGTGTTGTGGAATGCGGCACGGAAGAGGCTGGATGTGATAGAGGATGCAAGAGGAGCGAGGCTTCTGGAGGGGAAGGGATGGCGTAAGAGCAAGTAGTGGAGGAGAGAATTAAAGAATCTGATAAGAACCAGCGCCAGGACATTGTTTGGGACTGGAAAGAATAAGGAGGAGACGACACGAGATCGGGTGAAAGAGTATCTTGGATTGGCGAGGGGTTGAGTGAGAAGATAGCGGCAAGTATGTTGGCACTCTATGAAAGAGTGCTCTCATGAGATCAGGCCGAGGTCTATGCGGTGAAAATAGAGAGGCTGGATTACTTTCATGGGATGTTGAAGAAGCACGTAGATCTGGTGGAGAGAGGGTGAACAGATACCGGTGGGAGAGAAGGTGTATTCGTTATTGAGCCACACACGGAGTGGTTGTACAAAGGCAAGGCAAACAAGCGGGTGGAATTGGGGCATAATATGCTGGTGGCAAGCGATCCATGGGGTTTGTCGTGGAGCATCAGGTTATTGAAACAGAGGCGGATGTATCGTTATCCCTTCCGCTGGCAGACAGGTTGTTGAGCCGATTTGGAGCAGATGCAATAGAGAGCATCAGTTTTGGTAAAGGTTTTTATAAGCGGGAGAACAAGGAGTTATTGAGTCTATACATACCGGCGGTGATCATGCCGAAAAAGGGCAAGAAGAACCAGGCAGAACAGGCGGTGGAATCGGACATCAATCGTTTGGAACATCACGGCTTGGATATGTGTCTTGACAAAGGGTTGCACTCATTTAAAAGGTATTGTGCCCTGGGAGTGGTAGCTGCGAATTTACACAAGCTGGGAAACGTGCTCCATGAGAAGGCACGAAAGAAGGAAAAGAAGTTATGAAAGGCAGCTTAAAAACCGGGAAAACCAGCATAACAGGGGATGCTATCTCCAGACAAATCTAAACTGAAGGAAAAGCAGGGGAAATGAGGAAAAAGAACCTTACCTCATGCAAAAGACTAGCGTTAAATGGTAAGGAAAGATTGTCGTAAGTGCAAAACTATTCCAATATTTTTCAAAAAAAGTGCGTTTTCGTTCAGCCCCTATCTATAACGGGTTCTTTGGAATTGTGGAATTTCGCGATGGGGTTCACGATAGCAAGGCCTCGGTAATACGTAACAAGTCCTTCAGCAACCTCAGCTATGATCTTATTGAAAGTATTCCGTTTCTTTGCCCTTGCAAGCTTCACCTCAGGGCCTTTATCTCCGGTAATTGGAATTCGTTCGTAACTGCCAAAATCCATACGCAATATATTAATCATACCGCCCTGTCCCGACAGCTGATTTACAATTTCTGCTGATGGTAATGAGGCGATGTAGGCTAGAGGATACGTATAATCCTTGTATCCCTCTTTCTGTAAATAAAAATTACTTCGAATTCCCAAGGTCTCGAAATAGGTTTGAACCCTTGCTAGACATTTTTTATTTACAGTTGATTCATCTATTTCTTTAACCTGTTTACCAGCAGTTTTTAATCTGCCTAAGATGATCGTCGTAGCAATTGTCCTGTCATACTGATACGTTTTTACTTCAATTTGAATATAATCATTACTTACAAACTGCCATAAAAACAGATTGCACGTCCTTTCGTTATAGTAAGCCGAACCAGTAAATTTTATATTTACCGAAGATATTTCCAATTCTGAGAAGATAATTTCCAGAGGGAGGATGATCTTGGAAACAGTCATAGCGCCAGGGACGATGTTTCCTTTTCTATGGATGAGATTGCTATCATTAGTTACATCTACAAAACTTTCACCGTGCTGTTTCGATATCTTATATTCATGCTTTATTAAAAATTTGTTCCATACGAACAAGAGGCATTCGTTATGAGGGTCAATTCCAAATGCCAAGCTGGGATGCGGTGTTCGTGCCTTTGCATCTCTAAAGCAAATTTTATCGGCTAAGAAGCCTTCAATACGCCTTAGTGGAATAGTAAATATGGGGCTCTCTTCTCTGTCCATAAGTAGTACCAGCAATATTATTTATTTTGTGATAAAAGACATAAAAATGATAAAAAACAATTTATTTAATATATTCATATCATATACCATTACTTTATTAAAAAACATTTGTAAAATAATATTTCTAAGTCATAAGTAAAGTTCGACACAACTTACTATAAATCAATGTTTTGCAACCTATTTTGAGCTTGACTTATTTCTTCACTCCTGCTATGAATTGCACTTGTGAACTTTTTGGTCAACCAACAACAGGAGCAAAGGAGTTGAGTATTTTTGGTACAAACATTCCTCTGCTAAATAAGTTTCTGAAAAATTCCACCTCTTGCTTTAGCAAAAAACAAATGGCCCCGCTTACCCTGGTCATCTATGCCTTGTTCAAAGACTACAAAAGAAACTCCCTCGACGCAATGGTAAGAGCCACTCATACCGGTTATCAGAAGTTTCAATACTTCTTCTCAAACTCAAAATGGGGTGTCCAGGCAATCAAACGCACATGACGAGAAATCATTCAAAAACAAAAAACCACTCCTCCAATAAAAGATGGCCTTCTCGCCATCGATGACACCGGATGCCCAAAACCCTTTGCGAAGAAGACTGAGGGTGCAAAGTTGCAATATTGCGGACCACTCAAAAGAAAAGAGGTCTGCAATGTCGGTGTCGGAGCTGCTTTCGTCTCAAAGTCAAAGCATTTCCCCATCGATATCATTCCCTACCTGCCCGCCAGCGAGTTCTCCAGAGGAAAAAACAACTCTCAGTTCAAAGACAAGATACCAATCGCCTCGTGACCCTCATCAAAAAACATTACCGGGATAAAATCAAATTCGTGAAATTCAAAACTCCGGATGGCTCTGAAGTTTCCCATAAAACCTATTCGTTCGAGGCAAAGCTGAATGATTGTGATGTG
>AYTS01000156.1 GCA_002009475.1 Candidatus Brocadia carolinensis | reverse complement strand
CACAATCCACACTATTCATACACTACATCGCCAGCAAAAAATTGCGCCCATTATTATTCAACCACTTAGGACTTGCTCACTATGCAAAAGTGCGGCTTCGTCTACACTTTTTGCGTAAGTTCGGTTAACCTCCCCCTTATCGCAAAGGATAAAGAACTCCAAAATCTTGACCATATTAAGACAATTTGGTAACTCTCCATACGGGAAAAAAATCTATTGTAAATCTTCATTGAGGGCATGGCGGAATGGTGAGGTGAAGGTTGGAATTCTGCCGCATTGGAGCAAGGTGGATGCGGTCGTTGAAATAAATGCGTATCAGACATGAGCATTATTTCATGCAATCAGGCAAAAAATCTGAGATCTTTTTGTAAGTGAAGAAATATTTTCCTTGGCGAGCATCTTCTCATGAACCGGCAAAAAAACCTTTATATCAAACTGTGTTATTCTCGCATATTCTATATTCAAGGAGACCCCAAGAAATCCCGGAATCAATAATTAGGTATGGTGTCCCCGGAATTTGCGGAATTTGCCCCAGACATCAAAATTGCTTCTTGAGAACTTTTTTATTATTCCAACTTTCAACTATCTTTTCAAATTCGGAAAATAAAGAATCGTCACCTTTTATTTCCCTCATTTTTTTTAATGAACGGCAACAACTTACGATAGTGTGTTTTAAACCTAAATCCATATAGACTTTCCGATACTTCATTATCTGCAACTCCACAATTAATTGCACCGCAATATCTTTCAAGAAGGCTTAGATATAGTTTCAATTTTCTGCCACACATACACCACTTTTCCTGGATATCGTCATTCCATGATTCATACTTATATTTTTTGAATAACTCATACTTATCAGAATCTTCCATTTCATCCAACAGTGCTCTTACTTCCGATAAATTTAATTCATCTTTTCTTTTCCAAAAATCCATTATTTTATTAAATTCATCTTCTAACTCTGCGATTTCTAATGGGCTTGGAAGATAAGTAAACGTAAAATTTAACATATTCCATCTTTTTGTTTGATGTATTTCCTTTCCAGCAAAAAAAAGCCCTATTACAGCAATAATTGAACTAATTAATGCAAAGATTGCTGCCCATTTTTCCCAATCTTTATTATTCTTCATTTTTATATCTCCAAAGGGAAGGTCTTAGGATCACACATTAGAAGGCTTTTGTCAAACGAAAAAAAATTTTCCCTAGCAAAAATCGCAGATTTTTTGCCTTATTCAAATGAAAAAAAATTAATAAATGTCCAAAAGCATTTATCCATTAACCGCACCCGTATTTTCAGGTTTTTTAGTTACGGATGATAGAAATCCGCACCAGTCACCCATCCGGTTCAAGGCATTGTTTCGAGGTCGTTTTTTGTAATCGATCTCGTTGCCCCTGGCAAGTATCTGCCCAAGAAAATCGTTGGTACCATGTTGTATCCAATTGTTTGTCACAAACCTGTGGCTCTACGGCCAACCCTTTTTGGCTCGTAGCATAGGCGTGGGAAGAAGGGGGCACCCATTCACCCCCCTATTCTATTTTCAAGATTTGATAATCATATAGAAGGCTCCTTAACAATCAGATGCCAAATGGTATCATAAAGGCATCGTGAAATAAACTGTTAAAGCTGATAAACAGGAGGAGCATGTATGAGTTATTATGTAGGGATTGATTTACATTCGGATAATAGTTATATAGGGGTGATAGATAA
>AYTS01000155.1 GCA_002009475.1 Candidatus Brocadia carolinensis | reverse complement strand
GGGAGATATACAAAAAACTCGGAGTTGATCCACAGGCGATAAAAAGAAAGCGGATAACCTTCAAAAAAACAGCTTTGTAGTGAGGAAAATATTTGAAGACCCTTGTATACCAGCTACTTATGCTCTTAAATGCGTAACTTAGGTTAATAATCTCAGGATGCTCAATTATCTGTCTTATAAAATCAAAGGACATTCCCATGGTTTTTTCTGCATATAGTAATCGTATGAAATAAGTTGACAGGTACGGGACATTGCAAGCAATAGCGAAGGCGAAGTTGCGAGCCCAAGCGAAGCAAACCCATGAGATTCCTCGCTTTGCTCGGAATGACAATCGTTGTGGAGATTGCTTCGGGCTAGCGCCCTCGCAATGACAGCCTTCCTCCCGCGTTACTATATAACTATTGTCCGAATGTAAATCTATTCCCACACAACAACTCATATCTGCTCCTCCTTTCCTGCCGGTTTCGTAGTTTATTTCACAATGCACTTATGATACAATTTGGTGTCGCTTTGTGGAGGAGCCTTCTCTATACTACTATCCATCAACTTCTTGTTTTTTATGCTCGATTTTCAAATTGCACGATAGTAATGTCCTGTTCAGATAGGGTTACGTAAAGTTTTGAGTATAGAGTTTTTTGTTATTCGTAAATGCATAGCGCAGCAAAGCCGCACCCAATCCTCCGTTGTGAAAGCGGGAGATTGCTTCGGAAAAGACCCTCGCAATGACACATGCTATGCCTTGATGACATTGGTGCGCTGTCATTGCGAGCGAAGCGAAGCAATCTTTCTCTCTTAAACAATCTGTACCTCCTGATAAGGGATAAATAGGGTTGTGAAAAAACTTACAAAAAAAAGAGGTTTTTACACGGTAATACTATAGAGTTTCACCCGCATAATCTGTGTAATCTGCCTACGTACTTACCACGTACGGCAGGCTGAAGAATATTGATGTTAAAATCCAAAAACACTAATGGGAGGCCATAAACAATGAAGATGATTTTGAATAATAAGGCTTTATCAACTCTTTTCCTGATTTTCATCAATCTCCCTTTTGTTGGCAATACCTTATCGTCGGCGCCGTGGACGATAGGGACCGTGGTTAAAGAAAAATATTTCCAACATTTTTCTTCAAGGGCGCTTGCTCTTGATACTCAGGGACATCTCCATATTGTTTATGGAGGCGACAATCTCTTCTATGCGTATCATGACGGTAGTAAATGGCATGTTGTGGCAGTGGATTCATTAGCTGGCGTGGGTGGATCTGCCTCAATTGCGATAGACAAATCAGACAAGGTACATATCAGCTACTACGATTCTACCAATAAAAACCTCAAGTATGTTACGAATTCCTCTGGTTCATGGGTACCCACGATTGTGGATAGCAGTGGGAAAATTGGCGAGTATACTTCCATAGCGCTTGATACGTCAGGTAAGGTACATATCAGTTATTATGACTATTTTAACGGAGATCTTAAATATGCCACGAATGCATCCGGCTCATGGGTAACAGCTACGGTTGATAATAATGGAGATGTGGGGGCATATGTTTCTATAGCAGCAGACACAGCAGGCAAGGTGCATATCAGTTATAATGATCTCACAAGGAAAAATCTTAAATATGCCTCGAATGCTCATGGGTCATGGTCAACAGCAACGGTGGACGCAAGTGCATGGGTAGGCGGATATACCTCCATAGCGATTGACACCGCGGGCAAGGCATGCATCAGCTACTATGATCTTACCAAGAAAAACCTCAAATATGCCACCAATGCCTCTGGCGGATGGAAATTGACTACGGTTGATAATAGCGGGAATATAGGCGGATATACCTCCATAGCGGTTGACACCGCAGGCAAGGCACACATCAGCTATTATGATGTCACGAACGGTGGCATCAGATATGCCTCCAATTCCACGGGTACATGGATAATAGATGCTGTGGCTAAGGATGTAAATGTTGGTAGTTATACCTCCATAGCAGTGGATGCCTCTGGTAATGTGCATATATGTTATTATGACAGCGTCAATGGTAGTATCAAGCATGCCACCAATATTCCTGGCTTGTGGACAACGGAAACTGTGGACAGAGGTGGAAATGTAGGGGCATATACCTGCATAGCAGTGGATGCATTAAACAAGGTACATATAAGCTATTATGACAGCATTAAAAACGACCTCAAGTATGTTACCAATACCTCAGGCTCATGGGTAATTAAAACTTTGTACAGTCAGGGAGGTGTTGGCGAGTATACTTCCCTGGTGGTGGACGCATCAAACAAGGTACACATAGGCTATTATGATAGCACAAATGGCGATCTCAGATATGCCACCAATACTTCTGGTTCATGGGCAACCGAGATTGTTGATAGCGGGGGAATTGTAGGTGAGTTTACCGCCATTAAAGTGGACACGTCTGGTAGGGTACATATAAGCTATTATGATTGTACGAACGAAGACCTTAAGTATGCTACTAATGCTTCGGGTTCGTGGGTAACGAAAACTATTGACAGCAATGGAAATGTAGGAGAGCATTCCTCCATAGCAGTGGATGCGTCTGGCAGGGTGCATATAAGCTATTATGATGACACAAAAGATATCCTTAAATATGCCACCAATGCCACGAACGCTGCTGACTCATGGACAATCAAGACTATTGATAGCGATGGCGATGTTGGGCAGTTTACCTCTATGGCAATAGACAGGTCAGGCAAACTGCACATAAGTTATTATGATTATACCCATGGCGCCCTCAAATATGCCACAAATAGTTCCGGTTCGTGGGTAACCAGGACGATAGATGATAGTGGAAATGTCGGGGGGTATACCTCCATTGCCGTGGACACAGCAGACAAGATACACATCAGTTATTATGACGGTACGAACTTCGACCTCAGGTATGCAACCAATGCTTCCGGTTCATGGGTAACCAGAACTATGGATAGTGGCGGAAGTGTGGGTGAGTTTACCTCCATCGCTGTGGATACATCTGACAAGGTGCATATCAGCTATTATGACGATACCAACTTCAGCCTCAAGTACGCAACCAATGCCTATTAGAAACAATACGAATCTCTTGGTACGTTTCAAACAGGGTATTGTTGTGTTGGGTAGATAAAGCAAAGAGAATAAGTCAAATGAACTTTTTTGCTTTAAAAGCGGGTGAGCACCGGTATAAATTGCCATTTTCTGCACTTGTTTTGTTGTTTTTTAACCAGCGAAATTGGAAATAAATCTCACGAAATAACGTGGAATTGCCCATTTGGCCAAGCCTGGAAGCGAACCTACCCTCTGAGCTTCCTTTCAGGCGGGGATTGATGGATGGATTGTGTGAAGGTGAAGTCGATGCTAAAGCCCTCGCCTTAATCGTGCGACTAGACGCTTATGATGAAGCCCCTCCTATTCATAACTTATTTTTTAACAAAATGATTAAGTTTTCAGATAATTAGCCTTGTTATTTTTGTTAACTACTGAATGACACATGAGAAATAAACTCCTCCGCAACCTTACTCCTTTGTTTGGTGTGTTCCTTTTTGCTGTCGCGCTTTGGATGCTCCATTATGAATTGAAGGAGTATCACTATCGGGATGTCTTGCAACATCTGAAAACACTCCCCAGCATGTGCATTCTTCTCGCACTTCTGCTTACTTCACTCAGTTACATAGTAACGACCGGGTACGACTTCCTTGCCCTTCGCTATGTAAATCATCCGCTTGGGTATGGTAAGATTGCTATTGCTGGTTTCATAGGGTATGCCTTCAGTAACAATATCGGGTTCACCATGCTTGCTGCAATACGCTACCGGCTCTACTCCTCCTGGGGACTTTCTCCGGTTGATATCATAAAAACGGTTGCCTTTTGTGGGCTGTCCTTCTGGCTAGGCATCTTCACCGTAGGGGGAGTGCTTTTCGTCATTGATCCATTTGAAATTCCATCTGGGATCCGCTTTCACTCTGTATCTTTAACTTATCTTGGAATATCCTTCCTTGTCTTTATTGCCGGATACTTATTATTTAGCGCATTGAAAAAGAAACCTATGAAAATTTTCCGATGGGAGTTTTCTATACCCTCTGTAAAGTTTTCTCTTTCTTCGGTAACAATAGCTTGCCTGGATGTGATATTGAACGGGAGTGTGCTGTATGTCCTGCTCCCCTCTCATGAAACCTTGTCTTTCCCAAAGATCCTTGGTATCTTTGTGGTAGCACAGTCAGCAGGATTAGTCAGCCATATTCCAGGTGGACTTGGAATCTTTGAAACAATAGTCATCTTCTTTCTCTCGCCATTTCTACCCGTTTCCGCTATCCTTGGATCCCTATTGGCATTCAGGGGCATATACTATTTACTGCCCATGTGTCTTGCTGCGGCCATCCTGGGTTTGCACGAATTCCTCCAGAGAAAGGAGACATTTAAGCTGATTGCCCGTATCTTCGGACAATGGGTGTCGGAGATTGTGCCAACCATACTTTGTTTTGCCACGTTTGTTGGAGGCGCAACTCTGCTCTTTTCTGGATCAGTCCCTGCAGAAAAAATCCGCATGCTGTGGGTTAAGGATATAATCCCGCTTCCAATTATGGAGATCTCTCATTTTTTTGGCAGCCTGGCAGGTATGTTGCTTCTCATATTATCCTGGGGGCTGCAGCGAAGACTCAATGCCGCATACCCTCTTACCACAGCCCTTCTTATTGCTGGGATTGTCTTCTCCCTGCTGAAAGGATTCGATTACGAGGAGGCGATCATTCTTGCGATCATGTTAGGTGCACTCCTGCCTTCCCGCAGGCATTTCTACCGCAAAACCTCTCTCATAAATGAACCGTTCACTTCAGGATGGATTGCGGCGATTGTCTTTGTTATGCTGTGTTCAGTCTGGGTGGGGTTCTTTACCTACAAGCATATTGAGTATTCGAATGAATTATGGTGGCATTTCAGTCTGGCGGGAGATGCACCGCGATCTCTCCGTGCTACCGTGGGAGTCGTGGTCATGGTGCTTTGTTTTGCCGTATTTAAACTACTCCGTCCGGCTTTTATCAAACCCTCGATTCCTCCCATGGCCGATTCAGGCACGATCCGTTCCATAGTAAATAGTTCAAAAGATACGTATGCCAACATAGCCCTGCTTGGGGATAAATCTTTCCTGTTCAGTGAGCACAGAGACGCCTTTATTATGTATGCTATCAACGGCAGGAGTTGGGTGGCATTTCGTGACCCGGTTGGTTCTGAAAACGAAATGCCAGAACTGATCTGGAAATTTCGTGAGATGTGTGACCGTCATGATGGATGGACAGTCTTCTATGAAATCAACCGAAGGAATCTCCATGTGTATATCGACCTTGGCCTCACGTTGCTTAAGCTTGGAGAAGAGGCTCGCGTTTCCTTGCCGGGATTTTCCCTTGAAGGTGTGGTTCGTAAAGGACTGCGCTATACCCGCAACCGGCTTGAAAAAGAGGGTTGTTTTTTTTGAGCTGATTCCAACCGATAAAGTCCCTTCGTTACTGCCGGAATTCAAGAGCATATCAGATTCATGGTTGACAATGAAGAGGATTACTGAAAAAGGATTCAGCACAGGGTTTTTTGATGCGGAATACCTGAAAAATTTCCCTGCCGGAATCGTAAGAAAAAATGGCAAAATCATTGCCTTTGTGAATATCTGGCAAGGATCGGAGAAGGAGGAGCTTTCGTTAGATCTTATGCGATACCTCCCTGATGCCCCACATGGGGTCATGGAATTTCTGTTTGTCCAGCTCATGCTGTGGGGAAAACAGGAAGGATATCGGTGGTTTAACCTGGGGATGGCGCCGCTCTCAGGACTTGAGGAACATGCCCTTGCACCCTTGTGGAACAGGCTTGGTGCGCTAGTCTACCGTCACGGAGAACATTTTTATAACTTCCAGGGATTGCGACAATACAAGGAAAAGTTTGATCCCGCATGGGAACCAAAATATCTGGCATCGCCGGGCGGTTTAATACTGCCACGCATTCTTACCAACATTGCCTTCCTTATTTCACAAGGGACTAAAGGAGTTGCTGCAGTTTGACAGAGAGATATGGTACACTGATATACGAGAGGAAACGAATAAAGAAAGTTGTCGTTGAGAAGGCATTAGCCCGAAGCAATCTTAATCGTGGGATTGTTTTCACTGTCGTTTGCAATAGCTGGCACATATCCTTGTTTCATGCGCGTATTCGTGTGTCGTTTTTTTTAGGGCGTTAACCATGACATATAACTCAAATACGTATCTGATGCCATCACAGTTTTTTCCTCACCTGGCCCGGCTGGTGCTTGTTACTTTTATTTTGACGTTTGTAGTAACCCGAGTGCTTGTCATTTTAATTATGTCACGGAGAATACCGGATCTCTACCTGCATTTGGGTGGAACGCACGTCCACCATCTCAACTATGGCATTTTTCTTCTTGCTGGTGTTGGCGCCTATCAGTTGTTTTGGCGTCCAATGGGGCGAAACTTAGAAATCACTGCAATCATTTATGGAAGTGGGATGGCATTAACCTTTGATGAGTTTGGAATGTGGCTGCATTTGGGGGGCCTTTACTGGCAGCGGGCAAGCCTGGACGCAATAACGGTAATTTCAGCCGTGTTTGGTCTGATTGCTTTTGCTCCTTCATTGAAACGATTTCGCCTCCAGCATTGGGCAGGAGCAGCAATTATTGCTGTAGCAGTTGGCGTCTTTTTTTTTCATGCTCCAGGAGTCATTTAAATACGTTGATAAGATCGTTATTCCGGTACTACAGGAAATTGAGATCACATCACCACCGTAGCTATCTTTGCAGCAACTAACCGATTTGAGTGGTTTGTTGATTTAACTACATTTATGAAAGGAGAGAAGATGAAGGCTTCTAGGAATATTTTCTTTAGTCTCGCGTTGGTTTTATTCGTTACTAGTACGGCCTGGGCAGAGTCAGACAAAAAATTCATACCTCAGGCAGACGTTCTTTTCCCTTTTACTTTCACAAAGAGTCACTCCTCTTTCTTCTGTCTCACCGCCTTGAATGAAAACGTCACCTCGGAGGATGCACGATTCAAAAAACTCAGACAATGGTACGAGGCAACAAACCACCGCAGTTCTACCTTTGCCGTGGGCTTTCAGCCATACGGTGTAGCATTTGACGGCGCCAACATCTGGGTGGCAAATTCTGGCAGTGTCAGCATTACAAAGCTAAGGGTAAGCGATGGGGCCGTGCTGGGCACCTATGCCGTGGGTTTTATTCCAAGAGGCATAGCCTTCGATGGTGCGAACATCTGGGTGGCAAATTCTGGCAGTGACAGCATAACGAAATTGAGGGCAAGCGATGGAACTGTGCTGGGGACCTACGCCGTGGGCTTCTATCCCTATGGGGTGGCTTTTGATGGGGCAAATATCTGGGTAACGAACTCCGGGAGCAAAAATGTAACAAAACTGAGGGCGAGCGATGGGACCGTACTCGGGACCTATACCGTGGGTTTCAACCCAAGAGGAGTGATCTTCGATGGTAACAACATCTGGGTAGCAAATTCCAACAGCAACAGCGTAACGAAGTTGAGGGCAAGCGATGGCGCCCTGCTTAGTACCTGTGCCGGTGGTTGGGAGCCCAAATGGTTAGTCTTTGACGGCGCTAACATCTGGGTAACGAATTACGGTAGCGGTAAAGTAACCAAACTGAGGGCGAGTGATGGAGCAATGCTAGACACCTATGCCGTGGGAATGTACCCATATGGGATAACCTTTGATGGCGCCAATATCTGGGTTGTAAATGCTGGCAGTAACAATGTAACAAAGATAAGAGCAAGTGACGGTACCGTGCTCGGTTCTTATAATGTAGGCATCAACCCACGGGGAATTGTTTTTGATGGCGCCAACGTTTGGGTGGTAAACTATGACAGTGATACCATAACAAAGCTGTAAACGATGTGCAATCGAAAACACCGGCATGGTGAAGCTCACCTAAAGACAGTGAACAAGGCATTTGAGGGCAAGCAGCAAGACCATGGTGCCGATGGGTTCACTTCGTTTAACCCATCCTACCCAACTTTATTATGGGGGGTTTACATTAGGCGCTGAAATTTACTTTCCATCTAAATTGAAATAAAAAAGGAACGGAGTATAATAAGGCAAATGGCTATGGCTTTGTAATATCAGGTTGGTAGACTCAGCGTCAAATGTCCCTGGTGTGGAAGTAATATGGCAGGAACTACGAAGGCTTGCTGATGTTTTGATACGTGTTTCTCAGACAACGAGTATTCCTCAATCTGATTATGGTTGATTTGTCCGGCAAAAACTTTGTACAACAGCAAACTTTTTAGAGGAAACTGGTAACTATTCAGCGAAACAGAGAAGAATATTTTTTCAGAATGGTTAAGATCCAACGGGGAAGACGGTCAGACGGAAAAATCCCGAACGGATGACATGATTATAGGAAGAAAATACACCACCATATTCAACCCCGTAGGAGTGAAATAGTGCGAAAAGAATGGTATTATGCCACCCCTATACGGGGTTGACCATAATTGTATAACGACATGCTATAATAATGATATCCCTTTGGGATTCTATAAATAATATTTTTTCATTCGTAGTGGCGAAGGCAAAAATATGCTGAATGGTTACTGAAAATTACAAGACTACGAATTTTATTAACACTAGGCCAGTAGGCCAATCGGAAACAAGTGGATGCAAGGAAAACTGATTGTTATTACGGGTATTGACGGTAGCGGCAAGACGGTGCAGACAAAGCTCCTGTACCAACGGTTGCTGAGAGAGGGGTATCCGGCAGAGATTACCGATTTCCCTCAATATGGCAAAACTTTTTTTGCCGACATGGTCACGAAATATCTGAAAGGTGAATTTGGCAGTGCGGACTCCGTAAGCCCATACTTAGCAGCGCTTCTTTATGCAGGAGATCGCTGGGAGTGCAGGGAACAGATAAACAGGTGTCTCAGGGAAGGCAAGATTATCGTGTCGAATCGGTACGTGTGCGACAATATGGCCCATCAGGGTGGTAAAATCAGGAGTGTTGCAAAGCAAGAAGAATTTTTCCGGTGGTTGGACACCCTGGAACATCAGGTATTTGCCGTTCCACGGTCAAATCTCAATATCCTGTTATACGTGCCACCGGAAACTGCATATCATCTCGTGGAAAAAAAGGAAGAGCGCGCTTATCTGGCAGGCGGAAAGAAGGATATCCATGAGGCGGACATCAACCACTTGCGATATGCTCAACAAACATTTCTGGAAATCGCCAAAGGAAAAAAAGAATGGATAACCATTGATTGCACGGAAAACGGCAAATTGTTATCGGAGCAGCTCATTGCGGAACAGGTATGGCACGTGGTGAAAGGCATGGTATCGTAAATACCATGAATATGCATTACCATAACAGTTTAGTTTTTTGAAAAAAATCCATGGATAAATAGCTTTTTGGGTGGTGGTAGTGGCAATTCATGAATTGCCACTACCTCGCAGGCTAATCACATTATTGCTGCAATTTTTCAAAAAACCAAAGCGTTACGCATTACCAAAAGCGTTGTGAGGGAGGGGCATTCCCGATTTTTATAAATCAGGTTAACCGGAAGGGTGGGCATCGCCCACCAAATATCAGTTATTCAGGTTAGACAGAATCAATCTCTATGGCAGACAGAAAAAAAGTTCTTATTATGGGGGCAGCCGGCCGGGATTTTCACAATTTTAATCTCCGTTTTCGTGACAATCCCGAATGCGAAGTCATTGCCTTTACGGCGGCACAGATACCAAATATTGAAGGAAGACGCTATCCATCTTCTCTGGCTGGCAAACTCTATCCCCATGGAATTCCCATCGAACCTGAACAAAAACTGACATCACTCATAAAATTACATGCCATTGATGAGGTAGTATTTTCTTACAGCGATGTATCGCATGAGTACGTTATGCACAAGGCCAGCCTTGCAAACGCATCAGGCGCTCAGTTCACCCTTCTGGGTGCGAGGCAGACGATGATAAAGAGCCGCAAGCCCGTTGTTGCTGTTTGTGCGGTAAGAACCGGCAGTGGCAAGAGTCCCGCTTCACGCAGGGTCTGTGAGATTCTAAAAGGAATGGGGAAAAGGGTCGTTGTCATACGGCATCCCATGCCCTATGGTGACCTTTCCCGGCAGCGTCTGCAGCGGTTCGCTTCGTATGAGGATTTTCAGAAGCATGAATGCACCATCGAAGAGATTGAGGAATATGAACCGCACATAGAACAGCATACCGTTGTGTATGCTGGTGTGGATTATGCAGCGATCCTGGCGGAGGCTGAAAAGGAGGCGGATATTATCGTGTGGGATGGCGGCAATAATGATACTCCGTTCTATGTGCCTGATGTTCATATTACCCTTGTCGACCCGCACCGGCCGGGACATGAGCTTACGTATTATCCTGGTGAAACCAATCTTTTCATGGCAGATATTGTTGTCGTCACTAAGGAAGATACTGCAAAACCAGAAGACATACGTCTTCTTAAGGAGCACGTAAAGCAGTCAAATCCAAGTGCGTTTATGATAGATGCCGCATTGCCCGTAACCATTGAAGCGCCTGAGCTTATAAAGGGAAAGCGTACCCTGGTTATCGAAGATGGACCAACCTTGACGCACGGTGGAATGACCTTTGGTGCCGGAGTGCTTGCCGCAAAACAGCATGGAGCAGGAGAGATTGTCGATCCCAGACCCTATGCGGTAGGCTCAATTGCTGAAGTTTTTGTGAAATATCCACACATCGGCAATCTTTTGCCAGCTATGGGCTATGGCCATGAGCAGATGGAGGAGTTGAGGGAATCAATACACCGAACCCCATGTGATGTGGTAATTATTGGCACCCCAGTTGACCTGAGAAAGCTCATTTCCATTGATAAGCCTACCGACCGGGTCAGATATCATTTCCAGGAAATAGGCACACCCACACTGCAGGGACTTCTTGAATCAAGATTACGATGAAGAAAAAAGTTGTTGTTATTGCCTTAGGGGGAAATGCCCTTATTGGAGCTGGTCAGCGGGGTACCATGGCGGAACAATTCGAAAATGTCAGAAAGAGCCTGGACGGGATCATCCACTGCTTAAGGGAGGGTTTTACGGTAGTCATCACCCATGGAAATGGGCCACAGGTGGGGAATCTGTTACTTATGGTAGAGGCCTGCCGGAATCAGGTACCGGAGATTTCCCTTGGTGTCTGTGTGGCAGATACCGAAGGCGCCATTGGGTACATGATTCAGCAAGCGTTGACGAATCGTCTCCGAAAAGAGGGAATCAACCGGTGTGTTGTTACCGTACTCACGCAGGTCATTGTCGATAAAGATGACAATGCATTTTCACATCCAACCAAACCCATCGGACCCTTTTTTACCAGAGAAGAAGCGCACCGCTTTCGCCGGGAAAAAGGATGGCAAATTGTTGAAGATAGTCAGAGGGGATACCGCCGCGTTGTTGCTTCGCCCAACCCCCTGAAAATCGTGGAAGAAAGTGCGATAAAGACCTTGCTAAAGGCAGGTGACATTGTCATTGCGGCAGGTGGCGGCGGCATCCCGGTAATTATGAAAGAAGACGGAGACCTGGAGGGGGTTGACGTGGTGATTGACAAGGACCTCGCTTCCGCAGTTTTGGCTAGAGATATTCATGCGCATTGTCTTATGATGCTCACTAGTGTTGAGTATGCCTTCTTAAACTTTAAACAACCAAACGAGCAGGCGCTTCACAGATTAACCGTTAAAGATGCCCAAAAATATTTACAGGAGGGGCATTTCCCACCGGGAAGCATGGGACCAAAGATTCAAGCCTCCATAAATTTTTTAGACTGGGGTGGAGAACGGGCAATCATTACCTCCATTGATAAAGTCAAAGAAGCTATGGACGGCAGGACTGGCACGATGATTATCAAGGGTTAATGCGAGTAATGTCTGTTACGGTTACGCCGCATGAAGCTCGTCCCATAAAAACGGGAAAGAGGGATAAAGGTTTTTACAACGTAACGAGCGGGTTTCATTTCAGGTCTTGTGCCAATAGGATTGGTACGGCTAGAACTACTTGTAAATTTTTAATTTTTGCTAAAGTGAGTTTGTCATGGAAGGAAAGAATTTTCCTTCTTTTCTTCCTATAAGTACTTGCAGTTATATTTGATGTAGTCTTGGAAAAGAGAGAGGTCGACTTGATTATGGGTTAAATATTCGGTATAATATTGTAATCTTATTGATTATTAATGCGGTTTTTGGCGGATTAAGCGAAGCGAATCCACCATATCAAACAATACGAGAGGGAGATACGGCGTAAAAACCAACGTCTTTATCCACCCTTACCCATACGTGATATTATCAATACCAAAAACGGAAGGATTGCGACGATAAAGGCAAACTGCGGGTGACCGTGGGACGCAAAGTAAAGGATCTTATACTTACAGGGACTTATATAAGACAGCCTTACTGCCGAAAGTGTTTATGCATTTTTGACAGTAGGGCTTTTTTGTTTAAATCGCATGGGAATTTTTATTTAATGCGGTTTTTCGGTGGCTTAAGCGAAACGAATCCACCATATCAAAACATATTGAAGGTGGATACGGCGTAAAAATCAACACCTCTATCCACCCTTGTATAATTCGACGTTAACGTTAAGGAATTTCAATCTTTTTGATTCTCCTCTATCGGTAGGGCAAACGGCCCAGCTTGTCATTACGATGTCAACCGGGGACGGTTGACAGACCTTATGGGATTTAGGTGCGTGTTAAAGACTTACAAAAAAGAAGTTTTTACACAGCAATATTATAACAGGAGTAAGGGGATAAGTTAAGCACGAGGTAAGTCTCAAGGCAGTAATAAGTCATACGTTAAGTCGAATTCTCCGTATGACTTAAAAATATTTTTTAAAACGTTTTTTAGCTAGGTAGTGTAATTATTATGAGGATGCTTATAAAACTTAGATTTGATCTTTTGGCTTTAGTCATTCTCATAGTTTTGACTTCTTCCGTGGTGAACGCGACAGACTACTATGTCAGTCCGAAGGGAAACAATGCGAATGCCGGTACGTCATCCGCGGTACCTTGGAGGACTATATCAAGAGTAAATAAGGAGACGTTCAGCCCAGGAGACCATATCTATTTTAAAGGGGGTTATCGTTTCTATGGAAATCTTTCCTTTGATCGTTCAGATAGTGGCACTGCTACGAACCCTGTCACTATCACCTCCTATGGTGGCGGCGGACGCGCCATAATTGCGGCGATCACGGGACATGGCCTTTATGCATACAATTGTGCAGGGCTTGTTATTCGGAACATTAATTTCACAGGTTCTGGCCCAACAAAGAACACAGGAAGTGGTATCTTCTTTTATATGGATTTAGGAGGGGCAGTAAAACTCAACCGCATTTATATCAACAAAGTTGATGTCTCAGGCTTTGGGGAAGAGGGCATTTCCATCGGTTCCTGGCATGTAAGTAGAAGCGGTTTCCGCAATGTGAGAATAACGCAGACACGCGTCTTTAACAATCGGATAAATGGTCTTGACGTCTGGGGCTACCGTCCATCTACCACAGCATGGTCTCATCAGAACGTTTTTGTGAGTAATTGTAAATTTTTTGATAATTCCGGAGATCCGAATAAAATAGATACTCACTCTGGAAGCGGTGCAATGATTGGAAATACAGACGGCGTACGAATTCAATACTGTGAGGCTTACCACAATGGCTGGCTCTGTAATTATACGGAGGGAGGACCGGTTGGAATTTGGGTATGGGATTCAAACAACGCAGTCATTCAGTTCAACGAATCTCACCATAATTTAACGGGTAGTAATTCCGTTGATGGTGGGGGGTTTGATCTGGATGGCGGAGTCAGAAATTCTGTAATGCAATACAACTACTCCCATGATAACGAAGGTAGTGGTTTTCTGGCTGCACAATATCCCGGAGCAGCGCCCTTCTTCAATAACACAATCCGGTACAACATCAGCCAGAATGATGGAAGAGAACATGGTCATGGTGGAATTCAGGTATGGAATGGCGGAAGTGGCATAAACAATCTCCAGATTTATAATAATACTGTTTACACGAGTCCCGCTTCCACGGGTTCACCATCGGCGGTAAAACTCATATACAACGCGAACAACGTAAGCTTCTATAATAATATTTTCATAACGAAGGGTGGATCTCGTCTCGTAAATACCTACCAGTCTAGCGGTTTTTCTTTCAAGGGAAATAATTACTATGCTGAAGACGGCAAATTCAGGATAAGATGGGGAGATAAAAACTACACCTCTTTACCAGGTTGGCGTAGCGGTACGGGACAAGAAATGTTGTCCGGAGTCTCTGTAGGCAGCAGTATCAATCCTCTTCTTGTAAATGCTGGCGGAGGGGGGACTATTGGAAATACACTTCGTTTAAATACCCTTACCGCTTATCGGCTGCAGCCATCTTCTCCGCTTATTCAAGCGGGATTTGATCTTTTTTCTCTGTCTGGAATTGACCAGGGAAACCGTGATTTTTACGGGAACGCGGTTCCCCTGGTTGAAAGATTTGATGTCGGGGCGCATGAATTTAGTCCCTAGGTAATCGGAGAAAAACGCTATTCTTTCAGAACAATAGTACGCGCCATACCGTTTATATACTCAATTAATAAGTGAACCAAGGAATGTTCGTATCGTGCCTTTACTAATCCAATAAGAGCACAATATTCTAAAAAAGGAGGGGGGTATCGATGGTGCTTCGAATTGCTACGTTTAACCTGGAAAATCTGGATAATGGGCCCGACGTTGAGCCCATACTGGCAGACCGAATCCGGATTATGCGGCCACAACTGCAGCGACTACGCGCAGACATTCTTTGCTTTCAGGAAATTAATAGCCAGGAAGCTGGTAGCTCCCGCACCCTTGCTGCTCTAGGGGAACTTCTTGCCGGCACCGAGTATGCCGGCTTTCATCGCGAAACAACCTTGACCACAACCGGCGGACTCTATGAAGTACGCAATATTGTTACCGTGTCAAGATTTTCGTTTGCTGCCCCCGCCCAGATAATTCGGGATAGCTCAGGGCCTCGCCCGAGATACCAAATGGCCACGGCCAATCCACCGGACACTTCTGCTGATTTCGTGGAATGGGAGCGCCCCATGCTCTACACCCAAATCAGTATCGATGCCGGAAAGACGCTGCATCTGATTAATGTACACCTCAAGTCCAAGCTTGCTTCCAACATTCCGGGACAAAAGATTGACAACTCCACCTGGAAAACGGTGTCTGCATGGGCCGAAGGAAGTTTTATTTCGTCTATAAAGCGCGTTGGACAAGCATTGCAGGCGAGGATGGTGATTGATAGCATCTTTGACCAGCAGGGGGAAGACGCACTGATTGCTATCTGTGGTGATTTTAACTCAGGGGCAGACGAAGTTCCCGTCAAGGCGATTTGCGGACCCGTTGAGGAAACGGGAAATCCCAGACATGCGCCCCGCATTATGGTGCCCTGTGAAAAGAACATTCCTGAATCCTCCCGCTTTTCACTCCTGCACCTGGGGAAAGGTGAAATGCTGGATCGCATTATCGTTTCGAGGCCGTTGATGGGGTTCTTCCGAAACGCGGAAATTCATAACGAGGCTTTGCCAGACGAATCCGGCGCGTTCAGGCAAGATGTGAAATTCCCGGAGTCGGATCACGCACCAGTCATCGCGGAATTCGATCTTACGTGAATGCTGCAGTTGCCGAGGGGGTATCTTTGGTGGCGAATCGGCTTCTTTGCTGGATTCCTGGCGTGGCTGTTGTGAATATCCGTTGGAGGGCTTTTTTATTCAGCATCTCTTTTTCTCGTCTATCAGAATTTTGCTTGACGATTTTCCCTGTATTCGATATAAACAGGATATTTGCTTGTTGAAGAAAGGTAGAGAAGTAGATCACATCTTTCAGAACAATAGGAGGTGAAAAGGGCATTTATACGTAGTTTGCTGTATGTAGCAGAAGCATCTTTAATCAACATCATTATTGACATGACGACTGGCGGAAAGATGCTCGGAAAATACGAATATACCTGAAGGTTGTCCGGATTTTGGTCGAATTTGGTTTGCGATGATTGAACGCAGGCCAAAGTCGGGGGCTTAAGGATATAGTGGCAATTTCCGAGTGTCAGAAGATGGTCACCATCGGGGAGTCCTCGTTAACGTCAAAGCCGTCCGCCTGGGCTTTGCCTTAATAAAAGGAGGATACCCCATGGATATACATGAAAGAAAACGTCAGACCCTAACCCTCAACGGTACGAGTGTAGAGATACATCCCGATGAAACCGTTCTTCAGGTTGCACATCGCAACGGCATTTTTATCCCCGTCCTTTGCTACGACCCCCGTCTGAGCTGTACCGGCCACTGCAAGGTCTGTCTTGTGGAGGTTGACGGCAAGCTCAAGGCCTCATGTATCGAAAAGGCCCAGGAAGGAATGGCGGTGGCAACCCATTCCACCAAGCTGTGGAGGCGCGCAAGAAGAGAGTCCAATCGGTTCTCAATCGCCACAAGGGTGATTGCAAGACATGTCCTCAGTTTGAATTTTGCGGACTTCTCGATCTCTCCGAATCTGTCGGTCTCGGCAGGCCTATCTTTGACAACCAGGAAAAACCCGCAACCGAAGTTTTCCAGAACAAGATACAGATCGACATGGACAAGTGTATAAGCTGCGGCAAGTGTGTGCGCGTATGCCATGACGTGAGAAAGGTAGGAGCGCTCCGCCACCCGATCCTCTCGCCTGATGTAGACAAGCTTACCTATAGCAAGAACTGCGAGGAGTGCGGCCAGTGTGCCGTCATTTGCCCAACCGGAGCCATTGTCGAAATGTACCGGCACCGGAGCCAGCGTCGCTTTCGAACCACGTGTAACTTCTGCGCCACGGGTTGCGGCTTTTACCTTGACGTGCATGACGACAAAGTCGTGGGTGTTACCACTGACGACGTGGATCCGGTGGGCCGGGGAAACCTCTGTGTTAAAGGTAGATTCGGGTTCGAGTTCGTCCACCATCCCGACAGGCTCAAAGCCCCCCTTGTGCGTAACGGCAACGATTTCACGGAAGTTACATGGGATGAAGCACTGTCGCTGATTGCCCAAAGGTTCATGGAGATAAAGGAAAAGTATGGGCCTCAGGCTATTGGTGGCATCGGATCGGCAAGGGCCACGAACGAAGAAAACTATATGTTCCAGAAGCTCATGCGCACTGCACTTCAGACAAACAACGTGGACAATTGTGCACGGCTGTGTCATGCCCCTGCTGGAGCGGCTCTCGGCATGGCTTTGGGTATAGGTGCCTCCACTACCTCACTGGCAGATTTGGAACACACCGATGTGATAGTAGTCATTGGCTCTAATACCACCGAGGCCCACCCCATCAGTGCATTGCACATAAAATGGGCACACACCAGGGGCGCAAGACTCATCGTCGTCGACCCGCGCCGCATCCCTCTCGTTAACGAGGCGGATCTGCACCTTCAACTCCGTCCCGGCACTAATATTGCCCTCTTCAACGGTCTGCTGCGGGTGTTGATTGAGGATGGCCTCATCTACCCTGAATTCATAGAGAAGCACACCACCGGCTGGGAAAAGACGGCAGAGAAGGCGATGGCCCTTTCGCTGAACGACGTGGAGGCCATCACCGGCGTACCCGTTGCCCTTATCAGGAAGGCGGCAATGATGTATGGGAGCAGCCGCAGGGGAATGCTGGTAAGCGGACTTGGTGTGGACGAGCATCAGTATGGCACCCAGGGGATGCTTGCACTGATAAACCTGGCGCTGGCTACCGGAAATATCGGTAAACCTGGCTCGGGTATCCTCTGCCTGAGGGGTCAGAACAACGTCCAGGGTGCGTGCGACATGGGATGTCTGCCCGGCGTCTTCCCCGGTTATCAACCCATTCTCGACGATGACATCCGGGAAAAGTTCTCGCAAAAATGGGGTACGTCAGTTCCGGGCTGGGTGGGCCAAAACTCCGCGCAGATGTGGGATACTCTGGCGGATGATGGGAGATGCGGGATAAGGGCTATGTACGTCTGGGGTGAAGATCCGGTACAGACCCACGGGGATGCGAACCGTATCATCAAGGGTGTGGAGAAACTGGATTTTCTCGTCTGTCAGGACCTCTTCCACACCCTGACGTCGAAATACGCACACGTGGTGCTACCATCGGCATCCTTCGCCGAGAAGACCGGGACATATACCAGCACGGAACGGCGCGTCAGGCTTATACGTCAGGCTATCACCCCGGTGGGTTGCTCCCGTCCCGACTGGTCGATCTTTCAGGATTTGTCGAACCGGATGGGAGTTCCGTCGGAGTTCCAAAATTCTGCGGAGATTTACGACGAGATGGCCTCGCTCTCGCCCTTATTTCAAGGCATCTCTCACAGGAGGCTCGGCGCCAGCGGCATTCAGTGGCCGTGCCGTGACGAGAACGACCCGGGAGCTGAACGTCTCTACGCCAATGGCTTCCCCGAGGGGCGGGCGAAGTTCTTCGCTATCTCCTATCGACAGCCGTCGGAGGACGTGAATGAGGAGTTTCCGCTTATCCTCACCACAGGCAGGAGACTGTATCACTTCAATAATTCGGCACAGACCTCGCGTACCGAGACCGCCGCGGGCAAGCATGAGACACTGGACGTGAACCCGCAGGACATGAAGCGTCTGAACCTTAAGGACGGGCAGATGGTAAAAGTCCGTTCCCGGAGAGGCGCGATGGTCATACCGCTCCGCTCCGACCCCGGCATGGAGAAGGGGACGGTCTTCACCTCGTTCCACCTGCCCCAGTTTCCCGTCAACACGCTCATCGGCGGCGAGAGGGATACCCACACCGACACCTACAGCTTCAAGTTCTGCGCAGTGGCGGTGGAGGCGGTAAGCTGACTGGCCAGAAGGAAAAAGGGGCACCCATTTAAACCCCCAACAAAATCATTGTGCCGATGGGTTCACTTTGTTTAACCCATCCTACCTGACTGAAAAGGCTACTAAGGAAATCGAATCTCCCGGTAGCCTTTTTATTTTAGAGTGATGTCATAACAAGATTTATCAAATTGAGATTCTTGGGTCACTTCACTTTTTCAGCATAGCAATGAATACGAACGGTATCGTTTTGAGTAAAAGCAGATACCTTACCCTCAGCGACAAAATGGGAAAGAAATTTACCGACTTCATGCTCTTCCCTGGGTAATGGAGCCGTTTTTCATGGGAAAAGATATTGAAATATTTTGGTAGTTTAAGGTATATTGCCGGTAAAATTCCGTGGGCTTTATTATATGCCCAATTGGCCGTATAATAAGTCACCAGGAAAAGTATTGGGATAGTTTTGGGCTTGCGACAATCTTTCCTTGCCATGTGGCGCTAGACTTTTGCCAGAGGTAAGGTTTTTTCCTCATTTCCTCTGTTTTTTTTTCATTTTAGATCTGTCTGGAGATAGTATCTCCCCTTCCATGCCGTTTTTCCCGGTTTTTTAAGCGGCCTTTCGCAACTTCTTTTCCTTCTTTCGTGCCTTCTCCTGAAGCACGTTTCCCAGCTTGTGTAAATTTGCTGCTATCACTCCCAGCGCACAATACCTCTTAAATGCCTTCAACCCTTTGTCCAGGCATCTATCCAAGCCGTGATGTTCCAAACGATTGATGTCTGATTCCACCGCTGAGTGCCTATGCCGTAGCTTCCGAAACGTCTTGCCCGATTC
>AYTS01000154.1 GCA_002009475.1 Candidatus Brocadia carolinensis | reverse complement strand
TTTTCTGTCGTGGACCTTTCTTCGTCCTTATGGTCTCAACCAGGACCAGACAGGAATATTTCTTATCACCTCTCTTTTTGTATGCATCTCTGATATACATACCATGATTATACCAGAGAAGACGAAAATGCCAACACAATCCTCACTATTCATACACTACATCGCCGGCAAAAATTCTCGACCCGTATTATTCTACCACTTACGACTTGCTCACTATGCAAAAGTACCGCTTCGGCTACACTTTTTGCGTAAGTTCGGTTAAAGGTAGATACCTTTCCTCCTCCTTCTTGTGCCCTTTGCCACGCCTTTCGTCCAAACTCGATTATTCTGCTTTTCTCCTCTGATACCTTTAACCCAAATTTCCCCAACCTCTGCCGAAGTCTCTCCCCAAATCCCTTCGCATCCTCTTCCCTTTCAAAACATACGATAAAGTCGTCTGCATATCGGGTTAGCTGGGTATATCCTTTCGCCTGTCTCTTCACTTCCTTCTCAAACCACAGGTCAAGTATGTAATGAAGGTATATATTAGCTAGCACAGGGCTTATTATCCCTCCCTGTGGTGTGCCTCTGTCCGTCTCTTGATATTTCCCTTCTTCCATTACTCCGGCCTTTAAGAATCGCCCTATGAGCCTCAGTATGCTTAGGTCTGCTATCCTCTGCTCTAAACACCTCATCATCCATTTGTGGTCTACCGTATCAAAGAATTTTTTCTATGTCCATATCCACTACATAGTTCACTGCCTTTGTCATCATGGTCTTATCTACTACTTGGTTGCTATCATAACATCGTGAACTGATTTTTAATGCTCAGACAGTCCAATCCACCACCTTTAAACTCTTTATACGCTTAAATTCCCTGATATTGTTTGTAACAAGGATAACGCCGCAACACAGGGCATGCGCCCCTATCAATGTATCCAGAGAGCCGATAGGTTTACCAATCTTTTCAAGTTGCGAACGGACTATTCCATACGTTTCTGCCGCCTTTTCATCAAAAGAGGCAATTTCAAGAGGCAGGACAAATTCTTCAAGGGCAATTCTATTTTGTTTCTTGTGCTGACTTTTGACTACACCGTACTGAAGTTCTGCAAGGGTAATAGAAGAAATACCTACTTCACCTGCGGTATGTTTTTTTTAGATTCTCTATAATTTTCTCAGACCGACGTTTGATAAGGTAAATGCAGATATTGGTGTCAAGCATGAACTTCATCAAACAGTTCCTCGCGCTTCTGCGTTTCAGGCTGAGTTCTTTCGCTCATAAAATCATTAGAGAATTTATCGAGGCTCTTGATAAGTGTATCCCATGTCTTTTTTTCAGGAATTAGGATTACTCGATTATTTTCTTTTTTGATAAACACGCGATCGCCTTCGAATCTGAACTCTTTTGGCAACCGCACTGCCTGGCTTTGTCCGTTTTTAAAAAGTTTTGCCGTCTTCATACTGCACCTCCATATAATATATATTATGAATATAGACTACCATTGCGTAATTTACAAGGATAAATTCAAAAATAAGATCTGTCTCATCGCCCATATCCTTACCGGAAATGAAATATCCAGCTAAGCAGGGACAAACAAGTTTGTCGTTCGACTGAGCGCTCACGACTAGCCCGACTTTCGCAATTCGCACCCAAAAAAGGTCATTTTTGGGCATTTGTCTCCTGGAAGCCATTGATTTTACTGGGGTCGATTTCAAAAACGGCTTGTAGTGCCGACCTACCCTCTTGACG
>AYTS01000153.1 GCA_002009475.1 Candidatus Brocadia carolinensis | reverse complement strand
CATATTCTTTTTGATCCTTCACCGCCATTTTCTCCTTCCAAAAGTTTTTGGAAGAAGTCTAGGCGATTCTTACCGAGTTTTCGATGTTATGATATTCTTTAAGTTATCGATGTTATGACATAAACCCGGTAAGCAATTGCGGCTTCATAATTCCAGAGAAAACCCTGAAAGACATGAAGGCGTGCTTTCATACTTGAAATTATCATATTTCTCATATACCATTGAATAATGGTTGAAAGAGTATGTTAAGGAACCTGCAAGTATTCCTCAAAATAAGAACTTTGAAGGAGGTGTCGCATGATTGCCGAGATTAGTGTGATCCCTGTCGGAAAGGGAATTGACCTGGCAAGTTACGTTGCCAGCATTGTCAAAATTATTGATGCGAGTGGATTGGATTACCAGCTCCATGCCATGGGTACAATCGTGGAAGGAGAGAGCGATCGGGTATTTGATCTGATCAGGAAATGTCATAACAAGATGCTGGAATTATCAGAAAGGGTGTATACCACCGTAAAGATAGATGAGAGGAGAGATAAAAAGGCAAAGATGCTCGAGTATAAAGTGCTGGCTGTAGAGAAGGAACTCCAAAAGAGTTTGAAAAAATAAGAGTATCCGGAACATGTGAGCGTTAATTATGGGGGTAATACTTATGAGAAACAGATTTATTTTGCCATGTCTGGTCTTTACATCGTTTCTTTTATCAATCATATTTGTTGATTATGTAATGGGGGAAGGTGCTATGCAATCTGTAAAAGGGAAAAAGGCTGTAATGATTATTGCCTGTAATAATTTTAGGGACGAGGAGTTGTTAAAGCCGAAGGAAGTTTTGGAGAAGAACGGTGTAACCGTTACCGTAGCCTCTTCTTCATTAAAAGAATCTACGGGTATGCTGGGGGCAAAGGTAAAGCCTGATATCCTATTTACTGAAATTCATGTGACCAATTATGACGCGATAATATTTGTCGGAGGGTCCGGCTCTAGTGAATATTGGGATAATCCAACTGCCCATAAGATTGCGAATGATGCAAACAATGCAAAAAAGATTGTAGGGGCCATTTGCATTGCGCCGGTAACCCTTGCAAAGGCAGGTTTGCTAAAAAACAAAAAGGCTACTACCTATTCCTCGACAGTAGCAGATATAAAATCTGCCGGTGCAAACTATACGGGCGCCGATGTGGAAAGGGATGGAAACATCATTACTGCCAGTGGCCCTGCTGCAGCACAAAAATTTGGAGAGGCTATTATCAAGGCGCTCAGTCAATAGGTGCATGATTTGAATGTAGCAAGCACAACCTGAGTGGAAGTGAAACAGGTAGCAGACAACGATAGATTACAATACCACGGTATCGCAGCGGGATATGAAGCATATTTTATTATCCGGTAAACCCGGTATAGGAAAGACATCGGTGATTAAAAAGATACTGCCTCTCGCGGGACTGGATGCAGGGGGGTTCTTTACAGAAGAAATTCGTGTTATGGACAGGCGTATGGGCTTTAGGATCGTTACGTTGGATGGTACTGATGGTATCCTGGCTCATATTGAGTGCAATAGCAATTATAAAGTTGGCAAATATCGGGTCGATCTTGATTCCTTTGAAAAGATTGCCATACCAGCATTAGAAGATGCTATCACTAGTGTCCGGTTATAAGTTGAACAAGGACAATTGCTTATAAGGAAAGTATGGTTCGCTTTTGTAATCAGAATTTGTAAGTACTTGTAAAATAGGGACTTTCTCAAATAGGGTAATACTCAAAA
>AYTS01000152.1 GCA_002009475.1 Candidatus Brocadia carolinensis | reverse complement strand
AAGCACCTCTCCAGCCTATCCAGACTCCCCAGCCTCCTGTCCTCACTCCTGCGACCACTCTTTAATATCTTGTGAAACACCTCTATCCGAAATCGTACCGTATACCACTGCACCTTTTCACACGCCTGCTCAAAGTCTCTGACTTCTCTATTCGTTAACAATTTCCAATCAAGCCCCTCTTCTCCTTTCGGTGGTGATACCTCTTTCGCTCGTATTGCCCACAGCCTTACCTCCTCTTTCTCCCTTCTGGGATGCCTTATCCTGACTTCACGAAACCGTATCTCCAACTCCGCCTCTCTTTCTCTCTTGTCTTTCCCTTTGACAAACACCCTCATCCTTCCAACAGGTACCTCTCTGTCCACGACTTCCCATACCTTGGTATCCTCACACACCCTCCTGTTGTGAAAAGAGCGCACTAAAAATGAAACCTCCTGTTGGCTTGCCAGTTCAAACAATTCATAGATATCCGCTTCCCTATCCCCCACACTCACCCAGTCCACTCCAGACGCATCTTTCGTGGCTCTGGCTGTCGCTTGCAGACTCCTTAACCACTTATAACTCTCCTTCTCTTCTATCGGCTTGTGCTTTCTCTTTGCCTTTTTCCCGTGTTCATCGGGGTCTCTTGCCCATACCTGCGCATCTAATACCCCCAAAGGTATCCCGGTCGTGGTAAAGACCACCGTATCGTGCAGAAAATACCCGTCCTCCCCTTGCTCTGTTGACAAACACCCAAGACCATCGGTCGCTTCATGGGTAGACAAATTCATACTTGTCGTGTCATTTACCGAAAGAACCACTTTCTGTTCTTCAGCCCTCTTAAGTGTCTGCCTTATATGCGAATGTAATATATCCGCCGGGTTCACCCGTTCGTCCCCAAAAAACCTGTATGCCCCCTTCAACTTCGCCCCTGTATCACATGCCATGGGTATCGATGATGCCGGCCTGGCAAAAAAATCACGGACAATACTCATCACCCGTTTCTTCTTCGCACGGTTGGGAAGTCTTACCTCCTGAAATTCTTCCTCCACCCAGTCCTGTTCTTCTCTCTCTTCCCTCCCTGCACCCAATATCCCATCTTCTAACTCATAGGCAAACACATATTTCCTTGAAAGTTTGTTCTGATGATATCGGTCGTTCCGCCCTCGCCCTTGTGTCTCCCCCAAATACTCCCAATTCGACGCCTTATAGCATGTCCCATCGTAACGCCCCTTCTCCACATACGTCTCCACCAGTACTGGCGTTGTCTTATACACTTCCTCCCAATCACCAGGCAGCCTCTTGAGTGCCTTTGACATCACATGGGATGCCAGGTTTTTTACTCGCAACCACGGAACTATCAAAAATCGACTGTTGCTTACTACTTTCCTTAAACCACTCTTCCTCGCCTCTTCATCCCATCCCAATCGCTCATCTCGCACCTTTACTCGCCATGCTGATGATGAAAACGACATCGCTCCTATCCACCCTACCCCTGAACTCTTTACTAAATACTTTATCTGCTGACCATACAACTTTGCTGAATGCAAATAATGATGCTCTTCCAGCATCTCTTTCCAAATACTGTAGTTGGGATCATTTTTCCCTCTTACCAATACTATCCCGATCTCTCCCAATTCCCACAGCTCATACTCCGGGTATCTCCTTTCTCCCGTATTTCCCTCATGTCCAATTTCTTCGCTTTGGCTTACTTTTGGTATCATGTACCTTAGTATGCCTTTTATGCCTCAATTTGTCCAGCAAAAAATTGTCCAACTGTAAGC
>AYTS01000151.1 GCA_002009475.1 Candidatus Brocadia carolinensis | reverse complement strand
AAAAAATCGATTACTTGTGAGAAAACAGTTTTTCCTATATTCATGAGCCATTCCTTTCCGTTTGTTATGAAGAATAGAATGGCTATAGTATACTTTGAATTTCAAATCGATTACGACCTTTTTTGCTTGTATTTCTCTTGAATTATAATACTTACAACAAATATTTATTCAAACGTCCGGACAGTAGTGCTCAAACGTTTTAAAAAAAATTAACATTGTCTTGCATAAACATCTTTTTCCAAAGTCTGGTTTCCTTTTAATATTCAGTATAAAGTAACCCTATAACGTATCCTGGGCACTTTTAAGATCACAAATTACCCGTCGATGAGAAATGTGGGTTAGTAGAAATTTTCCAAGTGTTAATTTCTTTGTAATATGCGTATTATTTCCCATAAAAGTTTTATTGTATAAATACAGGTCAGGAAAGTAAACACTCAAAACAATCGTTTCGTAAGACGATATTTCCCTGACAACTCTCTTTCAATCTCATTGACAAAATTAAACTGAATCTCCATCCCTTCCCCAAATATCTTTTTCAACCTTGCTCCAAGAGTTGTGCTAATATTATTATCATCTTTATGATCGGTAACAACATTTACTTCAAGATAATTTGGGCTCTTTTGTACATACTGAATCCTTTTTATTGAATATAAATCCCTCGTAGTTAATGATAATGGCGCTGCTGATATCATACCGCCATCGGTTGTATATAAGATATCTAACACACGCGCACCACCTAAAAAGAGTCTTGAGCTTGCCATACCACACCTACACGGAGAGTAGTCTATTTTCCCAATATCTCCGGTGTAGTATCTAATTAACGGCATGCCTTTATTTTTTAAGCTTGTTATCACGATATCTCCATATTCCTCCCCAAGGAAGTGATATTTTCCCTTATTGATTATCTCAACATATATACCCTGCCAGTCTATATGCATTCCGTTGCGTTCACGACATTCATGTGCAATATTTCCCACCTCTCTGCTTCCGTATCTATCATATACCTTGCATGCAAACACCTCTTCTATTTTTTGTCGTGTTTCCGGAGCAAGATATTCTGCTGTTGATTCAATAAAATTGAGTTTTATCAGAAATTTATTTCTTTCTGTATATTTGGCAAATTCGAGGAGTGCTGATGCATACCCTATTAAAAATTTTACCTTCTTTTTCATACATCGATTTGCAAATTCATGCAAATTATTTTCATTAAGGTAGAAGGCATTCACCTGGAAATAGTTCATCATCCACTGCTGAGATTTTTGTCTGAAAGAGCACTCCTCCTTTGAATCCAGATTACTTCCATATATAAATCCGTAGCAGTCACCTAGTTTGTAGCCAATCCATGTCAGGTTGTAGTACACCATTGCCCACCGAAAATCCAGATAGTTGTTGTCAACCGCAATTTTAGATGGTTGTCCGGTAGAACCTCCGGTATAATAAAAATGCAAATCCTTTTTTCTATATACACCTGACAGGAAATTATCGAAGTCAGATTTTATAATATCTTTAGTAAGGATGGGAATTTTGGTAAGAAATTCTGAAGGGGATTCGTTATTGCTTAATGGACATTCTCTAAACATCTTTCTAAAATATGGCACTTTATCGGCAGCATATTTAATAATTGATTTTAGACACTCTTGTTGATATTCATTAATCTGGGTTAAATCATACTGTGAAGTCTTAAATAAATTTACATATTCACCGAGTAGATTTCGGCTATTAACCTTATCATATAGATATAAAAATAGTTTTGTGATCGTCATCGATTATCTAATTTTTTGGTCATTCGTAAAAAAAGTTGAACTATGACTAATGAGTATAATGATTTCCTTATAAATAAAGGCCAAAAGATATATTATCAGAGGGGACGCCATACTGGATAAGGATTAGAAGCATAAGAAAGCTTTGAAACCTTTAAATAACGGCAAAAAAGATATTAAAAATACTTAAAATCCTTTATCCATGCGGTAAATAGGGAATAACAATATATAAACGCATATTTAACAAATGGTTACAATATGCAGAAAAACTTTTTCAACTTAAATACGAAAGACACAAAAAATAGTTACAAGATTTTTCCCATAATTTTAGTATTTTTCAAAGTTATGGACGCACTGTCTCTACGATAAGTAGTTTTCCTTCTGTAATTATAGCAATTGTACTGGCTATAAAAACGCTTGAGTAAATTGAAATAAGCTGTCTTTAGACTGCAGAAAACACCTCTTTAAACTGATACGAAAATGGAAGGCTCACACGAATGCCTCTGCAGTATTTGAAGACATTACAGGGTATCTTTATCAGATAATTTTTGATGGTTTTGAAACTCTTGGTCTGCCATACATCTTCCAGAATATGCTGTTTGAAACACTGAACGATGTTATAGGCAACACATTTGATAGTCACAAAGGCACTGTTTGCAGTAAACTCCTGTGAGTTCACTCTATCGATATAAAACTCCTAGCTGAGCTCTCTGATAAAATTTTCTACCTGACAGCCTGAATTACAGGAAGCGAAGATTGCATTTTTGGTTTCGTTGTCATCGGCATTGGTAACGATCGCCTCATACTCATACACCGGCGGCAGCTCAAAGATCGGTTTTTGGCGCTTGTTCTTTGATCTGATACGTTTCGTATTACGATAAATCCCCGTTCCTTGCTCCATGCATCTGGGCGATAGTACATCTCGGGCAGATCAAAGGGGGTACCCGCGATATGGGTAGACTGTTCTTCCGGGATACGGGTAAAGCAATCGTACATCTTTGGATTTACTACTACCTTGAGATAATACGCAATCGTTCAGTTCGTCTCAAAGAACAGGCAGGTATTTTCTCCTGTCTGACCGTATCCGGCTAAGTCGGCAGTCTTTGTGAAGTAGAGATAGGGTCTTCTCGAAGAACAATTCAAAGTCTGTCTTTAAGGTAGTCTTCCCACCACAGAGTTGGAAATTGATTAACCAGCCGGTATTGTGCAGAAACGCCACCCCGACTGAAAACTCGACCTGCCATGCTTTTGGGGATTATATCCAACCTCTGACTGTTCCTGTTGTCCGCAAACGGTCGTTACATGGGTATCACTGAGGAGGGTGACTTCATGAGGATCACTGAGTTTCTGCACCTTCGAGAGTATCTCTTGATTAGCTCGCAGCAGTTCTTCGATATTCTCCAGTGTAAAGCTCTCCAAATAATCACTGGCGGTCTCTGGGTCGGGAAGGTCTTTTAAGCCCCGTATCTTTTTACACAGAATGTTGTTGAGTAACCCAAGATGCTCGATCCTTTCGATGACAAACATGAGACTGTCTACGAGGAACTGGAACATATCCAGGTTTGAATACAAGCGCCCCTTGCGTTTTAAAAGAACCTTGCTAGTAAGGGCGTCTTTTAATCCTAACAAACTCATGAAGTTTACAAAGAACAGATACAAACCGTTCGGGCTCACCGTGTCGTTGTCAAAGGGTAATGAACGTTCTTATAGTCAAAGTGTTTTTGCAGTTTTCTGATTAATTTCTTTTTCTCTTTTGTGTCTACAGGCAAGGATAAGATCTCCACACTAAGGTTGTTTTCCGGTTTCTCTCATGTTCTTGAAGGGTACCATAAAACATAGAATAATCAAGTCTTATCCCGTTATTTTATTAACTTTTTATCTTGGGATTCGGGTTGAGCAGCGTTTGCAGGTTTTACCCCTACTGAAAAAACATTAACAGAGTTTCCATACTTTAGGGATTTTTCATATACCTTTTGTAATATAATATATTATATAATCTGACAGGGAGACCAATCACAATGCTTTTAATTATCAACATAAAACTCTCAAATCCAAACTTATATCCTGTAGTATCGTATTGGTATTTTTTTAAAAAATGCTGTGCTATAAAGGTAAATATTGCAATTTCCTTTGTGTTTAATTTTTTCCGCCATTTATAGCAATTGCTCTTCTCCAGTGGTTTGAAAATCAGTTCTGAGTGGTGTTTGCCGATAAAATAATCGCTGCTTTGATAAAAATTCAGCATGGCAGGCTCATATTCCTCTCCAATAACGGAACAGATTGTTTTTACCGTTTTTTCTGGTCTTTCAAGCAAATCCTCGTAACGAACGGTAATTTTTTTTTCACCATGAATCTTTTTTAATGACTTCTCAATTTTATAAAGTTTGTAAGACCAATCAAGTGCTGTAACAGCTACATACCGCATTGCAGGAGTCATTTTCCGCCAGCTATCAAAAACATCGCGGCCATCTCGAACGATATGGATAAATCTAGCATCCGGAAACAGGGAATGCACTATATCTATCTTCCGGAAAAATGAAGGGGTCTTGTCTCCCCATACCGTCTTTCCAAATGACTCACAATAACTTGAATACATCATCACTAAGAAATCTTTTAAGCTTATCTCCTTTATTCTGATTAATTCCGAAATAAAACCAGTATAATCATAATTCCACAACTTAAACTGAGTACTTGCTTCCAGATAATTCACAAGATTTATTAAAGATTTACCTGATATTTTGTTGTATAAATATTCTTTTTTTTATCACAGGCATAAGGAAAGAAGCATCTTCTGGAATTGCAATACAAGAATGTGCATTAAGAATAAGGCGCAAAAGGGTAGTGCCTGATCTTTGACAACCTACGATAATGATTGGTTTATTGTATTTGTTTTTTTTGTGTTTCCATAGAATGTGTTTCTATCTCACAGTTTGTGGTTCATGGTTTAAATATTTTCCCACTTATCGTGAGGTATTAGTGTAAGCTGAGTTATATGACTCTGTTGATTAACTCTCATTTTGGCAACATGCTATACCATGTATTGTACGACAAAGATGCTATGAGATTATATACGGTATACCAATTTAGTTTGAAAGGACTTAATCAACAGAGCCATATATAATCATTTTGAAAACGTTACGCATTTTACATTGGTTAACGAGATTAATTATACAACAATTTACTGCTCTTTGTACAGAACTAAAACCATTATGGGAAAAAGCTGCTGACTTTCTCTGAGTCAAGCTATAACGCATAGGATTTTCCCCGATGGAAAGAAGGTTTCTACGTTGAGGGAACTGCTTGTGGCGTGTCCTGACCTTGCAGAAGTCGTAACCGATGCTACTAAACAGCAAAGACGAAGATCAAAAAAAGGATGCAAATGAAACATTATTCCGGAAACAAAAAACATCATACCGTCAAGTCACAAATTACGGAAAACACGAAAGGTAAAATTCTTATGGTAGGTAAAAGCTACCCTGGGAAAACCCATGACTATAACATCTTCAAACAGGAGCTACTGTTTGAAAGTTGCCCACAAAAAGCGCTCATCATGGAGATAGATGATACGATTGCGCTCCAAAAAAAACTACTCTGAACACAGGTATAGTATGATGCCGATAAAGTGGAGCCGTAATCATAGTACCTTGGGTCTTTCTGAAAAGTGTTTCAAAAAGAAACCTTCACGACTACATATTCTTGTTGAACAGGTATCATGTCATATGAAGAAATATTACATTCTTGTCCAAGTGTATCGTCACAAAACGATAGATTACAACCTAAGATTTAGAATCATAGCCGCTCTTATTAATTTTAAGTAAGCATCTTCTGCTAATCAAAATATATCATAACCGGAATAGTACTTCAGACCATATAATTACGCAATTTATTTTTTTAGAATAAATGTTCATATTGAGACATTAACTTTTCTATACTAAAATCTTCTACTCTCTTGCTGCCTTCTAACGAAAATTTTTTTCTTAAATTTTCGTCTTTTAATAGATTCAGCATTGCTACAGCTAATGCCTTTTCGTCTGCCGTTGGTACAAGAATACCATTATTATAATTTTCTATAATCTCTCCCGGCCCTGATGGACAATTTGTGGAAATTGCCGGTGCTCCGCAAGCCATAGCTTCCAGAAGCACATTGGGAAAACCTTCGTAAAGAGAGGATAGGACAAATATCCTGGCGTTTCTCATAAATTTATATGGATTGCTTTGAAACCCCAAAAACAGCACTCTTTCCTTGATATCCAAATCACTTGCCATTTTTTTAAGCATTTCTTCATCAGGTCCTTTTCCCAAAATAACAAGATTCTCATGTATCTTCTCTTTAATTAGAGAAAATGCTTTTAAGAGATAGGGAAAACCTTTTTCGTGGGACAACCGCCCAACTGCTAAAATGAATTGATCGGAACTGAGTGTACCTAAATATTCATTTTTTAAATTATTGATATTTTCAAAATCAATTGGATTGTAAATTACCTTTATTTTATCGTGTTTTATATGAAAAAATTGTGCTGAATGTTTTCCTAATTCAGCAGAATTTACGATAATACAGTTTGCATATTTAAAAAGATTTTTATATAAGAACAAATTCAATACATTAAAGCTTTTAATCAAATCCTCATGGAAATAGTGTCGAATTCCGATGACTAAATTACATTTTATGAATGATAAATATCTGGATATCATCGTTATCACATTGGCCATATTATGAAAGCTAACGACCGTATTTGGTCTAATTTTCCGGAAAATGATAATCAATGAGAAAATGATTTTCAAAATACTAAACAATCCACTCTTGGTCTTTTTTAAATCATATAAATTAACATAACCAGGTATAGATGACAGGTAAGGACCTTTCGCCTCAAAAAGTATTAAGAATACCTCATATAAACGGTTATCCAGATGCCGTATTATATTTATTATAACACGTTCCGCACCTCCTCCTTCTAAGGAAAGAAGAACAAACACTATTTTTTTCTTTTGTATATTAGTCATTTGCTGCATAGATTTACTACTGACAGAAATATCCAATGTTTTTGTTACTTATAAGTTCCCGGCACGTAAAAAGAAATTGGGGAAGTAGAAAAACATCGCTATAGGATTCTTAATAAGACCAGAAATCTTTCTTAATTTATAAGGTGAAACATAATCACAAGTAATTCCTGAAAATCCTGCATTCCTTAGCACATCTATCCATTCAGCCTTTGTCGGATGCAAAGACCACTCTATTCCCTTGAATTTCTTAACCGGTAAAATACGCCATAATGAGTGTCTCGAATATTCATGCATCAGTAAAAAACCACCCGGTTTGATCAAACTCCTAACATGCCTAAATATTTCAATGTATTTTTTTCTTGCACGTATATCCCATTTTAACAAACCATGTTCACATACATGATGCATAGCATTGTTCGATATAACTATATCGTAACTATTGAGCATTTCATACTGCATAACATCTTTTTTTACAACAGGTATATTATTAATTCCTAATGTATCAATATTATTTTGCAATATATCAAGAACGTTAGTATCGCTTCCTTCTCCCAGTGATTCGTCCAATGCATCTATATGTTTAGGATTCAGTATACAATGAAATAAGACCTTTACCACACCCAATTTCAAGAATCTTTTTATCGGTAAAATCGATTCCTCTAAATTGTTCAGTGAAGTGGTAAATAAAATGTTTGATCGTATCATTCTTTAGAGTCTTATACAATGATGAAAAATATTTTATTTTTTCCATGTGCGATTCTGAATTCATGAATAACCTCTTTTTTTATTTATTCTTATGGATGAATACCGCATCTCATTTACAATAAAAAAGATGCGTTATTTAAGTTTCGTTATTTATCTTATTATTTCAAAAAGTAACAATTTTTATTTACTTTTATTAAAAAGAAATGCTGACAAAATACTGGAATAGTTGGAATAATTAAAACATTTCCTCGCGGTATCGAAAGCATTGATACTGATTTGATGTGCCACTTTATTATAATTTTCAATAATCTTGAATATTTTATTTGCCATAGCTTCGGCATCACCAGGTTTTACGATAAAACCGTTGTAATTATCTTTAATATAAATTTCGTTATCACTTACAGCCGTTACTAATACTGGTACCCCTGAAATCATGTATTCCGATAACTTTGTCGAGAAACCATAATGGGTTTGCATATTTAACGGCCGCGGAAGAACTAATAGATGATATTTACGCATTTCTTTAATAATGTTTTGTTGAGCTAAAATTCCGTGATAGAAAATATTATCTTTAATACCAAATTTTTCGGGGATATCAGTTAATAGCAGCCCTTTTGTATACTTATTAATCGGACCGTATAAGTGCAATTCAAAATTTTTATATTTTGTCTTAAGGAGAGACAGTGCTTCATAAAAAATATCAAATCCTTCTTTTTTAAGTGCTATCATTCCTGCAAAGCATATGGAAAAATTCCCTCCCGCGGTAAAAATAGGTGGACTACTACTACTACTACTACTACTAACCTCGGACAATATGGGTATTTTTAAAAGTCGTTTGTTGTAACGACCAAAATAATGTTCTATATTTGTTGAAATTACAACAAGCCCGTCATAATGTCTTGTTAAGTTTTCAACCCCATAATATTTAATAAAGTCTAAAAGCCATATATATTTTTGCCAAACCATTTTAATCATATTTTTTGAGAAAACCGAGTTTACTAATGTAGCCCTTCGTAATTCGTTCACATCACAAAAAATTTTATGCCTATAAATTCCTTTAAAAAGCAGTAATGTTATCAATTCCATGGATAAAACGCCTGTTGGATATAGATAAAGAACCTTTTCACCTTTAATACTTTTTGCTAATCGGGTTACATTCCAGAGGTAATTTGTAATGATGCATGTATGAAATAATCGGTGTAATATATTTTTGATCATCCCGACATTGTTTCTATGCTCTTTACCGACTAAAAATATGTTAGGAGCAACCTCCCGAATGTTGTTTTGAGAGTATTTATATTGCAATTCGGAAGAGCATAAATACACTTTTATTCCTTCCATTGTCAATGCTCTTGCGATATTCATCATCCTCGCTGAACCAGCGCTATTCCCATTGTGAATTCTTATAGGGGAGAGGACAAATACATTTTTCATTGTTCTGTTTTCTACTTCGAATTCCATCAAAGTCTATGTAATTTTCTTCGAAACCACCGTATCGAAGTACTCCGCTACCGGAGCCTACCATATAACACGGTATCACGGTATCCATGACAAACATAATATTCCACTTAACAAATAACTACTTATTTATACCATATCTTGCGATTAACATAATCTGTATAACTAATAATAATACGCACCATTTTTTCAGAAACATGTGGAACATCATAATCCCCTACAATGTTTAAAGAGCGATTTTCTCCGCGTCCCTGCTCCATCAAAATTGAAAGACCCTGATAAATCCGTTCAATTTCCAACCCGGTCATCATAACAGCTCCTTCTTCCATACCTTCCGGGCGTTCATGTGCTTCCCTGATATTTAAAGCCGGAAAATTCAATATGGAAGACTCCTCGGTTATTGTTCCACTATCTGAAAGAACGGCATAAGCATTTTGCTGCAGAAATACATAATCCAAAAATCCCATCGGTTTTAAAAGTACCACATATTCGTGAAATGATATGCCCTTTGCTTCAAACCGTTTTCTAGTCCTTGGGTGTGTAGTTACTATAATGCGCTTACCATAGGTTTCTGCTAGACCGTTGAGAACATTAATCAGCTTTGTGAGATTTACATCAGAATCGACATTTTCTTCTCTATGAGCACTAACAACAAAATAATCACATTTGCTCAAACTCAATTGAGTAAGAATGAGAGATTGATTAATTTTATTTTTATAATAGTTAAGCACTTCATACATTGGACTTCCCGTTTTTATTATCCGTTCTGCCGGAATCCCTTCACGGAGTAAATACTCCCGTGCTATGGAGCTATAGGTTAAGTTAATATCACTTACATGATCCACTATCTTCCGATTAATTTCTTCCGGCACTCTCTGATCAAAACAGCGGTTACCTGCCTCCATATGGAAAATGGGAATCTTTCTGCGTTTTGCAGGTATGGCAGAAAGACAACTATTCGTGTCTCCAAGTATTAACAGTGCTTCGGGCATTTCTCTTTCTAAAATTGGATCAACCGTCGTAATAACTTGCCCTATAGTTTCAGCCGCAGAGGCTCCAGCGGCGTTTAAAAAAATAATCAGGCTTTTTGATCTCCAAATCGTTAAAAAAAAATCTCATTTAACTCATAATCGTAGTTTTGCCCAGTATGAACTAAGACATGGTTCGTAGATACATCCAATTTTGCCATTACCCGTGACAATCTGATAATTTCTGGTCTAGTGCCTACAATAGTCATAACTTTAATTTTTTGGTTCATGGCGCGCTCTCAAACTGTTTCGGGAAAGGTGTCTGGCTGTTCCGGATTAAAAATTTCGTGTGACCAGAAGAGTGCTATAAGTTCATCTTCGCCTGTATTTGTGATATTATGTGTATGAAGTGTTGGAATATCTATATACTGCGGCGTTGCTCCATTAACAGTAAATACTTCAATTTTATCTGAGAATAGTTTTCTTATTTTGATTTCAGCCTGTCCGCGTAAAACAAAAAAAACGTTCGAGTTTTTTTTGTGTGGTAATGATTACCCCTGGTAATTCCCGGTTTTGTTGTTGAAACAAAAGTCTGTCCCCCGTTCAGGCTCTTTACTGCCTCAAAAAGTGTACCTCTGTTATCCGTATGCAAAGTTACCGACATGAGAGATTTGGAAGGATACAAATACGATCTATACGTATTGAAAAGGTATAACTCAAATTTTTCTCTTAAATCCGGAATAATGTGCTGCTGATACAAAGCATTAAAATCCTTTATTTTTATTAACAATTCACCTACCGTTATTGGTACTCCACCCAAAACAATCTCGCCACACTTTGAATTATTAATTATATCGTATAGTTCTCTGACGACTTGCTGAGCATGAATCTGTTCAGTTGTAATGTCGTTTATTATCTTTGGTTCTTGTCCATGAGCGACCTGAAAACAAAACGTTGACACAGCTGAATTGTAAAATGGCCTTCCACCCTCCCCAAACACATTAGGAAGAATCATGTTTGTAAATAATGCACCGGATCGTTCAGACCATTTGAGAAACTTTTCAGTACATAGTTTTTTCGATTTACCATACAGAGTATCGCGGTGTATATGCGTAGATGAGGAAAAGATAATATGCGGCCTGCATTCAAAACGTTCACAAGCTGCAATCAAATCATCTGTCAATTTAATATTTGTCGCAAAAACCTCATTTTCGTCGCCGCGATTCATTCCTGCAAGATGAACAATCACATCGCATGACTTAACAAAATCGCATAGTTTTGCATGGTCAGTAAAGGTTGAACGATTAGCACGGACCACAGATACAGTTTTTTGCCCATGCAAAAAAGCATGCAGATGCCAACCAATCAAGCCTTCAATTCCGGTTATGCCGATCTTTTTCATACATGGATTCCTGCAACCTTTAACTCTGAAGTAACTTCAGGCAAAGTTAACAAAAGTTCTTCAACTTCTTTAACACTCAATCTTTTGGTATTATGTGAAGTGTAGTCCTCAAGCGAAGACTCTTCCAAATCTCCTTCTGTATAATATTTACTATAACTCAAACCTCTGTCGTCCATTTTTACCCTGAAATAATCACCCATATCCTGGGATCTTCGTAATTCTTCGATTGTTGCCAAAGTTTCGAATATTTTTTCACCATGTCTTATACCAATGTTTTTTACTGGTACATCAGACTTGAAAATATTTTTTAACGCATTTGCTAAATCAATTACTGTACTTGCCGGAGCTTTCTTAATAAAAATATTGCCTTGTCCTGCATTCTTAAATGCAAATAGAACCAGCTCTATTGCGCTTCTCAGTGGCAGCAAAAACCGCGTCATGCCCGGTTCAGTTATGGTTATTGTTCTCTTTTCCTTTATTTGTTTAATAAAAAGAGGAATAACAGACCCGCGAGAACACATAACATTACCATAACGCACACAGGATATTGTCGTCTCATTTTCACTTAAATTTCTTGTTGCAGCCAGAGCAGTTTTTTCCATAAGTGCTTTTGTCATTCCCATGGCGTTTATAGGATAAACTGCCTTATCTGTACTCAGACAAATAACGCTCTTAACTTTATGCTTAATCGCTGACTCTATAACATTATTGCCACCCATTATATTCGTTAAAACAGCTTGCATCGGAAAAAATTCGCAGGATGGAACCTGTTTCAGTGCTGCAGCATGAAAAACAAGATCTACATTCTTCATCGCATTATCGACACTTTCAATATTTCTAACGTCACCGATGTAAAATTTCAATTTATCATTTTGCAACTCATTTCTCATTAAATCCTGTTTTAATTCATCTCTGCTAAATATCCTGATTTCCTTATAGGAATATCCCTTAATTGCTTTTATCAGTTCGTTACCAAACGAACCTGTTCCACCGGTAATTAATAAAATTTTATCTGATAACATTTATACACCTCCAAAAGTAATAATCACGTATAAGAGTTTCTGCTGCATTTTACACCAACTTTCTCCGGCTTTTGTTGATATTAAACTCTTCCAATTCCCTCTTACGGACGATCACAGCGTCTTGGTTTTACATTCCGTCATTATCGACGTTTAAGCATATGGTTATACTCAGTATCCTAGTATACAAAACGTTAGTTATGATTCATATAGCACTAATAATTACGGCATTATTACGCACGAAAATAATATTAGTGTGTTAATGTTCTAGTATTACGAATACTGCATGATCACAAGGAATAAGAGATTTAGAAATTTCCTTTTGTTGACACTTTGTTATGTTGATATTGTTTATATGCAAAATACATCATGAGAAAATATATTAGCCCCGATAATACTCTTGTAATTACAGCCCCTCGTACTCCAAAAAGATAAACTAACACGACAAACCCAAATAAATTTACCAAGCCTACTGAAATAGCACCGTTTCGTAATTGTTTTCCCAACCCGTGTGCACCCAGAAACCTGTTAAAATAATCACCGAAACCATGGAGAACGGCTCCAAACGAAATAATATAAGTAAGGTCAACAGCAGCAGAAAATCGGTTTGTATAAAGAAGATTAAATATCTCTTTAATTAATAAAAGGAATAGGAATAAGGAAAATAACGATAGAATAATCGTAATTATCGTAACCTTTTTTGATACAGAATCTCTTACAGAATATTCTTTAAAAAAAGAGGTGCCAACCACGCTGGGAATCATTGATAGTGGCATGCTTATTGTCACTGCCAGCGAAAAATAGCCAAGGTTTACGTTATCAATCAGATAGCTTATGGAGATTGTGCCCAATTGTGTGGTAGCAACACCAGCTAGCACTCCAATATAAACTGGGAATCCGTATCTTTTATTTTCCTTAAACAATACAGGCCAATATTGTTTATAATGATAAAATTTGGGTTTAAATTTAAAAATAAAAACTATGATAACAACTGCAAGAATCCCAAGCTGCATGAGAAGAGTTAACGCAAGATTTACTGAAATATAATAATTTACTATTACTGCAGCGAATAAAAACAAAGCTGAAGGTAAGAACCTGAAAAAAGACAACTCATAGATGCGGTTATCACCCTGCATAAGACTTTCAAAACACAATTGAAACGGAAACACAAAAAGTAAAGGAGAAAACATCCGAATCATTTTCCCTATTTCCGGGGAAAGTGTATTGATCGGTACATACGAATAGATTAAAAGTATCACAATTTGGAACATTGCAATAACTGCCGTTATCAACATGATATTTCCAACTAAATATGGTTTTGCTGCATCATCTTTGCTTTGCGCTAATAACCTGCCGCCTGTAACAAACATTCCAAAATTGATAGTAGTTGCCACGAACATAAATAGATTTTGTAGAAATTTTAAGTCGCCGAACTGTTTTTCACCAAGCATTCTTGTGTTAACAACACTTACCCCAATTCCTATTATTATTCCAAAAATTGTTGAAGTGTAGAGTGAAAATACCTGCTTTGATCTTTTGTTGGTAAAAAGTTCATATGCATGTACTGATCTATTAAACTTCTGCGTTTTTTTTTAAAGACAACAATTTCATGAATATTAAGCCGTTTTTGATAAACGGCTATAGATATGCCTAAAATAATTGAAAGAAGCAAGGGGAACTGCATATTTAAATAGAACCAATTTGAAAGGTTTGCAAGGATAAACATACCTATTGTTGCCGTTGGAACGAAGTAAAATGATCCGAAACGATGCATTTTCTTTGCAAAAAATATCGTGGCGGAAATAAGAAATATACAGAAAGAAAAGACCACAGGCAAACCATAGAAGTAGCCCATATTTAAGAACAAATTATGAATACCGCCAGTTTCTCCGGTTGCAGCCCACACCTCGCCAGATCTCAGAATGTCAGCATAATAAACGTTTGTCCTAACACTTCCAACACCAAATAACCATGCGTTTTGCATTCGATGAAATGCCACTTCATAGATAGTGGTTCGCCCGCTGATAGTATCGGAGAATAACCGTTCACTGACAAAGTCACTATTAATATTCAGAACGGTAGACATTAAAGATACTATGAATACCATGATTAAAGACAATACCATTATACCACCAATTGCAAATATTTTTTCTCTTTTCGATGCACACAGTAAATAATATCCGGCAATAGTTAAACTGGTAATGATCCAACTCATACGATGAAACGTCAGAAAAATACCTATCAAAAAAAATTCCCACAAGCAGATATCTCCATTTATTTTTAATTGTCGTCAAAGTCACCATGATCGCGGGAATCAGAAAATAACTTTGTGTATACTCTGCCGTAAATAATCCGTCTGACCTTAGTTTGCCAGCAAATGCAACACGCCCCATTGCAGTTCTCATAAAATATGGATCGATGAAAAATTGAATAATACTTACAAGCGAAGAAAGTATGCCAACACACAGCACTGAATAAAATACAGCTTTTACGAACCCCAGATCAGCCGTATTTTTGGCAGTATAATAGAATACCAGGAATGTTAACCAGCCGCTGTAAACAACAGCAATCTCCTTTACTGTCAGACTCCGTGACAAATGGTATAGCATTGCTACAAGGGAAAGAACAAAATACAGAGAAAGATATATTTCATAGTGACATATCCTTGTACCTGTGGCTAAATGACGCCTGCCAATAAATTCTCTATATATGAGATATAGTGTTAAAGCAAGAAAAAGAATACGGGTATAGTGCAACTCGAAGCCTGCGAAATTACCAATCGGTATTACAAAATTATGCGTGTTCAAAATATCGCCAGCAATAATCCATACACAGAACAAAAACGTTATCACTCTGTGTTTGGGCGATGATTTACGTATTATAACGCCCGCTGCACATGCTGAAAAAATGACATATGCCACAAATAGTAAATAATTTTTGTCCAATGGTGATATCCGCTCATTAATTGAGATATTATTATTGTTTATTTTATCTCTTTACTTTTGAAATTGTGTGCCTGTATTTACCAGAAGCCGTAGGTAAAACATCCTCGACATTCTCAAAATCGACCTTACAGTCATTTCCCATCACTAAGTGTATCTTTTCCGTAATTTCGTTTAACTGTTCTGAACATTGTTCTGCGTTGAAAGTTTTTCTAAATACCAATCATATACCCTTTTTATTCCATCTTTTAACGCTATTTTTGGTCTCCAGCCACGTGCTTTCATCTTCGATATATCCAGCAACTTCTTTGGCATACCGTCTGGTTTGGTTGTATCCCAGTTTATAGTACCTTTGTAATTTACAATCTCTTTAATCATATTGGCCAAATCTTTAATTTGATTATCCTCCCCAGTTCCAATATTTACAAACTCTCCGATTTCTTGTGCATTGTACTTTTGCATTAAAAATATACATGCATCAGCTAAATCATCTACGTGGAGAAACTCACGATAAGGAGTACCTGTGCCCCAGAGATCAATGACCGTTGTATGTTTCGTGTTTCGAATTTCGAGCTTTGAGTTTTTTTGATAATTGGTTTTAATTCCGATTTGTGAAAGGAGGATAATTATTTCTTCGTCCTTTAGTTGTGTTACATCCGTATTACACACTGGATATTTTTGCAAATCAATTCTAATCGACTGAAAATCTCCATTATGCAAACACTTGCCCAAATGCATTTTTCTTATAAGAGCAGGCAATACATGGGATGTTTCCAAATCAAAATTATCATTTATACCATAGAGATTTGAGGGCATTACAGAGATAAAGTTCGTTCCATACTGTTCATTAAAAAATCTGCAAAGTTTTATAGCCGATATCTTTGCAATTGCATAAGGCTCATTGGTGGATTCGAGACTGCCCGTAAGCAAGGACTCTTCACGCATTGGCTGAGGAGCAAATTTCGGATATATGCATGAGGAACCGAGATTTAATAATTTCCTAACACCATATTTGTAACTCGTATGAATTATATTTGTGGCGATCATTATGTTCTGATAGATAAACTCTGCCTTGTAAGTGCTGTTCGCCAGTATCCCACCGACTTTAGCGGCTGCCAAAAAAACGAACTCCGGCTTCTCCCCTTTGAAAAAAGTTTCTACTTCAGATTGTCTTGTTAAATCTAACTCGTTATGCGCTCTTATGATAATATTTTTAAAACCAGCGTTTTGAAGTTTAGACATAAGAGCAGAACCAACCAAACCTTTATGTCCGGCTACGTAAATTCTAGCTCTAAGGTTCATTTGTCATTGAAATGTTTATTATTAATCACTATTTAATAGTATACCCTGGAATGTACAGTGAAACAGACATCTAAAATTTTCGAGATGGCTAAAAATACCTCATGTAGCATAACTACAACCAAAACGAATTTAATCACACTACATTCCAACAATCATGCGAATGTAAGATGTATGCAATAGCAACTAACACCCTTCTCGTATCTTTTCACAGAGTGAGTATTCATGGTTTGTATATTCAAATCCCTTTTTCTTTAAAATTTCTATTCCTTCTCCTCGTGGGGTAAGCCCCACAAGTTGCATATCATAATCAACCATGATCTTTATGAGCTCATCAAAAGAAATCCTTGGTTGCCAGTGCAGTTTCTGTTTTGCTTTTGTTATATCTGAATGAAGATGTTCAACTTCAGTAGGCCGAAAATATTTAGGGTCAACTTCTATCACTACATCCTCTGGTTTAAGACTGTTTTCCCATCGCTTATCTATATTATAGACAAACCCTTTTTCCTGTATGCCCTGGCCTTTCCATGTTATTTCTACACCTGCATATTTATAGGCTTTTTCTGCAAACTCTTTTACTGAATAACTTTCTCCAGTACCTATCACATAGTCGTCTGGTTCATTCTGTTGCACCATAAGCCACATAGCCTCTACATACTCAGGAGCAAAACCCCAGTCTCTTTTTGCATTTAAGTTACCGAGAAAAATTTTTTTTTTGCTTTTTAGCAAGGATATTAGCTATCGCTCGTGTAATTTTTCTTGTTACGAACGTCTCACCTCTCCGAGGACTTTCATGATTAAAAAGAATCCCATTGCATGCAAAGACCCCGTATCCCTCTCTGTAATTAACCGTTGTCCAATAGGCATAAAGTTTTGCTATAGCATACGGACTTCTAGGATAAAAAGTTGACTTCTCATTTTGAGGGGGCAGAGACGCCCCGAACATTTCCGAAGATGAGGCCTGATAAAATCTGGTTTTTATGCCACTCCTTCTTATTGCTTCCAATATCCGTGTTGTTCCTAAACCGGTAATATTTCCAGTAAATTCCGGCATATCAAAAGAAACCCGAACATGTGATTGTGCACCCAGATGATATATCTCGTCAGGTTTTACATTCCATATGATTTCAGCTATAAGACCAGGGTCTGAAAGGTCTCCATAATGAAGAAACAATCTTCTTTCAGGTGTATGTGGGTCAACATAAATATGGTCTATGCGTTGGGTATTAAATGTCGACGCCCTTCTTATAATCCCGTGTACCATATAACCTTTAGAAAGCAAAAACTCCGTTAAGTATGAACCATCCTGCCCAGTGATTCCAGTTACTAAAGCTTTTTTCAAGACCTGCTTCTCCTACCCAAAATAAATCAGAACCGTGCCTACCGTTTAGCATTATTGAATTATGCCTTCGGCGACTTCCCCCCCTGTTTCCCCCCCGTAAACGGGGGGGGATTATGGGGGGTAATTGAAATTCCTGTACATGTACATACATTTAGGCTACCTACGGCATCGGCTTTAAGCTCCCCTCATTGTAAGGCGACCAGACTGATCACTCTACATTGGACGGAGAAAAAACCGACTTGAAATTCCCGTGCATTTAATTACGCTGTCTTCGTCATTGACTTTTTAGCTGCGTGGTCAATGTCAGTAATAAACAACCCGCTAAGCTGAATGAGACATTGCAAAATTATTTTTCCAGACAACTTCACTTCTGATTTAAAGCTTTTTGCGTTGAATACATGAGTCGAGAATAACTTCCGTAGAATCACCAAATAGAGGCCCATTATTTATCTGTAAAAAACCGATATTCTGGTAAATTAAGTTAAGTTCAATTAAAATCGGTTCTCCGTTTTTATCAATGGCAAGGTCCCATGATGCCATATCAAAATAGTGCAAATACTGATGAAGTTTTTTTGCGAAGTCCAATAAAATGTTAAATTGTGGTATTTGTATATTTCCAAATACAGTCCCGGTATAAGGGTGTGCACGATATCTGTTGTAATATAGATCAAAAGCAAATTGATTCAGTATCCCATTATTTTTTACACCACAATGGTATCCACCAATATCTACTGCATAATCAACACAGCTCCCTTTATCACCAAATTTCACAATAGATTGTATCGGTTGAATATCCGTATCGTTCCTCAAGGTAACAATTCTAAATGTGTTTAGTGAATGTGGATAAATATTTTTTAAGACAGCATGCTGGTCTACAAATTCCTGAATCAAGAAATCTTTTTGGACGATCCTCTCAATGTTATCAAATAACACCGGGTCTCCATTTATAGATATTTTAAAGTCTTCAATCTGTAGTTTGAATAAATTTTTTGCACCACTGCTATCTATAGAAGGTTTTAAGATATAGGTACCTTCATATCTATTAAGATAATTACTTATGGAAGAAGATCCGATCCTTTCATAGTTTTCATCATAATACTTACCATTAATGTTCCTCAAAATGGTTCTTGGCATTCGACAGCCCATAAATAATTTATCATAGTTATTTTTGTCGACGTAGGCGACAAAAAGATCTTTTCGGTTTAATTTCGGTTCAATAAACGTGAAAAAAAACGTCTTCTGTTATATATCGGTAATCCTCGATTCCATTTCCTGATATCCAAGCTCTTTGCCACAAACTATTAACTTTAATACCATACTTTTTCCAGAAAAGTTTCGTTTTATAATCTAAATCACGATTTAAAGTAAACGTGTTGAGAAGTGGATTATGTGCATATTTTTCTTTAATTTCTTTGTCTTTGCTTTTCTTAAGCTTGATATACCGTAACCAATTCGCTATGTCAGAGCACAATTTCTTCATTTCTATAGGAATATTCTCAGGTGTGTCGCTATTTAGCAGGACTCATGCTTCCATCATTACTTTGTTAAAAAACGTTTATAAAAAAATATTTTTGAGTCACAAGTTGTTTCGCACACAACTTATGACTTTTCAATGCTTTACGACTTATTTATCGCTTGACTTGTTCCTTTACTCCTGCTATTAATTGCACTTGTGAACTTCTCAATCAACCAACAACAGGAGCAAAGGATTTGAGTATTTTTGGTGCAAACATCCCCCTGCTAAATACGTTTCTGAAATATTTCGCCTCTTGCTTGAGCAAAAAA
>AYTS01000150.1 GCA_002009475.1 Candidatus Brocadia carolinensis | reverse complement strand
GGGGTATCGCAACTTTCTCTTGCGAGGACTGGAAAAAGTACGTGCGGAGTTTAAACTGATGTGTATTGGATGGAATTTAAAAAAGATGCTGAAATTGGGAATAAGGCTCGCCACGGTATAAGGTAATGCCAGGAGAACAAGCCCTCCTTGAGCAGTTTCAGGTACTTTTTATGCTCCTGAGATAAAAGTATGATTTGGATGGAAATATTTTAACCTTTTTCTGATTTGTTTATCGACCGTATTTCCTTTATACACAATTTCCTGTGTCTTTATTCATGGCTGCATTCTCGGACAGCCTGTTAGAAGGCTTTTGTCAAGCGAAAAAGATTTTCCATAGCAAAAAATCTGCGATTTTTTGCCTTATCAAATGAAAAAATTATAATGTCTAACAAGCATTCATCCCATTGACCGCACCCGTATTTTCAGGTTTTTTGAGTTACGGATTATCAATCCGCACCAGCCTGCCTGTGCGTGTCACACGCAGACAGATCACCCATCCGGATCAAGGCTTTTTTAGGAATTATCCCCCATTTACATGAGGGCGTGCTTGTACGAGTAATCCCTTCGCCCCTGGCAAGTATCTGCCCCAGAAAATCGTTGGTACCATGCTGTGTCCAATTGATTGTCACAAACTTATGGCTCTATGGCCAACCCTTTGTGGCTCGCAGCATAGACGGACCTTGATGATTATGCTTTTCAGACTCTTTTTTATGAATGGAACAGCTTCTCAATCACATCTCATGGTTTTATACCAACCCCAATACCGGTTCACCGTCCCACTCTATAATTTCTTTACATTACTCTCTCCTTTTTAATCGTGAGTGGAACAGTTTCCATTTTATTTGGGTTTTATAAACCACTTTGTATCTCCTTGGTTCCCTGCTCCACCCACAATTCTATTGAAATAATTTCTTAGGGTCAAATGGTTTCTGGTCTTTTATGATAAAGTAACACGCCCTGGCTATCTTGTTGCTTAACGCCTTGATCGCCACGATTTTGTTTGTCTTCGACGCCTTGCGTTGATGCCAACTCCTGGCCGGTGTACTATACCGTCTCATAAAATTCGCTGCTTCCACATACGCCCACGCCAAATATTTATTCCCGTTCTTCTTATTGCCCTCTCCTTTCTTCTTGCCATTGGATATTTTTTTGGATGAAACACACCGGCAGTATGAGGAATAATCTGACACCGTTGGAAACCGGTTGATATCTCCGGTTTCCAGCATGATCGTTATCCCTAATATCTTGCCTATCCCCGCCACCGTGAGCAGTTCTTCATACGGATATCGCAATTTTACCTCTTTCAGTACGGCCTTTTCTATCCGGTCTATCTGTTCATTGAAAAAATCTATTACTGCCTATCACTCTGGACCGCCATGATATGATGTTCATCCGTTACCTGCTCGCTTACCTTTTCTTCGCCCAGTTTCTTCGTATCGTTGACGTTCAACTTTTTTCCCGTATTGCGATTCACCATGTTTTGCAGGCTTAACCGAACTTACGCAAAAAGTGTAGCCGAAGCGGTACTTTTGCATAGTGAGCAAGTCGTAAGTGGTTGAATAATACGGGTCGAGAATTTTTGCCGGCGATGTAGTGTATGAATAGTGGGGATTGTGTTGGCATTTTCGTCTTCTCTGGTATAATCATGGTATGTATATCAGAGATGCATACAAAAAGAGAGGTGATAAGAAATATTCCTGTCTGGTCCTGGTTGAGACCATAAGGACGAAGAAAGGTCCACGACAGAAAACGATTCTTACGCTGGGCAATATCGATGTGC
>AYTS01000149.1 GCA_002009475.1 Candidatus Brocadia carolinensis | reverse complement strand
TCAGTGCCTATGTCTTGAAGTATGTTCTTGCCGCGCCTCTTGAGGGTAATAAACCTGATACGAAAGTCTTTGTCGAGGATATCGAGGTTTTTATAGGTGGTCAACTTTGAATCAAATACGAGACATTCAGGGAATGTGCCGTGGCTTTTCTGATAAAACGAGACAAAGTTAAGAATCTCGTCAGGCGCTTCTTCTCTTGAGAGTTGGCCATTGGAGTAACAACGGTAGGTAGTATCGAGGTCTTGGGCAAAGAAACACAGCACGCTTTTCATGGCTTTCCCGCGAGTAGGCACCCAGTGATTTCCCAACTGGCTTTCCTCTCCCCAGTGAGGAATTGCGTGGAAGTCGAGATTAATGTGTCTGCCCTTGATATAGCCTTTGTCCTTGAGCACGGCATTCCACTTTTTGAGGAGTGTGACCACTGCCTGGTGGGGATTTCGGTATGAGTACTGGGTTATGGCTGCAACTTTAGGCAGGATATTGAGTCCTGCAAAGGTACCTAGGCCGTAATCAAAATTAAGGTCTGCTACATGAGAGAGTCTCTCTTTGCCAATAAGTTTTAAGGCCATGAAGCTCATGAGATAGTTGGTTCTGGGTATCTGCCCAGAACCATAAAAGCCCGTTTCACGAAAGATAGAATCAAGTTTCATCTCTAAGATTAACGGGATAAAGAGAAAGATGCCTCCATAGGAGGTTCTTACAAAATCATGGGCAGCAAAGTCCTTTACCTTGGCTGGTTCTGCAGGCTCTTTGGCCATTTGTAAGGCAGCCCGCCTTTCGGCGTGTGTTCTGCGGAAGAGTTTGGCAAAGCCTTCTTCCCGAAGAACTTGATGTATTGTTTTGGAAGTAATGGCAACATCTTCACGCAAGAGGACTTCTTCGATCTCATCGATAGAGTAGTTTTGTTTTCTCAGCTCAATGATTCGTCCCTTGCATTGGAGGGTAGCTGGTCGTGGTTGTTTTGGCCCTTTACTAAGGGGGAGAAAAAGCGGTGGTAAAGAACCGGAGAGGAAATCCCTCCGTAATGCATTGATGGTATGAACAGAGCAACCGAACCGCTGGGCAACTGCTTTCGCACCCAGTTCGTCTACGAAGGAAGCCCTGAGGGCTTCGTATCGTTTTTGCATAGGGTCAGATGGCTGGAGAAAGAAATCTTTTGATATGATGCACGCCCTCTTAGTAGTATTAATTAGGTAAACTATAGCTAATATATATATTGTTAAAATAGATTTGTCAATATAAATATTGTTGAATCTACAGGTGTTTTTAGGGTATAGATGTATTTTTATCATTTTCGATGATTGCGTATTTTCTAAACAATAAATACTATCACCTTGTTGTAGGTAAAATGGTTTACTTGCCATTATTCCTTTGAATTCAAACGGTTATACTTATTAGGGCTGTTCATAAAACACCACTTATTTAGTATTTTCTAGTTCCCGTGATAATCCCTGTTTAATGCTTCTTCATTGCTCTCTATCTTCAGCGTCCCGGACTCGTCCTTTATCTGTGCCCACGCCTCCAGCTTCAGTTTCTTGAGCCTTTCCTTTGCCGCTTCCAGTGCCTTCGAAACCGATGCCCTTGGATGCTCTCTCAGATAACTATTCTTCCAATCGATGTATTTCTCCATACTTGGTAATTTTGCTATGCGTGTCTTTGCCATCTCTTCCGCCCTTGTCGGATTGCGCCTCAGAATATACCGAATCCCCTCATCCTTTATCTCGCAGAGCTTTTCTTCAAACAACCCTAATTGCAGAATCCCTTTTTTTGTCAACGCCTCTATCTGCGGCTTGGTTATCGCTG